>NZ_JBIUVX010000022.1:0-44921 GCF_044743175.1 Pseudomonas sp. NPDC087690
CAACCAGCGGAGATAGACGTACGGCGAACCGCAACGTGATGCTTATTCAGCAACGATCTTGCCCGCGGAACGCGTGGAGCCGACGAACAGAATCTTGTTTTTTCCCTGGGCCAGACGCTCTACGAAAGTCAGAGCTTCGTTGAACATTGGCAGGGTTTTTTCAAGGTTGATGATGTGAATCTTGTTACGCGCGCCGAAAATGTACTTACCCATTTTCGGATTCCAGTAACGGGTTTGGTGACCGAAGTGCACACCGGCCTTCAGCATATCGCGCATATTGACTTGGGACATGATAGTTCCTTAATAAGTCGGGTTTGGCCTCCACGTATCCCAATGACCAACCAGTGGCATAAAGCCAAAAGCACCCAGGTCATCGTGTCGACACGTGTGTGGATTTAAGCTTCTCGGGGTATCCCCGGAAAGCGGCGCATTTTATACCACAGGGTGCGCAGAAACGGAACACGAAATCTGTATTCGCACCAAGGACATGGGCGCAGCCCCCTTGGAATCGGCTTCAGGGGCACCATTGTATAGAGAGAAGCGATGCACGCAGGCGCTGAATTGCGCCGCGCGTCTGTTAGAATCGCGTTTTTCAGGGTCGCAAAACGAACACTTGCCACCCCATTCGTACCAGCAAGCGCCGCCGAGCGCAGAGAGAGCCTGTATGACCGTCAACCTCAAAACTCCCGAGGACATCGCTGGCATGCGTGTCGCCGGCAAACTGGCCGCCGATGTGCTGGAAATGATTGCCGAACACGTAAAACCGGGCATCACCACCGATGAGCTGAACCAGATCTGCCACGACTACATCGTCAACGTGCAGCAGGCCATCCCTGCCCCGCTGAATTACAAGGGCTACCCGAAGTCGATCTGCACCTCGATCAACCACGTGGTCTGCCACGGCATTCCGAACGACAAGCCGCTGAAAAACGGCGACACCCTGAACATCGATGTAACCGTAATCAAGGACGGCTACCACGGCGACACCAGCCGCATGTTCCACGTCGGCGAAGTACCGGTCTGGGCCGAGCGCCTGTCTCAGATCACTCAGGAATGCATGTACAAGGCGATCGAAATCGTCAAACCCGGCTGCCGCCTCGGCGACATCGGCGAAGTGATCCAGAAGCACGCTGAAAAGAACGGCTTCTCGGTGGTTCGCGAGTTCTGTGGGCATGGCATCGGCAAGGTTTTCCACGAAGAGCCGCAGATTCTGCACTACGGTCGCGCCGGCACCGGCATGGAACTGAAGGCCGGCATGACCTTCACCATCGAACCGATGATCAACCAGGGCAAGGCCGACACCAAAGTATTGGGTGACGGCTGGACCGCAATCACCAAGGACCGCAAGCTGTCGGCGCAGTGGGAACATACCCTGCTGGTCACCGACACCGGCTACGAGATCTTCACCCTGCGCGCTGACGACACCATCCCGCGCATCTCGGCCTGATCTACACAACGCTCCCAGCCTTATAAAAGGAAAGCCAATCGATGCCGCAGGTGGATCCCGAACTCTTCGACCGCGGCCAGTTCCAGGCTGAACTGGCCCTGAAAGCGAGTCCTATCGCGGCGTTCAAGAAGGCGATCCGCCAGGCTCGCGAGGTACTCGACACGCGTTTTCGCAATGGCCGCGACATTCGCCGCCTGATCGAAGACCGCGCCTGGTTCGTCGACAACATCCTGCAAAAGGCCTGGGACCAGTTCAACTGGAGCGAAGACGCCGACATCGCGCTGGTCGCGGTCGGCGGCTATGGTCGCGGTGAGCTGCACCCTTATTCCGATATCGATCTGCTGATCCTGCTGGACAGCGCCGATCACGAAGTCTTTCGTGACTCCATCGAGCGTTTTCTGACGCTGCTGTGGGACATTGGCCTGGAAGTCGGTCAGAGCGTGCGCTCGGTCGATGAATGCGCCGAAGAAGCCCGCGCCGATCTGACCGTGGTTACCAACCTGATGGAAAGCCGCACCATTTGCGGCCCCGAGCGCCTGCGCCAGCGCATGCTCGATGTCACCAGCACCGCCCACATGTGGCCGGCCAAGGAGTTTTTCCTGGCCAAGCGCGCCGAGCAAAAAGCCCGCCACCACAAATACAACGACACTGAATACAACCTGGAACCCAACGTCAAAGGCTCGCCGGGCGGACTGCGGGATATTCAGACGATTCTCTGGGTTGCGCGTCGCCAATACGGCACGCTCAACCTGCGCGCCCTCGCCGGTGAAGGCTTCTTGGTCGAGAGCGAAAACGCCCTGCTCGCCTCCTCCCAGGAATTTCTCTGGAAAGTGCGCTATGCGCTGCACATGCTGGCAGGTCGCTCGGAAGACCGCTTGCTGTTCGATCATCAGCGCACCATTGCCGGTTTGCTCGGTTTTGAAGGTGACGACGCGAAACAAGCGGTCGAAAACTTCATGCAGCAATACTTTCGCGTGGTGATGAGCATCGCCCAGCTCAGCGACCTGATCATTCAGCATTTCGAGGAAGTCATCCTCGCGCCGGAAGACGAAGCCCCGCCACAGCCGATCAACTCGCGCTTCCAGCTGCACGATGGCTACATCGAAGCGCGAAACGACAATGTGTTCTGCCGCACACCGTTCGCCATGCTCGAAATCTTCGTGCTGATGGCCCAGCAGCCGGAAATCAAAGGTGTGCGCGCCGATACCATTCGCCTGCTGCGCGAGAACCGTCATCTGATCGACGACACTTTCCGCAACGATATTCGCAACACCAGCCTGTTCATCGAGCTGTTCAAGTGCAAGATCGGCATCCATCGCAACCTGCGCCGGATGAACCGTTACGGCATTCTCGGGCGTTATCTGCCGGAGTTCGGCTTTATCGTCGGGCAGATGCAGCACGACCTGTTCCACATTTATACCGTCGACGCGCACACGCTGAACCTGATCAAGCACCTGCGCAAATTGCAGTACACGCAAGTGTCGGAAAAATTTCCGTTGGCCGCCAAACTCATGGCCAAACTGCCCAAGCCCGAACTGATCTACATGGCCGGTCTGTACCACGACATCGGCAAGGGGCGACACGGCGACCACTCGGAGATCGGCGCGGTCGATGCCGAAGCGTTCTGCCAGCGCCATCAGTTGCCGGTGTGGGACAGTCGCCTGATCGTCTGGCTGGTGCAGAACCACTTGGTGATGTCGACCACCGCCCAGCGCAAGGACTTGTCCGATCCGCAGGTGATTCACGATTTTGCCCTGGCGGTCGGCGATGAAACCCGTCTCGACTACCTCTACGTGCTGACCGTGGCCGACATCAACGCGACCAACCCGACGCTGTGGAACTCGTGGCGCGCCAGCCTGTTGCGTCAGCTCTACACCGAAACCAAACGCGCCCTGCGTCGTGGTCTGGAAAACCCGGTGGATCGTGAAGAGCAGATCCGCCAGACCCAAAGCGCGGCCCTGGATATTCTGGTGCGAGGCGGCACCGATCCGGACGACGTCGAGCAGTTATGGGCGCAGTTGGGTGATGACTATTTCCTGCGCCACACCGCTGGCGATGTGGCCTGGCACAGCGACGCGATCCTGCAGCAGCCCGTCGATGGCGGGCCGCTGGTACTGATCAAGGAAACCACTCAGCGCGAGTTCGAGGGCGGCACGCAGATCTTCATTTATGCACCGGATCAGCATGACTTCTTCGCCGTGACCGTGGCCGCGATGGATCAGCTCAACCTGAACATTCACGACGCCCGGGTCATCACGTCGAGCAGCCAGTTCACCCTCGACACCTACATCGTGCTCGACAACGAAGGCGAATCCATCGGCGACAACCCGGCGCGGGTCAAGCAGATCCGCGAAGGCCTGACCGAAGCCCTGCGCAACCCGGATGACTACCCGACGATCATTCAGCGCCGGGTGCCGCGCCAGCTCAAGCATTTCGCCTTTGCGCCGCAAGTGACGATCCACAACGACGCGCAACGCCCGGTGACGGTGCTGGAATTGACCGCACCTGATCGCCCGGGACTGCTGGCGCGGATCGGCGGGATTTTCCTTGAATTCGACCTGTCGCTGCAGAACGCCAAGATTGCGACCCTGGGCGAGCGAGTGGAAGACGTGTTCTTCATCACCGATGCGCACAATCAGCCGCTGTCCGACCCGCTGCTGTGCAGCCGCTTGCAGGATGCGATCGTTGAGCAGTTGAGCGTCAATCAGGAACCCGATATCAAGCTTTCGCGTGTCAGTATTTGAATTGAAGTAACCATTACTCCTGTGGGAAGGAAGACTCCGATACCAGCCTGTTCAACAAACCCCTTGTAGGAGTGAGCCTGCTCGCGATAGCGGTTCATCAGCTGCATAGATATTGAATGAGTCTTCCTCATCGCGAGCAGGCTCACTCCTACAGGTTTTGTGGATGGCGGATATTGAGGCAATCCCTCCCACATTCAACGAGGCCCCCATGAACAACGCTCTGAACCAGCTCCAGCCTTACCCGTTCGAAAAGCTCCGCGCCCTGCTCGGCACCGTGACCCCGAACCCGGACAAACGCCCGATAGCCCTGTCGATCGGCGAGCCGAAACATCGCTCGCCGAGCTTTGTCGCCGAAGCGCTGGCGAACAACCTGGATCAGATGGCGGTCTACCCGACCACTCTCGGCATCCCGGCCCTGCGCGAAGCAATCGCCGGCTGGTGCGAGCGTCGCTTTGGCGTGCCAAGCGGCTGGATCGATCCGGCGCGTAACGTACTGCCGGTCAACGGCACCCGCGAAGCGCTGTTCGCCTTCACCCAGACCGTAGTCAATCGCGGTGATGACGCTCTGGTAGTCAGCCCGAACCCGTTCTATCAGATCTACGAAGGTGCGGCGTTCCTCGCCGGGGCCAAACCGCACTATCTGCCGTGCCTTGACGAGAACGGCTTCAACCCGGATTTCGATGCGGTGTCGCCAGACATCTGGAAGCGCTGCCAGATCCTTTTTCTGTGCTCGCCGGGCAACCCGACCGGCGCGCTGATCCCGGTCGATGTATTAAAGAAACTGATCGCCCTGGCTGACGAATACGACTTCGTGATCGCCGCCGACGAGTGCTACAGCGAACTGTATTTCGAAGAACAGACCCCGCCGCCGGGCCTGCTGACGGCCTGCGTTGAGTTGGGCCGCAAGGATTTCAAACGCTGCGTGGTGTTCCATAGCCTGTCCAAACGCTCCAACCTGCCGGGCCTGCGTTCCGGTTTCGTTGCCGGCGACGCCAATATCCTCAAGGGCTTCCTGCTGTATCGCACCTACCATGGCTGCGCGATGCCGGTACAAACCCAATTGGCCTCTGTTGCCGCCTGGAACGATGAAGTCCACGTTCGCGCCAACCGCGCGCTGTACCGCGAGAAATTCGACGCCGTACTGGCAATCCTCAGTCCGGTGATGGACGTCCAGCGTCCGGATGGCAGCTTCTACCTGTGGCCGAACGTGCAGGATGACGATGCTGCGTTCTGCCGCGATCTGTTCGAACAGGAACACGTGACCGTAGTCCCGGGTTCTTACCTGTCCCGCGATGTCGATGGGGTCAACCCGGGCGCAGGTCGCGTGCGCATGGCGCTGGTTGCGCCGCTGGCAGAATGTGTCGAGGCTGCGGAACGTATTCGCGACTTCATCAAGCGTCGCTAACAAGCGTTTATATATTTCCGCACGACGCAATGTCGTGCGGAAACAAACACTACGCAACACATCAACTCTTCTTTCATCTTCCTATCTCCCCCATCGATACTTACTCTGTCCGCTCAAGCTGAACCTGGTTGTTTAAATATCAAACCCCATTAATAAACCAAACAGCAAATCATCAACTACGGAAAGTAATTCATGGATGATATAAAAGATTGTCTTGTTAAAGCACCGCAAGACATTAATGTGTCCTACCAAGCGGCCATCAACGAGAACTCCGCCAATCGCGGTACGTCCGGCGGTCGTCAGAAAAGAGCCGCGATCAAGCACCGCAAACTCTGGGCACCCGGCCGAACCCTGCGCGTTCGCGTGCTAGCGGGTGACGCAGCCTACAAGCAAGCCATCCGCGCGGCGGCAGCAACATGGACAGCGTTTATCAATCTGAACTTCGACTTTGTTGATGAAGGCGATGCCGAGATTCGCATATCCGATGACAACGGCGACTACTGGTCGCTGATCGGTACTGACGCATTGACCCAAGATGATCAAAGCGAAGCAACCATGAATCTTTCGCCTGATCACAACTTGTCGCCCAAGTTCTTCATGGCCAATGCCTTGCATGAGTTTGGTCACGTACTGGGTGCCGAACATGAACATCTGCACCCACAAATGACCATTCCCTGGGACAAGCAAGCCGTCTACGAGCACTTTGGCGCAGAAGATGATGATCTGGCTCGCAGCAACATCGACGAGCGCTATTTCAATCTTCTCGATGCCAGTGAAGTCGACAACTCGACTTACGACCCGAAGTCCATCATGCACTACGCCATCCGCCAGAGCTGGACCCAGGGTGACTTCCAGATTCAGCTGAATCTGCAGCTCAGCGACAAAGACAAGGCTTTCATGGCCGCCGCTTATCCACACCCCGATGCCTGACAGGACGTCAGGCTTCATCAAAACCACCTACCTCATGCATTACTTAAAAAGGATTTCAAGAATGCCAGTCTGCAAAATCTGCACGACACTGCCGCCGAAAAGCCAAAGTCTTTCCTATCAGGCCGCGCTTGCCGAGAACCCTGCCAACGTCAGCAGGCAGGGTATTTCCTTACTGGGCGTGGCCCTAGATGGAAAGGTATGGAAAGCGTTCAGGACGCTTAGCGTCACGTTTCTCGATAACCTGACGAACGAAGAGCAAACGCAGTATCGGGAAGTCATTCGGGAATGGGGTAACCATATCAACCTGGATATCGTGTTCACGAGCGAGCGCGATGCCGACATTCGCATCAAGACCAAAACCAGTGACAACAGCTCTGCCGTTGGCACAGACGCACTCACCGTCGATGTGCAGAATCCAACGATGTACATTGCCGAAAAGCCAGGCAGCAGCAGATTCAGAACGGTATTACTGCACGAGTTCGGCCACGCCCTGGGCTTCGAACACGAGCATTTGCACCCGTACGCCAACATCCCCTGGAACAAGCAAAAGGTTTACGACCACTTCACTCGACTCGGCATGAGCAGAGCCGCCATTGACGAAAACTTCTTCACCAAGATCAATCAAAAGATGTCTGTGACCGCTTATGATCCAAAGTCGATCATGCACTATCCGATAGAAAAAACCTTCACCGACGGAGTATTTGAGGTCACTGAAAACACCGAACTAAGTAGATTGGATATACACATGGCGCGAACCGTTTATCCCCGATAAAACCAGCAATCCGATCAACACCCATGCGGGACTACTTCAACGTTCCCAGATTGGCCTCACTCAAATCAAGCTCACCTAATACCTCGCGCAATACGTCATCACCGATCTGGTGATGACGGCTGAGGCTGTAGAGTTCCAGACGTTGCGCGCGCAGTGCCTTGAGGCGTAAACGACGCTCGAGCAGATCCATCTGAAACGCCAGGGCCTGTGCTTCGGCCGAGTCGTTGAAGACATCGAGCTGATGGCGGTACTCGGACATGATCCGCGCCTTGAGTTCTGCCGCGAGTGCGGCCTGCGCTGCATCCTGCGGGCCGACCTCCTCGGTTTCCAGCGCATGAATCGCTGCCTCGGCGGTCTTGCGCCAGGCGTCGCGCACTTCCTGGCGCCGCTTGTCGTCCGGGCTTTTCTCAATGCCGCGCAAAAGCAACGGCAAGGCGATGCAGGCGCAGACCAGCGACAGCAGAATCACCCCGGCAGCGATGAAGATCAGCAGATCACGCTCGGGAAACGCCTCCGCGCCCATCAACATCGGCACCGACATCACACCCGCCAGCGTCACCGCACCGCGCACGCCGCCGACCGTCAACAGCCAGCAGGAGCGCGCTGTCGGCACCTGAGTCAGCTCGTTCTTGCCACGCAAACGCCGCAGCAGCACCGACAAGCGCCAGATGCTCTGTACCCAGATGAACCGCAGCAGGACCAATGCAAGAAAGATCGCCACCACGTCGAGACAGCGATAGAACAGGGTCGGCCATAACGTCGGTTCGTGACTGACCACCGCTTTGATGATGTCCGGCAATTGCAGGCCCAGCAGCAGAAAGATCAATCCGTTGAAAGCAAATTCCAGAAGCGACCAGACACTGCGGTTGAGCAGGCGGGTGCTCGTCTGCCGTGGCAGCAGATCGAGCCAGCTCTGCATCATCCCCGCCGCCACCGCCGAAAGGATACCCGAGGCACCCAGTCGCTCGGCCAGTACATACGCGGCGAACGGCAGCAGCAACATGAACACCACGTGGGTGGCCGGATCGTCCCAGCCCCGGGCAATCATCCACGCGCGCAAGCGCCCGACCAGCCAGCTCAGTGCCACGCCGACTGCCAGCCCGCCGACTGCCACCAGCACAAACGTCAGGCTGGCATTGGCCAACGAGAACGCTCCGGTGATCGCCGCGGCCAGCGCGAATTTGAACGTTACCAGGCCCGAGGCGTCGTTCATCAACGCTTCGCCCTGCAAGATATGCATGAGCGGCGTCGGCAAGCGATTCTGTGAAATCGCCGAGACCGCCACGGCGTCGGTCGGCGACAGCACAGCGGCGAGTGCGAAGGCCACCGCCAGCGGAATGCTCGGCATCAACCAATGAATGAAGTAGCCGGCACCGACCACGGTGAACAGCACCAGCCCAACGGCCAGCGTCAGAATCGGCCCGCGCAGATGCCAGAACTCGCGTTTGGGCATGCGCCAGCCATCGGAAAACAGCAGCGGTGGCAGGAACAGAAACAGGAACAATTCGGGATCAAGGACCACATGCAGACCGAGGGTCGGCCAGGCGAGCAAAGCGCCGGCGGCGATCTGCACCAGTGGCAGTGGCAACGGGATGACCCGTCCGACCAGACGCGAGACGCTGACCAGCATCAGCAGGATCAGGACGGTGTAAGCAGTTTGCATAAAGCGCGAATCTCAGGCAGTCGACAGCGTTGAACTGCCATATTAGCCGTTTAGCATGCGTCTGACCCTTGCACCTATGTCGCAGCTGCTGGAACGCAGTCCCCTTGTGGGAGCGAGCCTGCTCGCGAATGCGGTGCGTCATTCAACAGAGATATTGCCTGACACGGCCCCTTCGCGAGCAGGCTCGCTCCCACAGGTTTTGCAGCGTTACGACAACCGTGGCCGACGAAACCGTTTGGTCATGGCATAATCCGACACCATTTTTCTCCAGCACCTGTAAAGGGGGCAATTCCTTGACCGTCTCAAGTAAAACGTTGCACCTTTTCGGCATCAAAGCCTGCGACACCATGAAAAAGGCGCGCACCTGGCTTGATGAGCACGCTGTCAGCTACGACTTTCACGATTACAAAACCGCCGGCATCGACCGTGAACACCTGACCCAATGGTGTGACGAGCATGGCTGGCAAACGGTGTTGAACCGCGCAGGCACGACCTTTCGTAAACTCGACGACGAACGCAAAGCCGATCTCGACCAATCGAAAGCCATCGAACTGATGCTCGCTCAACCCTCGATGATCAAGCGCCCGGTGCTCGATCTCGGTGACCGAACCCTGATTGGCTTCAAGCCAGATATCTACGCGGCCGCTCTGAAGTAAGCAGCCCGTCACTCTTTGTAGAGGTGTATTTACATGTCCAATTCCCTGTTCAGCATCGCCTTTGGTGTCGGCACTCAGAACCGTCAAGGCGCGTGGCTGGAAGTGTTCTACGCACAGCCACTGCTCAACCCATCGGCCGAGCTGGTCGCGGCGGTTGCGCCAATCCTCGGTTACACCGAAGGCAACCAGGCCATCACCTTCACCACCGCTCAGGCTGCCCAACTGGCCGAAGCCGTGAAAGGCATCGATGCCGTGCAAGGCAAGCTGCTGACCCGTCTGGCTGAAAGCCACAAGCCGCTGGTCGCCACCCTGCTGGCCGAAGACGCACAGCTGACCTCGACACCTGAGGCTTACCTCAAGCTGCACCTGCTGTCGCACCGTCTGGTCAAGCCACACGGCGTGAGCCTGGCCGGGATCTTCCCGCTGCTGCCGAACGTCGCGTGGACCAGCCAAGGCGCCATCGACCTGAGCGAACTGGCGGAAATGCAACTGGAAGCCCGTCTGCGTGGCGAGCTGCTGGAAGTGTTCTCGGTGGACAAGTTCCCGAAAATGACCGACTACGTGGTTCCGGCCGGCGTGCGTATCGCTGACGCCGCGCGTCTGCGTCTGGGCGCTTACGTCGGTGAAGGCACCACCGTGATGCACGAAGGTTTCATCAACTTCAACGCCGGCACCGAAGGCCCGGGCATGATCGAAGGCCGCGTATCGGCTGGCGTGTTCGTCGGCAAGGGTTCCGATCTGGGCGGCGGTTGCTCGACCATGGGCACCCTGTCGGGCGGCGGTAACATCGTGATCAAGGTCGGCGAAGGCTGCCTGATCGGCGCCAACGCCGGTATCGGTATTCCGTTGGGCGACCGCAACACAGTTGAGTCGGGCCTGTACGTGACCGCTGGTACCAAGGTGGCGCTGCTCGACGAAAACAACAACCTGGTTAAAGTCGTGAAGGCGCGTGAACTGGCCGGTCAGACTGATCTGCTGTTCCGCCGCAATTCGGAAACCGGTGCTGTGGAGTGCAAAACCCACAAATCGGCGATCGAGCTGAATGAAGCGCTGCACGCTCACAACTAAGTGCTTGGATAATCCATTGTAGGAGTGAGCCTGCTCGCGATGCCTTTAGCGCCCTCACGGACGCCATCGCGAGCAGGCTCACTCCTCCAGGATTTGGCGTACATCCCGCCCCTCTTCACCAGGGCTAAAGACCGTGATGATTCCCTCCCCGTGGCGCGCCGACTTCCCGGCCATCGCCGCACTGCAACGGCAAGACCAGACCTATCTGGACAACGCCGCCACCACGCAAAAACCCCAAGCCCTGCTCGACGCACTGACGCATTACTACGCCAACGGCGCAGCCAATGTGCACCGTGCGCAACACCTGCCCGGCGCTCACGCGACGCAGGCGTTCGAAGACAGTCGACTCAAGGTTGCCCAGTGGCTGAATGCCGGTGACAGCGGGCAGATCATCTTTACCCACGGCGCCACCAGTGCGCTGAACCTCCTGGCTTATGGCCTGGAACATCTTTTCCACCCGGGCGATGAAATTGTCATCAGCGCCCTGGAGCATCACGCCAACCTGCTGCCGTGGCAGCAACTGGCGCAACGGCGCAATCTGAAGCTGGTGATTCTGCCGCTGGATGCCGACGGTCTGATCGACCTTGCTGCCGCTGTGCACCTCATCGGCCCGCGCACGCGATTGCTGGCGGTCAGCCAGTTGTCCAACGTGCTCGGCGCCTGGCAGCCATTGCCGGCCTTGCTGGGCATGGCCAAGGCGCAGAACGCGCTGACCGTGGTCGATGGCGCGCAAGGCGTTGTCCATGGTCGGCATGACGTGCAGGCGCTGGGTTGCGACTTCTATGTGTTTTCCAGCCACAAGCTCTATGGCCCCGATGGCCTCGGCGTGCTGTTCGGGCGCAACGCTGCGCTTGAGCAATTGAAGCCTTGGCAGTTCGGCGGTGAGATGGTGCTGGAAGCCAACTATCACGACGCGCGCTTCCGCCCTGCTCCGCTGGGTTTTGAAGCGGGTACGCCGCCGATTGCCAGCGTGATCGGCCTTGGGGCGACGCTGGATTATCTGGCCGGGCTCGATCAGGACGCAGTGTCGGCCCACGAAGCGGCGCTGCATGACTATCTGCTGCGTGGACTCGCGGCGCGTAACGGCATTCGCTTGCTCGGCAAGCCGCAACTGGCGCTGGCGAGTTTTGTCGTCGAGGGTGTGCATAACGCGGATCTGGCGCATTTGCTGACCGAGCAAGGCATTGCCGTGCGCGCCGGACATCATTGCGCGATGCCGCTGTTGAAAAGCTTAGAGCTGGCCGGGGCGATTCGCGTGTCGCTGGCGTTGTACAACGATTCGGAGGATCTGGAGCGTTTCTTTGAAGCCCTGGATCAGGCGCTGGAGTTGTTGCGATGAGCCTGCCGGTCGAGGCAGCTGAAGCGCTGCAGACTTTTCAGAATGCAGCGGGCTGGGAACAGCGGGCGCGGTTGTTGATGCAGATTGGTGATCGATTGCCGGCGCTGGATGACGCGGACAAGTGCGAGGCCAACCGGGTGCATGGCTGTGAGAGTCAGGTCTGGCTGGTGGGGGCGTTGCGCGATGGTCACTGGCAGTTCGCGGCGAGTAGCGATGCACGGATGATTCGCGGGTTGGTGGCGTTGTTGCTGTTGCGGGTTAACGGCTTGTCTGCCGCTGAGTTGCAGCAGGTTGATCTGCCTGACTGGTTCAATCAGTTGGGCCTTTCGCGGCAGCTATCGCCGTCGCGCAGCAATGGCCTTAACGCCGTGCTCCAGCGGATGAATGAGTTGGCTCGCTGACTGATCGTTCCCACGCTCTGCGTGGGAATGCCTCAACGGACGCTCCGCGTTCGGCTCTGGATGGGACGCGGAGCGTCCCGGGCTGCGTTCCCACGCGGAGCGTGGGAACGATCAACCGGTCAGGCGTCAGATTTGACCCGGTCGGCCGGGCGCCGAACGCCCGCGACAATCTTGTCCACAGCCTTGGTCGCCGCGACCATCCCAAACGTCGCAGTCACCATCATCACCGCACCAAACCCACCCGCGCAGTCCAGTTTCACGCCATCGCCGACAAAACTCTTCTGCAAACAAATGCTGCCATCCGGTTTCGGATAGCGCAGTTGCTCCGTGGAAAACACGCACGGCACGCTGTAATGGCGGGTCACGGTGCGCGAAAAACCGTAATCGCGGCGCAATGTAGAGCGCACTTTCGAGGCCAGCGGGTCATTGAACGTGCGGTTGAGATCGCACACCTGAATCAGCGTCGGATCAATCTGCCCACCGGCGCCGCCGGTGGTGATGATCTGGATCTTGCGGCGCTTGCACCAGGCGATCAGCGCAGCCTTGGCGTTGACCGCGTCAATGCAGTCAATGACGCAGTCGATGTTCGCCGTGATGTATTCAGCCATGGTCTCGCGGGTGACGAAATCCGCCACCGCGTGCACGGTGCAATCCGGGTTGATCCCGCGCAGACGCTCGGCCATGACCTCGACCTTGGGTTTGCCGACGGTGCTGTCCAGCGCGTGCAACTGACGGTTGGCGTTGCTGACGCAGACGTCATCGAGGTCGAACAGCGAAATCTCGCCAACACCACAACGGGCCATGGCTTCCGCCGCCCAGGAACCGACGCCACCGACGCCGACAATCGCCACATGGGCCGCGCGCAGGCGTTCCAGGCCTTCAATGCCATACAAACGGGCGATGCCTGCAAACCGCGGATCTTCTGTACTCATGACCATTACCCCAAAAACCGGCGCGCATTATAGGGCTACGCGGCGACAAGTTCTAAACATCAGCTACAAGTGTAAGAACTTAAGTCAAAGTCGGCTGCCCAATGTCCGGCATTTCCCTGTCTGATGTACGACTTGCGAACTGCCGGTGTAGGATGCGCGCCCCTCGGGCGTCTAGCCGACCGATCCTTCGTTCCACAGCCTTTGGAACCCGAAATAGCTATGTCATCGCGTAAATTTGGACTCAACCTGGTGGTGGTTCTGGCAATCGCTGCCCTGTTCACCGGTTTCTGGGCGCTGATCAATCGCCCGGTTTCCGCGCCGAACTGGCCGGAGCAGATCTCCGGTTTCTCCTATTCGCCGTTCCAGCAAGGACAATATCCGCAGAAGGATCAGTATCCGTCTGACGAAGAAATGCGCCGCGACCTGGAGATCATGAGCAAGCTGACGGACAACATCCGCATCTACTCGGTCGACGGTTCGCTGCAAGACATCCCGAAACTGGCTGAAGAATTCGGCCTGCGCGTAACGCTGGGGATCTGGATCAGCCCCGATCAGGAACGCAACGAACGGGAAATCACCCGCGCCATCGAGCTGGCCAACACTTCGCGCAGCGTGGTTCGCGTGGTGGTCGGTAACGAAGCGATCTTCCGCAAGGAAATCACCGCGCAAGAGCTGAGCGTATTGCTCGATCGTGTGCGCGCGGCAGTGAAAGTGCCGGTGACCACCTCCGAGCAATGGCACGTCTGGGAAGAACACCCGGAGCTGGCCAAGCACGTTGACCTGATCGCTGCGCACGTTCTGCCGTACTGGGAATTTATTCCGGTCGACAAGGCTGGGCAGTTCGTTTTCGACCGTGCCCGCGACCTGAAAAAGCTCTTCCCGAAAAAACCGCTACTGCTCTCCGAGGTCGGCTGGCCGAGCAACGGTCGCATGCGCGGTGGCGCCGATGCATCGCCGGCGGATCAAGCGATTTACCTGCGTACGCTGGTCAACAAGCTCAACCGCCAAGGCTTCAACTACTTCGTGATCGAAGCGTTTGACCAGCCGTGGAAGGCCAGCGACGAAGGTTCGGTGGGCGCGTACTGGGGCGTGTTCAACGCCGCCCGCCAGCAGAAATTCAACTTCGAAGGCCCGGTGGTTGCGATTCCGCAATGGCGCGTGCTGGCCATCGGTTCGGTGGTGTTGGCGCTGTTGTCGCTGACCTTGCTGATGATCGACGGCTCGGCCCTGCGCCAGCGTGGGCGGATCTTCCTGACCTTTATCGCGTTCCTTTGCGGCTCGGTGCTGGTGTGGATCGGTTACGACTACAGCCTGCAATACAGCACGTGGTTCAGTCTGACCGTCGGGTTCCTCTTGGCGCTCGGCGCGCTCGGGGTGTTTATCGTGTTGCTGACCGAAGCGCATGAACTGGCCGAAGCGGTGTGGATTCACAAGCGCCGGCGCGAATTCCTGCCGGTCGAGGGCGACTCCAGCTATCGCCCGAAAGTGTCGATTCATGTGCCTTGCTACAACGAGCCGCCGGAGATGGTCAAACAGACCCTCGACGCCCTCGCCGCGCTGGATTATCCGGACTACGAAGTCTTGATCATCGACAACAACACCAAGGACCCGGCGGTCTGGGAACCGGTGCGCGACTACTGCGAAACCCTCGGCCCGCGCTTCAAGTTCTTCCACGTCTCGCCCCTGGCCGGTTTCAAGGGCGGCGCGCTGAACTACCTGATTCCACACACCGCCAAAGACGCCGAAGTGATCGCCGTGATCGACTCCGATTACTGCGTGCACCCGAACTGGCTGAAGCACATGGTGCCGCACTTCGCCGACCCGAAAATCGCGGTGGTGCAGTCGCCGCAGGATTATCGCGACCAGAACGAAAGCACCTTCAAGAAGCTCTGCTACGCCGAATACAAAGGCTTCTTCCACATTGGCATGGTCACCCGTAACGACCGTGACGCGATCATCCAGCACGGCACCATGACCATGACCCGTCGTTCGGTGCTGGAAGAGTTGGGTTGGGCCGACTGGTGCATCTGTGAAGACGCCGAACTCGGTCTGCGCGTGTTCGAAAAAGGCCTGTCGGCGGCGTATTACCACGACAGCTACGGCAAGGGTCTGATGCCGGATACGTTTATCGACTTCAAGAAACAGCGTTTCCGCTGGGCTTACGGTGCAATTCAGATCATCAAACGCCACACCGGCAGCCTGTTGCGCGGCAAGGACACCGAGCTGACCCGTGGCCAGCGCTATCACTTCCTCGCGGGCTGGTTGCCGTGGGTTGCGGACGGCATGAACATCTTCTTCACCGTCGGCGCGCTGTTGTGGTCGGCGGCGATGATCATCGTGCCGCAACGGGTCGATCCGCCGCTGCTGATTTTCGCAATTCCGCCGTTGGCGTTGTTCGTGTTCAAAGTCGGCAAGATCATCTTCCTCTACCGTCGCGCCGTTGGCGTGAACCTGAAAGATGCCTTCTGCGCGGCACTGGCCGGGCTGGCGTTGTCGCACACCATCGCCAAAGCGGTGCTGTACGGCTTCTTCACCACCAGCATTCCGTTCTTCCGCACGCCGAAAAACGCCGACAACCATGGCTTCTGGGTGGCGATTTCCGAAGCGCGGGAAGAATTGTTCATCATGCTGCTGTTGTGGGGCGCGGCGCTGGGGATCTACCTGGTCAACGGCATGCCGAGCAACGACATGCGCTTCTGGGTGGTGATGTTGCTGGTGCAGTCGCTGCCGTATCTGGCGGCGCTGATCATGGCGTTCCTGTCGTCGCTGCCGAAACCGGCCGCCGCGCCTGAGCCGGCGCCGGTCGTCTAAATCCTCATCGATGCACTAAACGGCGGCCAATGGTCGCCGTTTTGCTTTAAGATAACCGCCATTTTGCGGGGCTTGGCGGCGTTCGGCTCATTGGCCGAACCCAATTCCTGTAGGAGTGAGCCTGCTCGCGATAGCGGTGTAACAATCAATAGTTACGTTGACTGACACACCGCTATCGCGAGCAGGCTCACTCCTACAGGTAGTCCGCGCCCACATTCATGATCTTCGGAGTTTTCCATGACGGCCCACGCCGACCTTTCGCCGACCCTCCAACTCGCCATCGACCTGATCCGCCGTCCGTCCGTGACGCCGGTCGACGCCGATTGCCAGAAGCAGATGATGCAGCGCCTGGGCGATGCCGGTTTCAATCTCGAGCCGATGCGCATCGAAGATGTGGATAACTTCTGGGCGACCCACGGCACCAACGACGGCCCGGTGCTGTGCTTTGCCGGCCACACCGACGTAGTGCCGACCGGCCCGGTTACCGCGTGGCAGATCGACCCGTTCAACGCCGTGATCGATGAACACGGCATGCTCTGCGGCCGTGGCGCGGCAGACATGAAAGGCAGCCTGGCGTCGATGACCGTTGCCGCCGAGCGCTTTGTCGCCGACTACCCGAACCACAAAGGCAAGGTCGCGTTCCTGATTACCAGCGACGAAGAAGGCCCGGCGCACCACGGCACCAAAGCCGTAGTCGAGCGTCTGGCCGCGCGTAACGAGCGTCTGGACTGGTGCATCGTTGGCGAACCGTCGAGCACCACGCTGGTTGGCGACGTGGTCAAAAACGGTCGTCGCGGCTCGCTGGGCGCCAAGCTCACCGTCAAAGGTATTCAGGGCCACGTCGCTTACCCGCATCTGGCGAAGAACCCGATCCACCTCGCCGCTCCAGCACTGGCCGAACTGGCCGCCGAGCATTGGGATCACGGCAACGATTTCTTTCCGCCGACCAGTTTCCAGATTTCCAACGTCAACTCCGGCACCGGCGCGACCAACGTGATTCCCGGCGATCTGGTGGCGGTGTTCAACTTCCGTTTCTCCACCGAATCGACCGTCGAAGGCCTGCAGAAACGTGTTGCCGATATTCTCGACAAACACGATCTGGACTGGCACATCGACTGGGCGCTGTCCGGCCTGCCGTTCCTCACCGAACCGGGCGCACTGCTCGACGCGGTGTCGGCGAGCATCAAGGACATCACCGGTCGCGAGACCAAAGCCTCCACCAGCGGCGGCACGTCCGATGGTCGTTTCATCGCGACCATGGGCACGCAGGTGGTTGAACTGGGCCCGGTCAACGCGACCATCCACCAGGTCAACGAGCGTGTATTGGCAGCGGATCTCGACGTGTTGACCGAGATCTACTACCAGACCCTGATCAAGTTGCTCGCCTGATGCTTGCTTGCCCCATTTGCAGTGAACCGCTGAATGCGGTGGACAACGGCGTGGTCTGCCCCGCCGGCCACCGCTTCGACCGTGCGCGCCAGGGTTACCTGAACCTGCTGCCGGTGCAGCACAAGAACAGCCGCGACCCAGGCGATAATCAGGCCATGGTCGAGGCGCGTCGCGACTTCTTGAACGCCGGGCATTACGCGCCGGTGGCCAAGCGCCTGGCCGAACTGGCGGCGAGCTACGCGCCGGATCGCTGGGTCGACATCGGTTGTGGCGAGGGTTATTACACCGCGCAGATCGCCGAGGCCCTGCCGAACGCTGATGGCTACGCGCTGGATATTTCCCGTGAAGCGGTCAAACGCGCCTGCAAACGCAACCCGGCGATTAGCTGGTTGATCGCCAGCATGGCCCGTGTGCCGTTGGCGTCGGGCAGTTGCCAGTTTCTCGCCAGTGTTTTCAGTCCATTGGATTGGGAAGAAGCCAAGCGTCTACTCAGCGTTGGCGGCGGTCTGATGAAAGTCGGCCCGACCAGCGGCCATCTGATGGAACTGCGCGAGCGCCTGTACGACGAAGTGCGCGAGTACACCGACGACAAGCATCTGGCCCTGGTGCCGCAAGGCATGGCACTGGCGCACAGTGAAACCCTGGAATTCAAACTGACGCTGGACAAGCCCGAGGATCGAGCCAACCTGTTGGCGATGACGCCCCACGGCTGGCGCGCCAGTGCCGAGCGTCGCGCGGCGGTGATCGAACAGGCCGAGCCGTTCGAGACCACCGTGTCGATGCGCTACGATTATTTCGTTCTTCAATAACTTTTGGTCTCGGGCAAACGCCCGGGGCCGGCTAAATCCGCGAATGGATTTTTCAGACCCGCAGTGAGGACATCCATGCGCCAACCGGATATCGAGATTTACCTGAAAGACGCCGACGTCGACCACAAGGCCATTTCTGCCTGGCTGGGCGCCGCATTGGGCCCATGCAGCGACTGGGTACAAAAAGGCCAGACTTACAAATGCAAGGCCGGCAACGTGCCGGTGACCTGGCTGCCGAAAGCCGTGGGCAAATGGAACAGCCTGTACCTGGAAAGCGACCAGACCCCATGGGACGACGACATCGCCTGCGCCCGCGCCGCATTTGCTGCGCTGAACGTCGAAGTGCGCTGCGCGCCGGGCACGTGGGTCGAGGAAGAAGGTGAAGAGACGGCGGATCGGTGGATGCGCATCAGCGCAGACGGTGAAGAAGAAATCACCTGGAAAACTGCCTAAAAGCAAAAGATCGTCCGATCGCGGCCCGAGCCTTCGGCAGCTCCTACAGGGTTATGTGTACAGCTGTAGGAGCTGCCGAAGGCTGCGATCTTTGATCGTTCCCACGCTCCGCGTGGGAATGCAGTCCGGGACGCTCTGCGTCCCAAAGCGAACGCGGAGCGTCCGTTGAGGCATTCCCACGCAGAGCGTGGGAACGATCATTACAGGCCTACAACATCCTCAGCCTGCAAACCCTTCTCGCCAGTAATCACCGCGTATTCAACCTGCTGACCTTCAGCCAGCGACCGATGCCCTTCGCCGCGAATCGCGCGGTAGTGCACGAACACGTCCACCCCGTCTTCGCGCTGGATAAAGCCGTAGCCCTTGGCGTCGTTGAACCACTTCACGTTGCCGGTTTCACGTGTTGCCATCTGTTCATACTCCTTTTTTATTATTGAACAGGCTTTTCGCAGGAAAGCCTTAGAGGAACGTCAGCCTGCGTCCGACGTCCATACAAGGGCCCCGGCGACAGACCGCCGAGTATATGACAGGTGCGAAAAGTCTCAACAGGAGATTACTTCGCCGCTTTTTTGCCGATTTTCGGTGAATACGGCAAACTGTCGACCTCCCGAGCAACCGCTCGGTTTTATCCACTCATGCAGAAGCCGTATGACCCGTTCCCCGTTCCGCCGTCTTGTGTTTGGCACCCTGCGCCGACTGTTGTACCTCTGGGTTCGCTCGGAGACGATCAACCAGTCGTCGTTCACCCTCAACCTCGACCGCAGTCGTCCGGTGTTCTACGTCCTGCAAAACCCTTCGCTGACCGATCTGGCGGTGCTCGACACCGAGTGCACCAAGGCCGGCCTGCCGCGTCCGGTGCTGCCGGTGTCGGTGGGGCCGCTGATTGAACCGGCGGCGTTTTTCTACCTGACACCGGATCCGGACTGGCTCGGCCGTCAGGACAAACGCGGTGCGCCGCCGACCTTGACCCGACTGGTCAGCGCCCTCACGCAGAACGCTGCTGAAGATGCGCAAATTATCCCGGTCAGCGTGTTCTGGGGTCAGTCACCGGACAGCGAAAACAGTCCGTGGAAACTGCTGTTTGCTGACAGCTGGGCCGTTACCGGGCGCCTGCGTCGGCTGCTGAGCATCATCGTCCTCGGGCGCAAAACCCGCGTGCAGTTCTCCGCGCCGATCCACCTGCGTGAACTGATCGAGCACAACAAGGGCCACGAACGCACCGTGCGCATGGCCCAGCGGATCCTGCGCGTGCACTTCCGCAACCTCAAAGCCGCTGTCATCGGCCCGGACATTTCCCACCGCCGCAACCTGGTCAAAGGCCTGCTCAACCAGCCGCTGGTCAAGCAAGCGATCCTCGACGAAGCCGAGCGCGAAAACATCTCCGCGGAAAAAGCCAAGGCCCAGGCCCTGCGCTACGGCAACGAGATCGCCTCGGACTACACCTACACCGCGATCCGCTTCCTCGAAGTGGTGCTGAGCTGGTTCTGGAACAAGATTTACGACGGTATCAAGGTCAACCACATCGAAGGCGTGCAGAAAGTCGCTCAGGGTCACGAAGTGATCTACGTGCCGTGCCACCGCAGCCACATCGACTACCTGCTGCTGTCGTATCTGCTGTTCCGCAACGGCCTGACCCCGCCGCACATCGCCGCCGGGATCAACCTGAACATGCCGGTGATCGGCAGCCTGCTCCGTCGCGGCGGCGCGTTCTTCATGCGCCGCACATTCAAGGGCAATCCGCTGTACACCTCGGTGTTCAACGAGTACCTGCACACGCTGTTCACCAAAGGATTCCCGGTCGAGTACTTCGTTGAAGGCGGCCGCTCACGCACCGGACGCATGCTGCAACCGAAAACCGGCATGCTCGCCATCACGATGCGCAGCTTCCTGCGCTCGTCGCGGATGCCGATCGTGTTTGTGCCGGTGTACATCGGTTATGAGCGCGTGCTGGAAGGTCGTACCTACCTCGGCGAACTGCGTGGCGCGAGCAAGAAGAAAGAATCGATCTTCGACATTTTCAAAGTCATCGGCGCGCTCAAGCAGCGTTTCGGTCAGGTCGCCGTCAACTTCGGTGAGCCGATCAAACTGGCGGAATTCCTCGACGCCGAACAACCGGACTGGCGCCAGCAGGATCTCGGCCCGCAGTACAAACCGGCTTGGCTCAACGAAACCACCAATCGCCTCGGTGAGAAAGTCGCGCAGCATTTGAACGAAGCGGCGGCGATCAACCCGGTCAACCTGGTGGCGCTGGCGCTGCTGTCGACCACACGTCTGGCACTGGATGATCGCGCCATGGCCCGGGTACTGGATCTGTACCTGGCGCTGCTGCGCAAAGTCCCGTATTCGCCGCACACCACGCTGCCGGAAGGCGATGGTCGTGCGCTGATCGAGCACGTGAAGGACATGGACCTGCTCGCCGAGCAGAACGATGCGCTGGGCAAGATTCTCTATCTGGATGAGCAGAATGCCGTCCTGATGACCTACTACCGCAACAACGTACTGCACATATTCGCCCTGCCGGCGCTGTTGGCGAGTTTCTTCCAGAGTGCGTCGCGCATGAGCCGCGAACAGATCCTGCGTTACACCCGCGCGCTGTATCCGTACCTGCAATCGGAGCTGTTCATTCGCTGGACGCTGGACGAACTGGACGGTGTGGTCGATCAATGGCTGGAAGCGTTCGTCGAGCAAGGCTTGCTGCGCTTCGAGAAAGACGTCTACCTGCGTCCGGCGCCAAGTTCGCGGCATTTCGTCCTGCTGACGCTGCTGTCGAAGAGCATCGCCCAGACCTTGCAGCGCTTCTACATGACCGTGTCCTTGCTGCTCAACAGCGGCCAGAACAGCATCAGCGCCGAAGAGCTGGAAGACCTCTGCACGGTCATGGCCCAGCGCCTGTCGATCCTCCATGGCCTCAACGCCCCGGAGTTCTTCGACAAGAGCCTGTTCCGCCACTTCATCCAGACCCTGCTCGACCTCGACGTGCTGCGTCGCGACGAGGCCGGCAAACTGAGTTATCACGAGCTGCTCGGCGAACTCGCCGAAGGTGCGGCCAAACGTGTGTTACCGGCGGAGATTCGTTTGTCGATCCGTCAGGTGGCTCTGCATCGCAGTGAAGATGCTGCAGAAACAGCGGTAACTGCCGAAGGCTGAAACGTGCCGATAACTAACGGAGAGCCCGCCGGGTTCTCCCGTTAGTTGATTCGTGAATAAATAGGCTCACTTTAAAAATCACGATAAGGATATCGAGATGAGCCCGCTGCACGAACAAACTCCCATCGTCACCGTCGACTTCCGTTTGCCCCCAAACTTCCGCGCTCCTGTGGGCGGTGAGAATGAAACGGTGGTCAGCGTCAAAGTGGTTAACTCCACTTCTCCGATCAACATCAAAGACTGGCGGCACTCTTCAGTCTTCGATGTCGACTGGAAATTTTCTTTCCCGCATCACTACAGCGATGTCGGCGTGAAGTATCAGATCAACGTTCAGATGTTCCATGAGCAACAGCCTTTGCTCGTGGCGCTGGACTACTTCGTTGTCGTCAACAAAGCTCCGCACCGGCAGACGCTGCACTTGAGCCCGATCGGCTTTCTGTATGTAGAAGTTCAGGAGCCCAGTGTCGTTGCTGAACATGAAGCCGTGACGATAAGCCTGCACGATGTGGATCGTCCCGACACACAACTTGCGCGGGTCACTCACGATGAACGAGCCGCCACTTCGTTTTATCTGCAATACGATCCGGCGAGTGTTATCCCTGGCAAACGCTATGCACTAAGCGGCACTGAAAATCGCTACCACCAATCCATTCTGGTCACGCCGTGGCATGTCGAACTTGCGCCGGTTTCGCCCTCGTTGAGTTCGCGGCTATCGCAGTGGATCTCGCAGTGGCTGGAGAAGCCATTACGTTTGTTCACTGACGTTGATGGCAAAATCCGCTAGATTTCTCTTCGGCGCCGGGATTCTTCCGGCGCAAAAGTATTAGAGGTTCCGATGAAAAAACTCACCCTTCTCGCCGCCGCCACGCTGTTGAGCGCCTGCCAATCGACTACCCCCGCCGGCAAGGCCAGCCTCGATGGCGAAGTGTTCTACCTGCAACGCATCGCCCTGCCACCGAGCGCGACCCTGAGCGTGAGCCTGCAAGACGTTTCCCTCGCCGACGCCCCGGCGGTCGTGCTCGACGAGCAGAAAGGCCCGATCAAAGGCCAGGTGCCACTGCCGTTCCATTTGAGCTACGATCCAGCGCAGGTCAAACCCGGCCACCGTTATTCGGTCAGCGCGCGTATCGAAGTCAACGGTGAGCTGATGTTCATCACTACCGAAAACCACGCCGTGCAACTCGACGGCAACGACCCGCAGCCGCTGAAAATCCGCGTCGACGCGATTCGTTGATTCATTGTCCGCCACCACTTTCTGCAACAAGGAAGCCGCCATGCTCCGCCCTACCCTTCGCTTCGCCGGCCTGTGCGCCGGCCTGATGATCAGCGCCAACGCTCTGGCCCTGTCACTCAGCGACCTGTCCCAACAAGACGCCACCGGCGGCCTCAAGGATGCCCTGACCCAAGGCGCGCAAATCGCCGTCAAACAACTGGGCACCCCGGGCGGCTTCAGCAACAACCCCGACGTGAAAATCGAACTGCCGGGCAAACTCGGCAAAGCCGCGAGCAAGATGAAAGCCTTCGGCATGGGCGCCCAGGTTGAAGAACTCGAAACCGCGATGAACAAAGCGGCAGAAAGTGCAGTGACCCAAGCCCAGCCAATCCTCGTCGACGCCGTGAAAAAAATGAGCGTCGCCGACGCCAAAGGCATCCTCAGCGGCGGTACGGATTCGGCCACGCAATACCTCGACAAATCCAGCCGCGAACAGATCCGCGCCAAGTTCCTGCCGATCGTCAAACAGGCGACCGACAAAGTCGGCGTGGCGCAAAAGTACAACTCATTTGCTGGTCAGGCCGCTGCGTTTGGCGTTGTTGATGCGAAAAGCGCGAATGTCGAAAACTACGTGACCGAACAAGCGCTGAATGGCTTGTTCGAAATGATCGGCAAACAAGAAGAAACCATCCGCAAGAACCCTGCCGCTGCGGCGACGAGTCTGGCGAAGAAAGTCTTCGGCACGTTGTAACGTCCCGTGTAGGAGCTGCCGCAGGCTGCGATCTTTTTGATCTTGTCTTTGCTGTCGAGCGTTGAAGATCAAAAGATCGCAGCCTTCGTCACCTCCTCCACCAAACCCGCGGCGTAGCCGCACCACTCAACAATGAGCGCAAGCTCGAGTAAAGCTTTTGATCTTGCCATGCCGGCCCCATCGGTAGGCTGAGTGGAGGGGTTGATCCGGGGGTGGGAGCGCAGCGACCGTTTGGCGCAGCCAAACACATCGAGAGGAGGTGCAGCGAAGCAAACCGTAGGCGATGCCCCCCGGATCGATCCCGGAGCGAAGGAACCCCGAGCCCCAGCGAGCGGGCCGAACGCCGGGGCCCAGCCTTTTGCTTACTTTTCGGCGTCTGGAAAAGTGAGTCGCCGTAAGGGCGAAACCGCCAGCCGCCCCACCCGCAGAAACGGATATTCACCCAAACCCCAAGAACATGGTCGGCCCGAAGGCCGCCACGTAACAAAAAAGATCACCCCTCGCGCCGAACCCGGAACCAAGCCGCATACAACGCCGGCAAAAACAACAACGTCAGCGCAGTCGCAACAATCAACCCACCCATGATCGCCACCGCCATCGGCCCAAAAAACACACTGCGCGACAACGGAATCATCGCCAGCACCGCCGCCAACGCCGTCAACACAATCGGCCTGAAGCGTCGAACCGTAGCCTCGATAATCGCCTGCCAAGGCTTAAGCCCGGAAGCAATATCCTGCTCGATCTGATCCACCAGAATCACCGAATTGCGCATGATCATCCCCGACAACGCAATCGTCCCCAACATCGCCACAAAGCCGAACGGCTGACGAAACACCATCAAAAACAGCACCACCCCGATCAACCCCAACGGCGCCGTCAAAAACACCATCGCCGTGCGTGAAAAACTGCGCAACTGCACCATCAGCAACGTCAGCACCACGACAATGAACATCGGCACCCCGGCATTCACCGACTTCTGCCCCCGCTCGGAATCCTCCACCGTGCCACCGACATCCAACAGATAACCATCGGGCAACTCGGCGCGAATCGAATCCAGCGTCGGCATGATCTGCTTCACCAGCGTCGCCGGCTGCTCCTTGCCATAAATATCGGCACGTACGGTCACGTTCGGCAAGCGATTGCGATGCCAGATAATCCCTTCCTCAAAGCCATATTCCAGCGTGGCAATCTGCGACAGCGCCACACTGCGGCCGTTGTCCGTCGGCACCGCCAGACTCGGCAGCAACGACAATTCAGTGCGTTCATGAACCGTGCCGCGCAGCAGAATCTCGATCAATTCGTTGTCTTCGCGATACTGGCTGACACTCGAACCGGTCAACGAACTCTGCAGAAATTTCGCCAGATTCGCCGTGCTCACACCCAACGCCCGGGCACGATCCTGATCGATGTTCAGGTACACCACCTTGCTCGGCTCTTCCCAATCCAGATGCACATTGACCACATGCGGATTCTCGCGAACCTTGGCCGCGACTTTACGCGCCAGCGCACGAACTTCTTCGATGTGCTCCCCCGTCACGCGAAACTGCACCGGATAGCCAACCGGCGGGCCGTTTTCCAGGCGCGTGACCCGCGAACGCAGCGCCGGAAATTGCTCGTTAAGCGTCTCGATCAACCAAGTGCGCAGCGCCTCACGCTCTTCGATGGTCTTCGCCAACACCACAAACTGCGCGAAGCTCGCCGCCGGCAGTTGCTGATCCAGCGGCAGATAGAAACGCGGTGATCCGGTGCCGACGTAAGCCACGTAATTGTCGATGCCAGCGTGATCTTTGAGCATCGCCTCCAGCCGTTTGACTTCACCGGCGGTATTGGCCAGTGAAGCGCCTTCGGCCAGTTTCAGATCGACCATCAACTCCAGTCGATTTGAGGCCGGGAAGAATTGCTGCGGGACGAAGCGGAACAACATCACCGAGGCAATAAACAGCCCGACTGTCAGCACGATCACGGTCTTGCGATGCGCGACGCACCACTCCACCAAGCGCCGAACGCGCTGATAAAACGGCGTGCCATACGGATCCGGCTGACCGTCACCCGTGCCATGTTTGGCCGCATGAATTTTCGCCAGATCCGGCAGGAGTTTTTCCCCCAGATACGGCACAAACACCACCGCCGCGACCCATGACGCGAGCAACGCGATGGTCACCACCTGGAAGATCGAGCGTGTGTACTCGCCAGTACCGGACTGCGCCATGGCAATCGGCAAAAAGCCGGCGGCGGTGATCAATGTGCCGGTGAGCATCGGGAACGCGGTGCTGGTCCAGGCATAACTCGCCGCACGGATGCGGTCGAAGCCCTGCTCCATTTTGATCGCCATCATTTCCACGGCAATGATCGCGTCGTCCACCAGCAAACCCAGCGCCAGCACCAACGCGCCAAGGGAGATTTTGTGCAGGCCGATGCCCAGGTAATACATGCAGGCGAAGGTCATCGCCAGCACCAACGGAATGGTCAGCGCCACCACCATGCCGGTGCGCACGCCGAGGGAGAAGAAGCTCACCAGCAAGACAATCGCCAGCGCTTCGACCAGTACCTGAACAAACTCGCCAACCCCGGTTTTCACCGCAGCCGGTTGATCGGAAACCTTGCGCAATTGCATACCGGCCGGAAGGTTTTTCTGGATGCGCGAGAACTCGCCTTCCAGTGCCTTACCCAGCACCAGAATGTCACCGCCATCCTTCATCGCCACCGCCAGCCCAATCGCGTCTTCGCCCATGAAGCGCATGCGCGGCGCCGGAGGATCGTTGAAACCGCGACGCACATCGGCGACATCGGAGATCCGAAACGTACGATCACCGACGCGGATCGGGAAGTTTTTTATCTCCTCGACCGTCTGAAAATTCCCCGAGACACGTAGCTGCAAGCGCTCACTGCCGGTTTCGAAGAACCCGGCGGTCGACACCGCGTTCTGCTCTTGCAGCGCCTGTTGCACCGCCGCCAGCGGCAAGCCGAGGGTCGCCAGTTTGACGTTGGACAGTTCGACCCAGATCTTCTCGTCCTGCAAACCGAGCAAGTCGACCTTGCCGACATCCTTGACCCGCTGCAGCTGGATCTGGATGCGATCGGCGTAATCCTTGAGCACCGCGTAATCGAAACCGTCGCCGGTCAGCGCATAGATATTGCCGAACGTGGTGCCGAATTCATCGTTGAAAAACGGCCCCTGAATATCCGGCGGCAAGGTTTGACGAATATCACTGACCTTCTTGCGCACCTGGTACCAGAGGTCGGGAATTTCCTTGGAGTGCATCGAGTCGCGGGCAATGAACGTGACTTGCGATTCACCGGGGCGCGAGAACGACACGATGCGCTCGTACTCGCCGGTTTCCATCAGTTTCTTTTCGATGCGTTCGGTAACCTGGCGCGAGACTTCCTGCGCGGTCGCACCCGGCCAACGGGTCTGAATCACCATGGCTTTGAAAGTGAACGGAGGGTCTTCGCTCTGGCCGAGTTTGGTGTAGGACAACGCACCGACGATGGCCAGCAAAAGCATCAGGAACAGTACGATCTGGCGATTACGCAACGCCCATTCAGAAAGGTTGAAGCGCATCGGGGCTTACTCCTTGTCCGCCAGATTGACCACACGGTTGGAGCGATCCACCGGGCGCACCTGCTGCCCTTCGAGCAACACATGCACGCCCGCGGCTACCACCCAGTCACTGGCGTTCAAACCTTCGAGCACCGGCACGCTTTTCTCGCCGAACGGGCCGATGCGCACCGGGGTTTTCTTCAGGGTGTTGTTGCCGTTGACGACCCAGACGTAGGTCGCGCCGTTTTCCGCCGTGAGTGCCGAAAGCGGCACCGACAGGGAAACGCTGTCAGCCGATTGCACAAACACACGAGCGCTCTGGCCCAGTTCGGCCGGGACTTTGCCGCCGGTGAAGGAAATACGCGCCGCAAAGGTGCGTGAGCGTGGATCGGCAGCGGGCGACAATTCGCGGATCTTCCCGGCGAAGCGCTGGTTTTGCTGGGTCCACAATTCGACTGTCACCGGCTGACCGACCTTGAAGCGGCCGAAGCTCTGCTCCGGCAGGCTGATCAGCACTTCGCGCTCGCCATCGGTGGCGAGGGTAAACACGGTTTGCCCGGCGGCGACGACCTGCCCCACCTCGACCGAACGTTTGGCCACCACGCCATCCTGCGGCGCACGCAGCACCGCGTAACTGGCCTGATTGGTCGATACGTTGAATTCGGCTTTGATTTGTTTAAGGCGGGCTTCACCGGAACGGTAAAGGTTTTCGGCGTTGTCATAGGCCGAGCGGCTGACCATCTGCCGATCCATCAGGGTCTTGTAGCGATCACGCTCGGCACGCACCAGATTGAGATTGGCTTCGGCGGCGGCGACTTGCGCACGGGTGGCTTCCAGTTGCAGGCGTACATCCTGCGGGTCGAGTTCGGCAAGCGGTTGATCGGCCTTTACACGCTGACCTTCATCGACCAGTCGTCGGCTGACTTTGCCGCCAATGCGGAAAGCCAGATCGGGTTCGTAACGGGCACGCACTTCGCCCGGATAACTTTCCATCGCCTGCGCCGAAGGCTCTGGCTGCACCACCATGGCCGGTCGCACGGTGACTTGCGTCGCCTCTTCCTGACCACACGCTGACAAAAGGAACGCCAGACTTACTGGCAACGCGAGGGACAACGCATGGCGGAACATGGTGACGGACCTTTCGCTAATGGTGCTTGGAATAATTATACTGGCGGGTATGTTATTAATAGCAAACTCACCAGTCCAGTATTAAAAGCGAAGAATGTCGAACAATCTTTCAGCTCCAAACGGTCCGGGCCGCCCCAAGGATCTGGCCAAGCGCCAGGCGATCCTCGAGGCGGCGAAAATTCTGTTTCTGAGTCATGGCTATGCCAACACCAGCATGGACGCGGTCGCCAGCGAAGCCGGCGTGTCGAAGCTGACGGTCTACAGCCATTTCAACGACAAGGAAACGCTGTTCTCCGCCGCCGTGGTGGCCAAATGCGAGGAGCAGTTACCGCCGCTGTTCTTCGAATTGCCCGAAGGCATTGCCGTGGAAAATGTGTTGCTGAACATTGCCCGAGGCTTTCATCAACTGATCAACAGCGATGAGTCGGTGAATCTGCACCGTTTGATCATGGCGTTGGGGGTTCAGGATCCGAAGCTGTCGCTGATCTTCTTCGAGGCGGGGCCGCAGCGCATGGTGCAGGGCATGGAGCGGTTGCTGACGCAGATCCATGACAGCGGCGTGCTGAGCATCGACCTGCCGCGCAATGCAGCCGAGCATTTCTTTTGCCTGATCAAGGGCGCGGGGAATTTTCGGCTGTTGTATGGGTGTGGGGAGCCGTTGACTGAAGAGGCTGCGCAGAGCCATATTGAGGAAGTGGTGGGGTTGTTTATGCGCGCCTACAAACCTTAGCTTTTGCGCTGTTTGGGCTGGCCCTATCGCGAGCAGGCTCACTCCTACAGTGGATTTGTGTGCACCACAGATCAATTGTAGGAGTGAGCCTGCTCGCGATAGGGGCGACGCGGTTTTAAGGCTTGAGCGCTTTCTTCGGGTAGATATCGTATCGACTGGATTTGCCATCCAGCGCATGACTCGGCTTCGGCCCCGCAATACACGGCGCCTTGCGCGGTCGCTTGACCACCACCCGGTGCGTCGCCAGCGCCAACGCGGCTTCGAGCAGCGCCGGCGCATCCGGATCATCACCCACCAACGGCCGGAACAGACGCATTTCCTTCTTCACCAGCGCAGTCTTCTCCCGGTGCGGAAACATCGGGTCGAGGTAGATCACCTGCGGCGGTTCACCCTCCCAGTTCTGCATGACCTCAATGGAATTGCCCTTGAGCAATTTCATCCGCGCCACGATCGGCGCGACATCGAAATCTTCCGCGCCGCGCGCCAGACCATCTTCCAGCAAGGCGCCAATCAGCGGCTGGCGCTCGATCAGGCTCATCTCGCAACCCAGGCTCGCCAGCACAAACGCATCCTTGCCCAGCCCCGCCGTGGCATCCAGCACGCGTGGGCGCACGCCTTGGGCAATGCCGACAGCCTTGGCGATCATCTGCCCGCTGCCGCCACCGTACAAACGCCGATGCGCCGCGCCGCCTTCAACGAAGTCAACGCGCACCGGCCCAGGTGCATCCGGGCCGAGCTGTTGCAGCTGCAAACCCTGCTCGCCGACCTGCAAGGCAAACTCGCCGTCCGCGACTTGCAGCGGCAAGCCGAGACGCTCGGCCCACTGTTCGGCTTGCGCTTCAAACGTCGGGCCGAGGGCCTGAACATGGATGCGGCAGGCCGCGGGTTGCTCAATCATGGAAAACACGCTCAAAAATTCAAGGAGCGGCAAAAACCGCCGATAACTCATTCAACGCGCATTTTGCCAGAGCTGAGCGTCAACCGAAAAAAATGTCAGGCATTCTTCCCACATCGATTGGCTACATCTCGCCCCATGGCGACTTTAGCCGTCAAAACACTCAAGCACTGAGCGGCGTCAGTCACCTGTGGCAGGATTTCTTCGCCCAGGCGCTGGCTGAACAGTCGAGTGAAGTGGTGCCAGCCTGCGGCACATTTCCACCGGTTGACCTGAACAGCCCGGAAGAACCGACCGTCGGCAGCGAGCTGCACGCGCATATCGTCAGCCAGCGCGAATGCGATGTGGTCGAGACCGAAGTACGCCCGCCAGAGCCGCTGTTCCTGCCGATCGCCGAATTCGAAATGGAACTGCTGGACAAGCCGTTCCCGGCGTTTGCGCCTGAAGAACTCAAAGCTCAGCAAGAGCAACAGGATTTCGACAGCAGCTGGGTTCGTCCTGTCGTGATCAACAATGGTCACCCGACCCCAGAGCCAGGCCCTGCGCCGCAGAAGAAGCCACTGTACCTGCCGATTGCCGAGTTCGATCTGGATCTGCTGCAAAAGCCTTTCCCGCCGTTCCCTGCGGAAGAAATCGTCGAGCAACAGAAAGCTCTGGACTTCGATAACGGCTGGGCTCGTCCGATCGTTCTGCAGAACCTGCGCCTCGCCGCTTAACCTTCAGCGACACACGCTCCAGCGTCCGACATCGACATGAAAGTGATTGCGATGGGCGGCGTTGTAATCCGGACTCAAGACCACACTGAACGCATCGCAGGCGCCGTCACGCACCTTGCGCAAAAACTGCGCGTCCTGATTTTGCTTCGGCCAGTCCTTGAGTACGCTGATGCTGCGCCCGTCGGCCAGACGAAACCCGGCAATATCCAGCGCATCGGCGCTGGCGTGGCGGCTTAGCGCCCCGCTTTCGCGGTTGTAGACGTTGCGACAAGCGAAGCTGCCAAGATGATCGACACGCGCGACCTTCTGCCCGTAAACAGATTGTGCGGCGGGTAGCAGGGTGTGGTGTTCGAACATCGCGTAGGCCACCGCCAACGGACAACTGGCGAGGAAACTGCTGCTCAGCGCCACCTCACCGCCCTGCACGCGCAAGGCACCGATCAGCGGGCACTTGGCACCCGGGCTGGCGGATTGTTGCGTAACGCGAAGGTCAGAGCTGCTCAATGCCTGGGCGCAGAGTTCAGGGTCACTGCGCAAGCGCATCAGCTTGTAGCCGGTCAGCCAGTTGGGCGCGGCTTTGACGTCCAGTGGCGCCCAAGGATTCCATTGCGACGGGACCTCGAGCCAACCGCGCCAGACACTGACCGCAGCGCCGCCAATCATCAGCAGCACCAGCCAGAAAATCCATCGCCCCATGCTCAGCCTTTGAAAAACTGATTGGCCTTGGCGTACGGCATCGATTGCGAGGTAAAGCCGAACGTGCCGGAGCGCTGGATTTCTTCAGCGGCGCGGAAGAATTCACCGAACGCCGCCAGCGCCAGTGCCGATCCGGTGCTGACGCGGCGCACGCCCATTTCTGCCAGCTCCTGCACGGTCAGCTTCAAGCCGCCGGACATCAACACATTCACCGGTTTCGGCGCAACCGCACGCACCACCGCCAACACTTCTTCGGCGCTGCGCAAACCCGGCGCGTACAGCACATCGGCGCCAGCCTCGGCGAAAGCCTGCAAGCGGCGGATGGTGTCGTTGATATCGGGATTGCCGTGCAGATAGTTTTCCGCGCGCGCCGTCAGGATGAAGGGGAATGGCAACGTGCGCACGGCGGCGACGGCGGCTTCGATGCGCGCCACGGCATGTTCGAAGCAATAGATCGGCGCATCCGGGCGTCCCGTCGCGTCTTCGATCGAACCACCAACCGCGCCCGCTTCGGCGGCACGCAACAAGCTTTTCGCGGACTCGGTCGGGTCATCAGAAAAGCCGTTTTCCAGATCCACAGCCACCGGCAAATCGGTCGCAGCGACAATCGCGCGGACATTGTCCAGAGTCTCATCCAGACTCAACGCACCATCGGCCTTGCCCTGGGAAAACGCATAACCGGCGCTGGTCGTCGCCAAGGCCTGATAGCCGAGGCTGGCGAGCATCTTCGCCGAGCCCGCATCCCAGGGATTGGGGATGACGAAAATCTCCGGACGCTCATGCAGCGCTTTGAAGGCGTGGGCTCTAACGGTTTGCGCGTCCATCGGCAGGCTCCGGGGCAGGAAAAAAAACCGCCTCAGAGCAGGCCAAGTTGCTCGGCGGCGGGTTCTCTGTATAGCTCAGGCAGCGCTGGCAAGCCAGGCAAACGTTGCATCAATTTTGCGTGAAAACGTTGCGCCAGCTTGGCCGCCAACAGGTTGTCGGCGGTGTGCAGGAAGATGTACGGAGTGCGCCCCTCCTCGATCCACTCGGCGATTTTCGCCACCCATGGCACGAGGAAAGTGTCGTTGGCTTCAAGCTCGGGATGGCCGATGAAGCGCACTTGCGGCCATTGCGTGAACGCCGCCGGACGCGTCGGCACTCGGGGCTTTTTCGATTGCGCGTGGATCACCGAAGACTCGGTCGACAGGCAGCTGAACAATGCCCGCGGGTCGAGGCAAATTCGCTCGACACCACGATCCAGCAACAGCCGATTGAGCAAGCGTTCGCTCTCACCCTTGGCGAAGAACTGTTCATGCCGTACTTCCACCGCCAGTGGGCAATCCAGCGCATCGATGAACGCCGCCAGTTCGGGCAGCCGATGCGGCGTGAAACTTTTCGACAACTGCAGCCACAGCGGCGAAACACGCTGACCGAGTGGCTTGAGTAATTGCAGAAATGTTTCGGCGGCGGTCAGTTGATCGCGCAGGTCGCCACTGTGGCTGATGTCGCCGGGGAATTTGGCGGTGAAACGAAAGTGTTCGGGCATGACCTCAGCCCAACGCTGCACGGTAGCGGGCGACGGGCTGGCGTAGAAAGTCGTGTTGCCTTCGACAGCGTTGAATACTTGCGCATAAAGACCGAGGAAGTCAGAGGTCTTGGCGTCTACCGGGTACAGATACTCGCGCCAGGCGTTTTCGCTCCAGGACGGACAACCGAGGTAGTAAGGCAGATCCATCAGATGTACAGATCAAGGCCCAGCACGTCCGCATCCCAATCGACAAAACCGGCGGTACTCAGGTAGCTGGCGAGGGCCATGGCTACGCTCTTTTTCATCGCACGGTGGTAGATCATGTCTTGCTGACGGGCAGGCAGATTGGCGAGGCGTTGTGCGGAGGCTTTGGCAGCACGGGCGGCCATTTGCTCTTCAGTCGGGAATTCCAGCTCGCCATCGATATCGTCGACGGATTCATCCAGCGCCGCATTGCCTTTGCGAGGCTTGCGCTTGATGGGGTAAGACTGAGAGGAAAGGCCGTCTATACGCATAATTTCATGCTCGGTATCGATGATGGCAATTTAGCGGCACCTGACCGACTTAGCAAATCGCCGAGTGATAACTAGAACACATAAAGCGCAAAAGGTTTAAAACCGGAGGGTGGAAACTGACGATTGGTGTTTTGAAAATCAAAAGATCGCAGCCTGCGGCAGCTCCGACATGTGTACCTGTGTAGGAGCTGCCGCAGGCTGCGATCTTTTAAAGGCTCAGCGAGCTTTGGGGGTGGCGACTTTGTCGCGCAGGTAAACCGGTTGCGCATCATCCGCCGGGATCGATTCGCCGCGTTCCCAGGCGAAGCGCGCCAGGGTCAACAGGTCTTCGGCGTGCGGCAGCATGCCGGCGTCGGAGCCGGTCAGTTGGACGGCGATGCGCTCGGCATAACCCCAACCGGTGCCGGCACCGAACCACTCGCCACTGGCATCCGCTGGCAACGCCGCCGCTTCCGGCGGCAACACCGCTTCGGCACCCACAAGACGCATCTCCCCTGCGGTCTCGCGATAGCAGCCCCAATACACTTCATCCATCCGTGCATCGATGGCCGCCGCGACCTGGCTCTCGCCATGCTCACGCAACGCCCGCTGCGCCAGCACCGCCAGGTTGGACACCGGCAACACTGGGCGATCCAGCGCAAACGCCAGCCCCTGCACCACACCAATGGCAATCCGCACGCCGGTAAACGCGCCAGGCCCGCGACCGAAGGCAATCGCGTCGACCGCTTGCAACGTCGTTCCAGCGTCGGCCAGCAATTGCTGGATCATCGGCAGCAGCTTCTGCGCGTGCAGGCGCGGGATCACCTCGTAATGGCTCGTGACCTTGCCGTCATGCAGCAAGGCAACGGAGCAAGCTTCAGTCGCGGTGTCCAGGGCCAGCAAGGTGCTCATCGATGTTTCCAAAACAGGGGTGGGAAAAAGTGCGTCAGTATAAACAACTACGGCCCGCAAGCGGGCCGTGGATGATGCAGCCGATCAGACTTTTCAGCTCAGCGCGGCCAGCACCTTGGCGGTGATCGCATCAACCGAACCGACGCCCGGAATGTGGCTGTACTTCGGCTTGCCAGCGTTCTTGGCGGACAGGCTCTGATAGAACTCCACCAGCGGCTTGGTCTGCGAGTGGTAGACCGACAGGCGATGACGCACGGTTTCTTCTGTATCGTCCTTGCGCTGTACCAGCTCTTCGCCGGTGATGTCGTCTTTGCCGGCGATTTTCGGCGGGTTGTAGACGATGTGGTAAACGCGGCCGCTGGCTTCGTGAACACGACGGCCGGCGATGCGTTGAACGATTTCTTCGTCTTCAACAGCGATCTCAACCACTGCATCCAGCTCAACGCCGGCAGTGACCAGTGCTTCAGCCTGCGGAATGGTGCGCGGGAAGCCGTCGAACAGGAAGCCGTTGGCGCAGTCTGGCTGAGCGATACGGTCCTGAACCAGTGCGATGATCAGGTCATCCGACACCAGGCCGCCGGCATCCATGATGCTCTTGGCTTGCACGCCCAGCGGAGTACCGGCCTTGACCGCTGCACGCAGCATGTCGCCAGTGGAAATTTGTGGAATGCCGAATTTTTCGGTGATGAACTTTGCCTGAGTACCTTTACCGGCCCCGGGAGCTCCCAGCAGAATGACGCGCATTAGATGTGCTCCTCAATTTTTTTATAAAAAGCTTTTACAAAACAAAGGATTCGCCTCTTGGGACGAATCCTGAAAATACGGGTCGTGGCCGCAGAAACGGCCAAAGGCTGATCAAGATACACAGCAGGCTGCGCCCACACAAGACGCCAAAAGTCGGAGAAACCGACGGCCCCCGCGACCTTGCGACGCGGTAACCCAAGTCGCAACCCCATCATTAACTGTCGCCTGGCGGCACTTTCGCCGGGCAGGCAAAGCGGCATTCGGCGTTTGTGACCGGTGCCGCGCGCCACGCCAAAAACCTTAGCCGGTATTGCGCAAACCGGCGGCAATCCCCGCCACAGACACCAGCAACGCCTGTTCCACCGGGCTGCCCTGCTCGACATCCTGTTGCCGCGAACGGGCCAACAACTCGGCCTGCAATAGATGTAGCGGGTCAAGGTAAGTGTTGCGCAGACGGATGAATTCGAGGGTGTCCGGGCTATGTGCCAGCAGCTGCGACTGACCGGTCAGGCCGAGCACTACCGCGCACGCCTGCGACAATAGGTCGCGTAACTGCGCGCCCAACGGCAGCAGATCCGGCTCGACCAGACGCTGATCGTAGGACAACGCAATGTCGGCGTCGGCCTTGGCCAGCACCATTTCCAGCATGTCGATACGGGTGCGGAAGAACGGCCACTGCTCGCGCATCTGCCCGAGCAACTCGCCTTCGCCGCGCTCCAGCGCCTTGCTCAACGCCGATTCCCAGCCGAGCCACGCCGGCAGCATCAGCCGCGTTTGTGTCCAGCCGAAGATCCACGGGATCGCCCGCAGGCTTTCGATGCCGCCGGCACGGCGTTTGGCCGGACGACTGCCGAGCGGCAAACGCCCCAGTTCCTGCTCCGGTGTGGACTGGCGGAAATACTCGACGAACTGCGGATTTTCCCGCACCACCTGACGGTAAGCACTGACACCGTCAGCCGCCAATTCGTCCATCAAATGGCGCCATTCAGCGGTCGGTGGCGGTGGTGGCAGCAGCGTTGCTTCAAGCACCGCCGCCAGATACAGATTGAGGTTTTGCTCGGCGATGTCCGGCAGGCCGAATTTGAATCGAATCATTTCCCCCTGCTCGGTGGTGCGGAAACGCCCCGCCACCGAACCCGGTGGCTGCGACAGAATCGCCGCATGCGCCGGGCCACCGCCACGGCCGACGGTGCCGCCGCGACCGTGGAACAGCAGCAGTTCGACTTGCTGCTCACGGCAGATTTCCACCAAGCGTTCCTGCGCGCGATATTGCGCCCAGGCCGCTGCAGTGGTGCCGGCGTCCTTGGCCGAGTCGGAGTAGCCGATCATCACTTCCTGCGGGCCTTGCAGCCGTGCGCGATAGCCCGGCAGCAGCAATAGCCGCTCCATCACCGGCCCGGCATTGTCGAGGTCGGCGAGGGTTTCGAACAGCGGTACTACACGCATCGGCCGCAGCACGCCGGACTCTTTGAGCAGCAGTTGCACGGCGAGCACATCGGAGGCGGCGCCGGCCATGGAGATCACGTAGGAACCGAGCGAAGCGCCCGGTGCGGCGGCGATTTCCTTGCAGGTGTTGAGCACTTCTGCGGTGTCGGCTGATGGCTTGAAATGCGCTGGCAGCAAAGGCCGACGATTGCTCAGTTCGCGGGTCAGGAAAGTGATGCGCTGTTCTTCATCCCAATCTTCATAGCGACCGAGACCGAGGTAATCGGTGATTTCGGTCATCGCCGAGCTGTGTCGCGACGAATCCTGGCGTACATCGAGACGCACGAGGAACAAGCCGAAGGTCACCGCCCGACGCAGGCAATCGAGCAGCGGGCCGTCGGCGATCACGCCCATGCCGCATTCGTGCAGCGAGTTGAAGCACAGCTCCAGCGGATCGAGCAGATCGCGGTTGTTGTGCAGCACATCAGCCGGCGCAGGCGTTGGAGCGGTCAGCGCAGCATGTGCCCAGTTGCGCGTCGCACGCAGGCGTTCACGCAGTTGTTTGAGCACCGCGCGATACGGTTCGGCGCTGTCGCCAGCCTTGGCTTTCAACGCATCGCTGGCTTGCTGCATCGACAACTCGGCAGCCAAATGATCGACATCACGCAGGTACAAATCGGCGGCCATCCAACGCGCCAGCAGCAACACTTCGCGGGTTACCGCAGCGGTGACGTTGGGGTTGCCGTCACGGTCGCCGCCCATCCACGACGCGAAGCGAATCGGCGCCGCCTCCAACGGCAAGCGCAGGCCGGTCGCTTCATGCAAAGCCTTGTCGGCCTTGCGCATATGGTTGGGGATCGCTTGCCACAGCGAATGTTCGATCACCGCGAAACCCCACTTGGCTTCATCGACCGGCGTCGGGCGCGTGCGGCGGATTTCTTCGGTGTGCCAGGCTTCGGCGATCAGCCGCTGCAGGGTGTTCTGGATCTGTTCGCGTTCGGCAGTGGTCAGGTCGCGATGATCTTGCGCGGCGAGTTGCCCGGCGATGGCGTCGTACTTCTGGATCAGCGTGCGTCGCGCGACTTCGGTGGGGTGCGCGGTCAGCACCAGCTCGATTTCCAGCCGTGACAGTTGACGTGCCAGCGACTCGGTGCTGTGACCTTCGTTGCGCAAACGCGCAAGCAATTCCGGCAACACGCGGGATTCGAACGGCGCCGGCTGCGACTCTTCGCGCCGATGGATCAACTGATACTGCTCGGCGATATTCGCCAGGTTGAGAAACTGGTTGAACGCCCGCGCCACGGGGAGCAATTCGTCCTCGCTCAATTGATTGAGGCTGGCGCTCAGTTCAGCGTCCATCGAGCCACGCCGGTCGGCCTTGGCGCCCTTGCGAATCTGCTCGATCTTGTCGAGAAACGCCTCGCCGTACTGATCTCGAATGGTGTTGCCCAACAGCTCTCCGAGCAGGTGAACGTCTTCGCGCAAGCGTGCATCAATATCGGTCATCAGCAATTCCCCAGCAGTAATCCGGACGGCTTAGAAACGAGTGCATGACCTAGAGAGTGCCGCTCTACGACGCTTCTTACAAGCATCCGACCAAGGGACTTTAAACCTTGTGGGCGAAAGCTAGTCTCAACAGTAAGCCGTACAACGGCTTGCCGCCGGCGCTGCCGGACACTCACCCAGGCCTGCCAAGAGCAGGCGCGAAATGAGGTCATCATGAAAATTCGTGAACTCGCCCAGCATTGGGAAGAAAACGCCAAGGGTCGCCTGACCGACACTGGCTACACGATTCATCTGGACGTTGAAGCCGCTGCGCGTCTGGCAGCGATTGCCGAGATGTACCCCAAACGGCATGCCGAAGAGCTGCTCGGGGAATTGATCGGCGCAGCCCTTGAAGAGTTTGAAGCGAGCCTGCCGTATGTGAAGGGTTCGACGGTGGTGGCGACCGATGAGGAAGGTGATCCGTTGTATGAGGATGTCGGGCCTACGCCTCGTTTTCTGGCGTTGTCGCGCCGGCACTTGCATGACCTCTCGGCTGTTGAAGGCAAGCCAAAACACTGACACAACACACATCAAACTGTAGGAGTGAGCCTGCTCGCGATGGTGGTTTTTCATTCAACATTTTTGTTGTCTGATACGACGCCATCGCGAGCAGGCTCACTCCTACAGGGATTGTATTTCCGCCTTAAAATCGCCGTATTTTCGGTATTAGAAACACCCGCGCGTACCGCTTCATCCCGCCAAAGTTCCCGCTCTAGAGCCTTGTCCATTCGGTCAAAAAATATTTTGGCGATAGGCCATCTTTTCTGAACTTTTGAAAAACGCCTCCGGTCGGAAGCTGTAACCACGCCTGGAACGAGCGTTTCAAATAACGCACTTGGATACGACATTTTCGGCTCCTCGACCAGGATGGATTCAGATGTTTTCAGGAGATGCCCAATGGAGTTGAAGACCATGAAAAACCAAACCTCGTTTACCCACCTGCGCGGTCTGAAACTGGCGGCTCTGGCCATCGGCACCAGCTTCGTACTGGCCGGTTGCGCCGGTAACCCACCGACCGAGCAATACGCCGTGACTCAATCGGCAGTGAACAGCGCGGTCAGCGCCGGCGGTACCGAATTCGCTGCCGTTGAGATGAAGCAGGCGCAGGACAAACTGAAACAAGCCGAAATCGCCATGCATGACAAGAAGTATGACGAAGCGCGCACTCTGTCCGAGCAAGCCGAGTGGGACGCTCGCGTAGCCGAACGCAAGGCTCAGGCCGCAAAAGCCGAACAGGCTGTGAAGGATTCCCAGAAAGGTGTTCAGGAACTGCGTCAGGAAAGTCAGCGCACCGTGCAGTAAGCGCGCATCCCGATGGCAACGCTGAAACTTTATCGATAGAAAGGACGAAAAATTATGCGTAAGCAACTGATGATTCCAGCTCTTCTGGCCGCAAGTGTCGCTCTGGCTGCCTGCTCGACTCCACCTAACCCGAATCTGGAACAGGCACGCACCAACTACGCCGGCCTGCAAGCCAACCCGCAAGCGAGCAAAGTCGCGGCGCTGGAAACCAAAGACGCCAGTGATTACCTCGACAAGGCCGACAAGGCTTATCTGGACAAGCAAGACGCAGCCAAGGTCGACCAACTGGCCTACCTGACCAACCAGCGCGTGGAAGTGGCCAAGCAGACCATCGCCCTGCGCACCGCTGAAAACAATCTGAAGAACGCTGCCGCCCAACGTGCCCAGGCGCGTCTGGATGCGCGTGATCAGCAGATCAAACAGCTGCAGGACAGCCTGAACGCCAAGCAGACCGATCGCGGTACGCTGGTGACCTTCGGCGACGTGCTGTTCGCCACCGACCGTGCTGACCTGAAATCCAGCGGTCTGGTCAACATCAACAAACTGGCGCAGTTCCTTCAGGAAAACCCGGATCGCAAAGTGATCGTCGAGGGTTACACCGACAGCACCGGTACTGCGAGCCACAACCAGACTCTGTCTGAACGTCGCGCCAATTCCGTACGTACCGCTCTGGTGAAAATGGGCGTTGATCCCGCGCGCATCGTCGCTCAGGGTTATGGCAAGGAATACCCGGTTGCCGAGAACGGCAGCGTCTCCGGCCGTGCGATGAACCGTCGTGTGGAAGTGACCATTTCCAACGACAACCAGCCGGTTGTGCCACGTTCGGCGGTCAGCTCGAACTAAGCGCCCTGCTGTAACGCAAAAGCCCCGCCTGACTGAGTCACGCGGGGCTTTTTTAGATGAAAAGATCGCAGCCTTCGGCAGCTCCTACATTGGAATGCGTTTCCTGTAGGAGCTGCCGAAGGCTGCGATCTTTTGCTTTTAAGGCTGGAGTTTTTGCGGGGTCTCTTCACCCATGCAGCGCACGGCTTTCTTCTGCGCGTTGATCAGTACACCGGTCAAGCCTTTCTGCTCGGTATCGAACAACACCAGCACGCCATCGATGCACTGCGCCACTTGCGGCGCCGGGTCGAGCGAGACTTTGTAGTCTTCGCCCGGCACGGTCTTGAGCATGGTGAAGTCGTTGAGCAGCAACGCATCCTCGGGTTTGGCGAAATGCAGGTAACCGTAGTACCACAACGCCCCGACGGTGCCGAGGATGCTGCAGATACCGGTGATGATCAGCGGGATGGCGTTACGTTCTTCACTCATTGCGGACTCTCATCTTCAGAATTCGGGGGTGTCGGGAAATTAGGGATTTCGCCGAGGCGGCGCAGGCCGTTGAAATGCTCGGGATCGTCCAGATAGCGCAGCATCACCTGGCGCCACACCGGATCACCGAAGGTCTGCACATGGCCGCCACGGGTCAGTTGCAGCACACGCGGGGGGGGCGCAGCTTGATACAGGCGGATGCCGTTGGAAAGCGGCACCAGCGGATCGTCAATGCTGTGAAAGATCAGCTTCGGCACGCCGTTGAGCTGCGGCATCGAATGGATTGCGCTGTCACTGTCCGGCACCAGCCACGACAGTGGCACCTGGAACGGCCAGGTCAGCCACGAGGTGCTGAGCGCGTATTGGCCGACACTGCGATAGCTGGCGGGTACACCATCGAGCACCAAGGCCTTGAGCTGTTTCTGCCGCTCTGGATGCTGCACCAGCCAATGCACGGCCATCGAACCGCCGAGGCTCTGACCGAGCAGAATCAGCGGCTTGCCTTTGACATCCGGCGCCTTGTCGAGCCAAGCGAACGCGGCGTCGATGTCCTGATAGATCGCCGGCAAACTCGGCTTGCCCTCGGACAGGCCATAACCGCGATAGTCCACCAACAGCACCTGATAGCCGTTTTTTGGCAACCACCAACTGCCGCCGAGATGCATCGGCAGATTGCCGCCGTTACCGTGCAGGTGCAGCACGGTGCCTTTGACCTCGACGCCGGGTTTGGCCGGCAGCCACCAGGCGTTGAGCTTGAGGCCATCCGCCGTGACCAGCGTAACGGTGCGGTATTCGAGCTTGGCTTTTTCCGGGGTGAACATCTGCCCCGGTTCGGGGTAGAACAACAAAGAGCTGCAACCGCTGAGGGTCAGAAGCAGGCAGATGATGCCGAGGATTCTCATCCGGTGAAACCTCGCAAAAATTCAGGTTCAGATCGTTCCCACGCTCTGCGTGGGAATGCATCCCGTGACGCTCTGCGTCACAGTGGACGCGGAGCGTCCATGGCGGCATTCCCACGCGGAGCGTGGGAACGATCGGTCTGTAGTGGGCTAGAGGATGTTGGAGTAATCCGCTTCGATCCGGTCCAGGCTCAAATGATTGAGGAAATTGGAGAAACACATCCACGCCGACAACGCATTCATGTCGCGGAACTGCTCCGGCAGATACTTAGGCGGCACCACCAACCCTTCATCCACCAATTGACGCAACGTACGCATGTCTTCCAGCGTGGTCTTGCCGCAGAACAACAGCGGGATCTGCTCAAGCTTGCCCTTACGCACGGCCAACTGAATGTAGTTGTAAACCATGATAAAGCCCTTGAGGTAGGACAAGTCTTTGGTGAATGGCAGTCCGTTCGGTGTCGATCCACGGAAAACACGACTGGCGTTGCCGTAGCTTTCCGCCATTTCGAAGCCCTGCTCGCGGAAGAATTCGAATATCTGCAGGAAGTCGGCGCCCTCCTCGACCATATGAATGGCGCGGGTGCGGTTGGTCAGTTTGCGCAGACGGCTTGGGTAGGAAGCAAAGGTGATGATCTCCATCAGGATCGCCAGGCCTTCCTGGGTCACCGTCGAAGATGGCGGGCCTTTGGACAGGAAGGTGCAGATTGGCTGGTTCAGGCCGTTAAGCGTGGTGCCTACGTGCACCAGCCCCTCATGGACTTCCAGCGCACGCACGTCGCGATCGTTGAACATCGCGTCGGTGCGGATCTTGATGTAATCCGCGCCCGCCGCCGCGTCAGCGACGATGCCGTCGGACTCGAACACGCGAATGGTTTCTTCAGCTTCACCGAACACCTTGTTCAGACGGGTCTGCAGCAGATGCACCGCGTCTTTGGCGGTGAGGACTTTTGGCTCATCCTTCAGATCGCCACGGCCATCGATGTTGTTCAAATAGTCGGACATCATCAGGCCGAGGTCAGCCAGGGTCGGGTCACCGGCGTGGAAGGCATCGGAGGCGGCGCCATACAGCTCTTGCGAGATCAGGCCGAAATCCTCGGTGCCGCGCGCTTCGAGCATGCGCACCACCATGCGGTACTCCTTGCACATACGCCGCATGATCTGCCCGACCGGGTTGAACTGGCCGAGCTGGCGGGTGATGTCACGCTCGATGTTCTGGAATTCCAGTTTGACCTTGCTTGAATCGAAACTCAGTGGCCGATTGAGGTAGTAGTCGCGATCCACCGCCGGCATTTCCTTGCCTTTGGCCTTGAGGAAGCCCTTGCGGATGTTCTCGTCCCACTTGACCGCGTCGAGCACACGGATCGGTGTCTGCGCCAGCACAATGCGGTCGGACAACATGCGTATCGTCTGCTGGTAATCGTCCACCCGAAACTCCTGTAGAAAACCTGACGTAATGAATTATTGGGCGCGGGTCTGGCGCTGGTAGCGCACGGCTTCAACGAAGACATCGGAATTGGCCGGATCGTCGAGGTAAGCAAAGACCTTGTCGAGACTGCTGTCGACTTGCACACCGTCGCCATCGTCGGTCTGGAAGGCCTGACCGTCGAGGTTTTTTTGTTTGATCGCCTGGTTGATCTGCTCAAGGTCGAGGTTATAGACCACCAGTTCGTGTTTATCGGTGAGTTCGAAACCGGCGATGGTGTAGTGGCCGCCGTACTGCGCCGGGACTTTCGCCGACAGATACCAGCGGTTGCCATGGCGCGACACGGTGAACGGATAGGCTTCGCGTTCACGGGGCTTGGCCTTGAAGTACGTGACGGCCTGATAGCGATCGTTGCCCAGGCGCGTCAGCTCAAGGTTCATCGGCTCGCCCCAGGCATTGGTGCTCGACCATTTGCCGAGCAAGCCCTTGGGCGCCGGGTCAGTAGTGGCCAGCGGTTCCTTGAAGGTCACCAGACAGCCGCTGAGCAGCAGGAACGACAAGGCGATCAGCACGCCACGCCAGGCTTTCATTCAATACTCCCTATGAACATTCGCCGCCCTTAAGGTGATTGCGTTCCCCTGTAGGAGTGAGCCTGCTCGCGATAACGGATTTACATTCAACATCTTAGTTGTCTGATACACCGCTATCGCGAGCAGGCTCACTCCTACAGGGGATTTGCGTCAGACCGATGCGAGCACCAGGTGCATGTAGCGCGTCAGAATGCCGAGCATGTCCTCTTCGGCCAAAGGCTCGGCGTCGTTGAGCAGGCCCTGATATTCCATCCGTCCGATAATCGCCGTCAACACCTTGGCATCCTGCTGCGGTTCACGCGAACCCAAGACCTGGAACAACTGGCAGGTGCCCTGCAGCAGAATCTGTTGATGGGAACGCACCAGAATCGCCAGGCGCGGGTTGAGCAGCGCTTCCTGACGGAATGCCTGCTCGGCCATCAAATGCTCGCGACGGTTAACCAATTGTCGATGCACGTAGTCGGCCATCAACCGCGCAATGTCATCGGCCAGTTGCGAACGCGATTCGGGGCTGCCGTCACCACTGACGACCATGTCACGCAACAGACCTTCATTGTTGATCCACAACTTGGCCATGTACGCCGCACTGCGTTCAACGTATTGGGCGAAGGTATCGGTGAGCAGGTCGTCGATGTCCTTGAAGTAATAGGTAGTCGCCGACAACGGCACACCAGCCTCTGCGGCCACTGCGCGATGGCGCACGGCACGTACACCGTCGCGCACGACAATCCTCATCGCCGCGTCGAGAATGTCCTGTCGACGCTGCTCACTGCCCTGTCGGCTGGCCTTGCGACCCTGGTACTGAACACTTTCAGCGACCGCAGTGGCGATACCCGCTGCACCTTCTTGAGCTATTGCACCCATCACGACAGAACTTCCTCTGCTATTGCGAAATTAACCAATTGATACATTTGTACCAGACAGGCAATAAAAAGCCGCCTGTTTTAGGCGGCTTTTTAACTGAAACGTTTACGCTTGCGGTCGCATGTGCGGGAACAGGATCACATCGCGGATCGACGGCGAGTTGGTCAGCAACATCACCAGACGGTCGATGCCGATGCCTTCACCGGCCGTTGGCGGCATGCCGTACTCCAGCGCGCGAACGAAGTCGGCGTCGTAGTGCATGG
>NZ_JBIUVX010000022.1:44931-87711 GCF_044743175.1 Pseudomonas sp. NPDC087690
GCGTCCTTGTCGGCCACCTGCGCCATGAAGCGCTCGGCCTGGTCTTCCGCGTCGTTCAACTCGGAGTAGGCGTTGGCGATTTCACGGCCACCGATGAACAGCTCGAAACGATCAGTGACGTTCGGGTTGTCGTCGTTACGACGGGCCAGCGGCGACACTTCGAACGGGTACTGAGTGATGAAGTGTGGCTGCTCCAGCTTGTGCTCGACCAGTTCTTCGAAAATCATCACCTGCAGCTTGCCCAGACCTTCGAAGCCCAGCACCTTGGCGCCGGCCTTCTTGGCGATGGCGCGCGCCTTGTCGATGTCGTTCAGATCATCGGCGGTCAGCTCAGGGTTGTACTTGAGGATCGAGTCGAACACCGAGAGGCGTACGAACGGCTCGCCGAAGTGGAACACCTTGTCGCCGTACGGCACGTCGGTGCTGCCCAGAACCAGCTGCGCCAGTTCACGGAACAGTTCTTCGGTCAGGTCCATGTTGTCTTCGTAGTCGGCGTACGCCTGGTAGAACTCCAACATGGTGAATTCTGGGTTGTGACGCGTCGAAACGCCTTCGTTACGGAAGTTGCGGTTGATCTCGAAGACCTTTTCAAAGCCACCGACCACCAGACGCTTGAGGTACAGCTCCGGGGCGATACGCAGGAACATTTCCATGTCCAGCGCGTTGTGGTGGGTTTCGAACGGCTTGGCCGCAGCGCCGCCCGGAATGGTCTGCAGCATAGGCGTTTCGACTTCGAGGAAGTCACGCTTCATCAGGAAGCTGCGGATGTGCGCGATCACTTGCGAACGCACGCGGAAAGTCTGGCGCACTTCTTCGTTGACGATCAGGTCAACGTAACGCTGGCGGTAGCGTTGCTCAGTGTCGGTCAGGCCGTGGTGCTTGTCCGGCAGCGGACGCAGCGACTTGGTCAGCAGGCGCACGCTGGTCATTTCAACGTAGAGGTCGCCCTTGCCGGAACGCGCCAAGGTACCTTCGGCAGCAATGATGTCGCCCATGTCCCAGGTTTTCACCGCGGCCAGGGTGTCTTCCGACAGGGTTTTACGGTTGACGTAGACCTGGATGCGACCGGTCATGTCCTGGATCACCATGAACGAGCCACGGTTGAGCATGATGCGACCGGCAACCTTGACCGGGATTGCAGCCTCTGCCAGCTCTTCCTTGGTCTTGTCCGCGTATTTCTTCTGCAGATCTTCGCAGTAGTTTTCGCGGCGGAAGTCGTTCGGGAAGGCGTTGCCCTTGGCGCGCTCGGCAGCCAGCTTTTCCTTGCGCAGGGCGATCAGGGAGTTTTCTTCCTGTTGCAGGGCTTGCGGGTCGAGTTGTTGGTCGCTCATGTCTTTAGATATTCCATCAGGTTCGTTGCCCCCGGACCTTGCGGCCCGGGGATCGCCAGCAGGGCTGGCTCCTACAGGGATCGGTTTGGATCTGCCGATGCTGTATCGCGTCTTTTTACAGCCCGGATTTCAGGCTGGCATACAGGTATTCGTCGATGTCGCCGTCGAGTACCTTGTCGCAGTCGCTGCGTTCGATGTTGGTGCGCAGATCCTTGATCCGCGACGCATCGAGCACGTACGAGCGAATCTGGTGACCCCAGCCGATGTCCGACTTGGTGTCTTCCAGCGCTTGCGACGCGGCGTTGCGTTTCTGCATTTCCTGCTCGTACAACTTGGCCCGCAGCATTTTCATGGCGGTGTCCTTGTTGGCGTGCTGGGAACGTTCGTTCTGGCAGCTGACCACGGTGTTGGTCGGTACGTGGGTGATACGTACGGCCGAGTCGGTGGTGTTTACGTGCTGACCACCGGCACCGGAGGAACGATAGGTGTCGATCCGCAGGTCTGCCGGGTTGATTTCGATTTCGACCTTGTCGTCGATCTCTGGCGAGACGAACACCGCGGAGAACGAGGTGTGGCGACGGTTGCCGGAGTCGAACGGGCTCTTGCGCACCAGACGGTGCACGCCGATTTCGGTACGCAGCCAGCCAAAGGCGTATTCGCCCTTGATGTGCACGGTCGCACCTTTGATACCGGCGACTTCACCGGCGGACAGTTCCATGATGGTCGCGTCGAAACCGCGTTTATCCGCCCAGCGCAGGTACATGCGCAGGAGGATGTTGGCCCAGTCCTGGGCTTCGGTGCCGCCGGAACCGGCCTGGATGTCCAGGTAGGCGTTGTTCGGGTCCATTTCATGGCTGAACATGCGGCGGAATTCCAGCTTGGCCAGATTTTCCTCGAGACGGGCCAGCTCGGCGACGACATCGCCCACTGCGCCTTCGTCGTTTTCTTCGACGGCCATGTCCAGCAGGTCGCGGCAATCGGCCAGACCGGCGTTCAGTTCGTCGAGGGTATCGACGATCTGTGCCAGCGCGGCGCGCTCGCGACCCAGTTCCTGGGCGTATTCAGGTTTGTTCCAGACGCTTGGATCTTCAAGCTCGCGATTGACTTCAGTCAGACGCTCATGCTTTTGATCGTAGTCAAAGATACCCCCGAATAGTTTCGGAGCGCTCGGACAGGTCCTTGATGGTGTTCAGGATCGGGTTGATTTCCATGACGGGCAGCACTCGTTGGCGAACTTTTGAAAGCCGGCGAGTATAACGTAATCAGGCTGTGACGGCAGCCCGTCTGGCGGGTGTTGAGGCGATTCGCTTGACACATTTCACCTGTAGGAGCTGCCGAAGGCTGCGATCTTTTGACTTTGATTTTAGAAACAGATCAAAAGATCGCAGCCTGCGGCAGCTCCTACAGGGAATTGCGGCGGTTATTCGATGCCGACCTGGTTACGACCGTTGTTTTTGGCCAGGTACAGGCCACGATCTGCCGCCGAAATCAGCAGGCGGCAATCGTTGCCCGCCTGCGGCACCATGGTCGCCAGGCCAATGCTGATGGTCAGGCTCGCGCCATCCGCCGGGGTGTTGTGCGGAATCTTCAGCGAGGCCACGGTCTGCCGTAGCTTCTCGGCCACCAGCCGCGCGCCGCCCGGCGAGGTATTCGGCAACACCAGCGCAAACTCTTCGCCGCCATAACGGGCCGGCAAGTCCGACGGTCGCGCACTGGCGTCACGAATCGCCGTGGCGACCTTGCGCAGCGCTTCGTCGCCCTCGACGTGACCGAAGCTGTCGTTGTAGGACTTGAAGTAATCGACGTCGATCATCAGCAGCGACAACTGGCTCTGATCGCGCAGCGAACGGCGCCACTCCAGTTCCAGATACTCGTCAAAGTGACGGCGATTGGACAAACCGGTCAGGCCATCGGAGTTCATCAGCCGTTGCAGCACCAGATTGGTGTCGAGCAATTGCTGCTGGCTGACGCGCAGTGCACGGTAGGCGGCATCGCGCTGCAGCAGGGTCATGTAGGAACGCGAGTGATAGCGGATGCGCGCCACCAGTTCGATGGTGTCCGGCAGTTTCACCAGATAATCGTTGGCCCCGGCCGAAAACGCCGCGCTCTTGATCAGCGGATCTTCCTTGGTCGACAACACGATGATCGGAATGTCTTTGGTCGCCGGGTGATTACGGTATTCGCGCACCAGGCTGAGGCCATCGAGACCGGGCATGACCAGATCCTGAAGAATCACCGTCGGCTTGATCCGCACCGCTTGCGCGATGGCCTGATGCGGGTCGGAGCAGAAGTGGAAGTCGATGTTCTCTTCGTTCGACAGCCCACGGCGCACGGCTTCGCCGATCATCGCCTGATCGTCCACCAACAACACCATGGCGGCGTTTTCGTCGGTTTTAATGTCGTCGATCTGTAAGTCATTCATGGGCGGTCACCTGAGTACTGCGCGGGCCAGGATTGCGGATAAATCGGTTCATTTGGGGAAAATCTCCAGCAATCGTGGCGCTATCTTTTCCAGTGGACGAATTTCTACGGCGGCATCAATGGCTGCAGCGGCCTTGGGCATGCCGTACACCGCACTGCTTTGCTGATCCTGCGCGATGGTCAGGTACCCCTGTTGGCGCATGAGCTTAAGCCCTTGCGCCCCGTCGCGTCCCATCCCGGTCAATAAAACCCCGACCGCATCACCGTTCCAGTAACTGGCGACACTTTCGAAAAACACGTCGATGGAGGGCCGGTAGATCTCATTGACCGGCTCGGCGGTGTAAGCCAGCGTGCCGTTCTTGAGTAGACGAATATGATGGTTGGTGCCGGCCAGCAGCACCGCGCCGGCTTGCGGCGGTTCGCCTTCGCGGGCCAGACGTACATCCAGGCCGCTGGCACTGGCCAGCCATTCGGCCATGCCGGCGGCAAAGACCTGATCGACGTGCTGCACCAGCACAATCGCTGCCGAGAAGTCCCGGGGCAGGCCTTTGAGCAACACTTCCAGCGCTGCCGGGCCGCCCGCCGATGAACCGATCGCCACCAGTCGCTGGCGCGATCCCGAGCTGCGCGGAGGTGTCGGTGCCGGGCGCGAGCGCGGTGCCTTGTCGCCGATCAGCCAGCCAATATTGAGGATCTTGCGCAGCAACGGCGCCGCCGCTTCACGTGCATCACCGGCGCCGAGTGCCGGGGTATCGACCACGTCCAGCGCGCCGTGGCCCATGGCCTCGAAGACGCGATGGACATTCTGCTGGCGGTCGACCGTGACGATGACGATGGCGCACGGTGTCTCGGCCATGATCCGCCGGGTGGCTTCAACGCCGTCCATCACCGGCATGATCAAATCCATCAGGATCAGATCCGGGGTTTTTTCGGCGCACAACTGCACCGCCTCGGCGCCGTTGCGGGCGACCCAGACCACCTGATGCGCCGGCTCGAAGGCCAGTGCCCGGCGCAGCGCCTCCACCGCCATTGGCATGTCGTTGACGATTGCGATCTTCATGCCCGCGCTCCTCCGATGAGCTCGACCACTGCGTCGAGCAGGGCGTCGTCATGAAAACTGGCTTTGGCTAAATAATAGTCCGCCCCGGCGTCCAGGCCACGGCGACGATCCTCTTCACGATCCTTGTACGACACGACCATCACCGGCAGCGATTGCAGGCGGTTGTCGCGGCGCAACAGCGTGACCAGCTCGATGCCGTCCATGCGCGGCATATCGATGTCGGTGATGAGCAAATCGAAGTCCTCCGAACGCAGTGCGTTCCAACCGTCCATGCCGTCCACCGCCACCGCGACGTCGTAGCCGCGATTGAGCAGCAGCTTGCGTTGCAGTTCGCGTACGGTCAGCGAATCGTCGACCACCAGCACCCGCTTGCGCGCGGCCTCAGCGGCCTGATTGCCGTGGCGGGCGATGCGTTCCAGGCGTCCGGTATTGAGCAGCTTGTCGACCGAGCGCAGCATGTCCTCGACATCGACGATCAGCACCACCGAGCCATCATCGAGCAAGGCGCCGGCGGAGATGTCCTGCACTTTGCCCAGACGCTCGTCGAGTGGCAAGACCACCAGCGTGCGCTCGCCAATGAAGCGCTCGACCGCAACACCGTAAATGGCATCGCGCTCACGAATCACCACGACTTTAAGGGTTTCGCCGCTGTTCTGACTGGCCGGGCGGTTGAGCAACTGGCTGGCCGCAACCAGCCCGACGTGCTGGCATTCGTGCCAGAAATGCTGCCGGCCTTCGACCTGCACGATGTCTTCAGGGGCCAGATCACACATGCGTTCGATATGTGCCAGCGGGAAGGCATACGCCTCTTCGCCGACTTCCACCACCAGACTGCGCACCACCGACAAGGTCAGCGGTACTTCGAGATGGAAGCGACTGCCCTCGCCCGCTGCCTGTTCCAGCACCACGGCACCGCGCAACTGGCGAACCATGTGTTGAACGGCATCAAGGCCGACTCCCCGACCGGAAACTTCGGTGACCGTGTCGCGCAGGCTGAAACCGGGCAGGAACAGGAAGGTCAGCAGTTCCTCCTCGCTCAACTGCGCCGCGGTTTCGGCTGGGGACAACTGGCGTTCGACGATGCTGCGGCGGACCTTTTCCAGGTCGACACCGTTGCCGTCATCGCTTAACTCCAGCACCAGCAGACCGGCCTGATGCGAGGCGCGCAGGCGGATCAGGCCCTCCTCGGGTTTGCCTTTGAGCAGACGCTGCTCGGGGGTTTCGATGCCATGATCGACAGCGTTGCGCAGCAAATGGGTGAGCGGCGCTTCGAGTTTCTCCAGTACATCGCGGTCGACCTGCGTTTTTTCCCCTTCGATTTCCAGACGCACCTGCTTGCCCAGGCTACGGCCCAAATCACGAACCATGCGCACCTGACCGGTGAGCACGTCAGCGAACGGGCGCATGCGGCAAGCCAGCGCAGTGTCGTAGAGTACTTGGGCGCGCTGACTGGCCTGCCAGGCGAACTCGTCCAGCTCGGCGTTTTTCTCGCTGAGCAGTTGCTGGGATTCGGCGAGCAGACGCCGTGCATCTTCCAGCGCTTCCTGCGCCTCAAGGCTCAGCGCGTGTTCCTTGAGGTGTACGTTGAGGTTTTCCAGCGCGCGCAGACCGTTGTTCTGCATGCGCTTGAGGCGCTGCATGGTGGCCAGATGCGGCTTGAGGCGCTGGGTTTCCACCAGCGATTTGCTCGACAGATCGAGCAGGCTGTTCAGGCGTTCGGCGGTCACGCGCAAGACGCGTTCGCCACCTTCGGTGGTGCGTTTGTTTTTGCGTGGCGCCGATTCGGAGGATTCAACCGGCGCGTCCATGATCGGAGCTGGCGCGGGTTCAAAGAGCGGCGGCGCTTGAAGTTGCAACTCGGCCATCGGCGGTGCAATCCGCGTTGCCGGCGGCGTCGACGGATCGAGCAAACTCGCCATCAACGCCACGTATGCGTCGATATCACTCGGCTGCGGCGCATTCGCCGGGGTGGCGATGCGCATCAGCAAATCCGTGCCCTGCAACAACGCATCAATGTGTTCCGGACGCAGCAACAAGCGCCCTTCCTGCGCACTGACCAGGCAATCTTCCATGACATGGGCGACGCTGACGCCGCTGTCGATGCCGACAATCCGCGCCGCGCCCTTGAGCGAGTGCGCCGCACGCATGCACGATTCGAGTTGATCGGCCTGGGTCGGATTACGCTCCAGCGCCAGCAGCCCGGCGCTGAGCACTTGGGTCTGCGCTTCGGCTTCGAGGCTGAACAACTCCAGCAAGGAGGCGTCGCGCATTTGCTCGGGGGTCATGTCAGGCTCCGGGTCACGGCGGACAGCAACTGTTCTTCATCCAGCCAACGCAGGCTGCGACCGCGAAACTGCAAAACGCCACGGGTGAATTTGGCACTGGCTTGCTCACCGGATTGCGAGGCGGCATCAAGGATGCGCTCGTCGATGGCATGTATGCCGTCGACTTCATCCACCGGCACCACCACCGGCCCGCCATGGGCGGCGATGATCAACATGCGCGGCATGATTCGCCCACTGCTGGCCGGTGCAGCGCTGCCGTCCAGATCAAGCAATTCAACCAGCGACAGGCACGCCACCAGCGCGCCACGCACATTGGCCACGCCGAGCAAGGCCCGCGAGCGCTGATGCGGCAAGGAATGAATGGCCTGCAGCGGCGCGACTTCGACCAGGCTGCGCGTGGCCAGCCCCAGCCATTCTTCACCGAGGCGAAACATCAGCAGCGAACGGGTTTTCACATCCGTTTCGACGGTGCTGGCCACCGGGTCGCGCTCATCCTGCTGCAACGAATAACGGTCGAGCAGACGCGTGGCGGCGGCGGAATACACTGAGCAATTGCGGCAATGAATGTGCTCTTCCAGCAGCGGACAGGACTTGTCGCCATGGATGCCGATGCGGTTCCAGCAATCGTCGATCGCCCGGGCGTCTTCGTGGGTGACGTTCAAGGTGTCGGACGGGATCATCGTTTACGCTCACTGTCGGCGGTGCGGCCGCTGCGGGCGGCGCGCTCCTGCAATCGTCTGGCACCGACGCTGTCGCCCTGGGCCTGCAGCAATGCGGCCAAGTGCATCAACGCTTCGGGATGTTGCGGTTCTAGATACAGCGCCTTGCGGTAGAAACCTTGGGCTTCCAGCGTCAGGCCAGCGACATCGCTGAGCAGGCCTAGCCAGTAAAACACTTGGGCCACCGGTTCATGACTGCGCAGATACTGTTCACAGGCAGCCCGGGCTTCGGCGCTTTTGCCTTCGTTGGCCAGCGCGGCGATGTTCGCCAGCAATGTTGCCGCGTCCGGGTTGGTGCTGTTACGGGTGATCGGCAGTGGCGTTACGGCGCTGAACGGCCGATTGCGCACCGGAAGCGGCGACGGGCTGCGTGGCGCTGGACTGATCGGCAACGTGACAGGTTTAGGCGTCGGCAGCGGCTCGGGATGCGGATCGCTATGACGACTGAACGCGAAAGACTGCGGGATGCCGATCGAACGCATGCCCAAGCGTCCAAGCAGACTGCCCTCGGCCGGGCCGATAAACAGCACACCGTCGACATGCGTCAGGCGCTTGAGCACTTCGAACACTTGCTTCTGCGTGGGTTGATCGAAATAGATCAACAGGTTGCGGCAGAACACAAAATCGAACGCCGGCTCACTGGCCAGCAGCGCCGGATCGAGCACATTGCCGACTTGCAGACGCACCTGCTCGCGGACATTTTCATTGACCCGATGGCCGTCCTGCTCGGCGCTGAAATGCCGTTCGCGATAGTCCAGATCCTGGCCGCGAAACGAGTTCTTGCCGTACAGCGCCCGCCGCGCCTTTTCCACCGACAGCGGACTGACGTCCATGCCATCGACCTTGAACTGATGCGGCTTGAGCCCGGCATCGAGCAAAGCCATGGCAATCGAATAGGGTTCTTCGCCGGTGGAACACGGCAGGCTGAGAATGCGTAAGGCGCGCATGTTATTCAGCTCGTTGAGGCGATTTCGCGCCAGTTTGCCCAGGGTGGCGAACGATTCCGGGTAACGGAAAAACCAGGTTTCCGGGACGATCACTGCTTCGATCAGCGCTTGCTGTTCATCCCGCGAGCCTTGCAGCAACTGCCAATACTCATCGGCATGCGCGGCCTGCGAGAGCGTTGTGCGCTGGCGTACGGCGCGCTCGATGATCGCCGGGCCTACCGAGGTCACATCGAGGCCAATGCGTTCCTTGAGGAAGTCGAAAAAGCGCTGATCGTTGCTCATGGCTGCGCCTCAAGCTGCGCCGGGTCCAGCGGTGGATTGGGGAACAACAGAGTACGCACGGAATCATCAAGCAAGTCATTGACCCGCACCCATTGCACCAGCCCCTGCGCATCTTCGCGCACCGGGCCAAGGTACGGCGCCTCACGGTTATCGAGACCGTAAGGCTGAAATTCCTGCGGATGGCAGCGCAATGTATCGGTGGCCTGTTCGAGGATCAGCCCGAGCCATTGCGCCGCTTGCGTGGCGTCCGGGCGGTAGTTCACCAGCACCAGACGCGTGCTGGTGCGCGCCTCGGCCGATTGGCCGAACGTCAGCGCGCTGAGGTCGATCACTGGCACCACCGCGCCGCGATAAGCGAACACTCCGGCGACCCATTGGGGCGCGCGGGCAATCGCTTTCAACGGCAGGCGCGGCAGCACTTCCGCTACTTCGGTGGCGCGCAAGGCGTAACGCTCGCTGCCGATGCAAAACAGCAGGAACAGCGCCGGCTTCGCCACGGGCGCGGCACCGCGTTTGGCGATGATGTCGCTCATCAGACTTTGAATCGCGAAACGCCGCTGCGCAGCCCGACGGCCACCTGGCTCAGTTCGTCGATGGCGAAACTGGCCTGACGCAGCGACTCGACGGTCTGGCTGCTGGCATCGCCCAACTGCACCAGCGCATGGTTGATCTGCTCGGCGCCGGTGGCCTGGGCCTGCATGCCTTCATTGACCATCAACACCCGCGGCGCCAGCGCCTGCACTTGATGGATGATCTGCGACAGCTGCTCGCCGACCTGCTGCACTTCGGACATGCCGCGGCGCACTTCTTCGGAGAATTTGTCCATGCCCATCACCCCGGCCGACACCGCCGACTGAATCTCGCGGACCATTTGTTCGATGTCATAAGTGGCGACAGCGGTCTGATCCGCCAGACGTCGCACTTCGGTGGCGACCACGGCAAAACCGCGACCGTACTCACCGGCCTTCTCCGCTTCGATCGCGGCGTTGAGCGAGAGCAGGTTAGTCTGGTCGGCGACTTTGACGATGGTCACCACCACCTGATTAATGTTGCCGGCCTTCTCATTGAGAATTGCCAGTTTGGCGTTGACCAGATCGGCCGCGCCCATCACCGAGTGCATGGTGTCTTCCATCCGCGCCAGGCCTTGCTGGCCGGAACCGGCGAGTACCGAAGCCTGATCGGCGGCGGTCGATACTTCGGTCATGGTGCGCACCAGATCGCGCGAGGTGGCGGCGATCTCGCGGGAGGTCGCGCCGATCTCAGTGGTGGTCGCGGCGGTTTCGGTGGCGGTAGCTTGTTGCTGTTTGGAGGTAGCAGCGATTTCGGTGACCGACGTGGTCACTTGCACCGACGAGCGCTGGGCCTGGGACACTAGCGAGGTCAGCTCGGTCATCATGTCGTTGAAGCCGGTTTCGACAGCGCCGAACTCGTCCTTGCGGTCGAGGTTCAGGCGCGAACTGAGGTCGCCGGTGCGCATGGTTTCGAGGATCTTCACGATGCGGTTCATCGGCGCCATGATCGCGCGCATCAACAGCAAACCGCAGAGACCGGCAGCCAATACCGCAACCAGCAGGGAAATGAACATACTGACTTTAGCGGCGGCCACGGCATCGTCGATGTTGGCCATGGCCTGATCGGCGACTTTCTTGTTTTCGCCGATGATGTCGTTGAGTTTCGTGCGACCGCTGTACCACGCCGGCGTGAGCTTCTCGTGGAACAGTTTCACCGCATCGGCTTCCAGATTGCGCTTGTGCAAATCGAGCACCGCGTCTTGAATCTGCATGTAGTTATCGTGGTACTTCACGAAAGCGGCGAATTCGCTACGGTCCTCGTCGGTCGCCATGGTCTTGCGGTAATTCTCCATCTGCTCCTGCAGACGGCTCTCAAAGGACTTGTACTCGGCAGCGTCTTCGCTGCTGATGCCCTGACCTTCCTTGAGGCCGAGCAATTCCTGAGTCTGCAGATAGCTGTCGACCCAGGCACCACGAATCATCGAGCTGTAATAGACACCGGGAATCGCATCGTCGCGGACACTGTTTTCACTGGCTTCGATCTTCAACAGTCGCGAGTACGACAGCACCACCATCAGCAACATGATGGCGATAATCACCGCAAAACTCGCCAAAATGCGTTGGCGCAACGTCCAGTTCTTCACAGTGATTCCTCGTGCCTAGGTCGAAATGCGGGGAGTATAGCCGAGGGCGGTGTTTCATTTATAAGACGCTTTATCAGGGTTCAACCCTATACAAGTACCGGAGTAGACGCTCTGAAACTTTTTGCTACAGGAAAAGCGCAAATGGCTTGAATAGTCACTGGAAAGTTCAGCAACGTTTTGTCAGGTTACAGACGCTCTCAAGGGGTTAACCAAAGCGACAGGACCGTCGCCGGGTTAACAGAATGGCACGCTTGATGAGCTTCGCCGGCTTCCCGGGATTGGGGCTGGTTAACTCAAGGAAAGAGGTGACCGCATGAGCCCGTTAGTCATTGCAATCTTCGAAAAGCAGCCGGATCCCAAGATAGTTATCGGTAAATTCAAAAACTGCCTGGAAGACTACAAGTCCGCAGTCAAAAAATTGCCAGCATTGGAGGTTGAGCAAAAATTCAAAGTCGGTGACGAACTTCATCTTTCGACGCCACTAGACATCAAAGAACAGCCGAAGCACTTCGCCACCTGCCCCAAGAGCGGCAAACTCACCTTGATCCACAGCTTCGAGTCCGCGCGATTCGTGCCGATTGGCAACACACCTGTGCTACTGGAACCGGTAGACGCGAACAACAACATCATCGGTAAATCGACTCTCACCAACATCGGGCCGAGTGGTATTGAAGAAGTGCCGAATCTTCTGCCCGCCCAACGCTACCGGATTACGTTTTTCCCCTCCACCGGCAAAGATGACATTGAGCGTCTGTTCCAGTCCTACGATGTCGTCATCAATGACGTGAGCCTCTGGCTGGAGAGCGAATGGAAAGAATTCAGATTTCTCTGGCAAGAGCACACCAACGCATCCTTGCCCGGGCGCGCGGCCAAACTGTTGCTGGCTGAGATTGGCGGGTTTTGGGGCTTCGTCATGAGCATCTGGGAAGATCTCGAGGATCTCTTCGATCTGGTAAGCGATCCGCTCAAACACTATGAGAAGCTGAAGAAATTTTTCACCGACGACAGCATCAAGCGCATATATGACGCTGCGACCGAAGCGCGCCGAATAGCAATGCTGATTGCCTGCGACGAGCCGCTGCTGTGGATTTACATTTCTGCTGCCTGGGCCTGGGCGTCCATGCTGCCTCCCCAGACCCGCACGGAAGTGCTGGCCAGATTGAAAACGGAAATACTCTACGTCGTCCTCAGCGTCATATTCACCGCAGGTCTTGGCATCGCATTACGAGCCAGTGCAAAGGCCGTGACCGTTACGTTGAAAGCAGACAAAGCGCTCAAGTTGATTGAAAAACTGACCGCGAACCTGGTGGCCATTAGTCGCAAGCACTTCAAAACCCATGCGCAGGCGTACACGCCGGTAGCTTTGAGTGGGACAACGGTCGCCAGTACGGGCATCAAGGCAACAAGCAACATTACTCCCCACGTGCCGGCACAACTAGCCTCCCCCATGAAACCGCCCGCCCCCGCCGCAGGGGGAGAAGTCATACCCGATTCGCAGATTCACGCACGGCGTAAAACCCGCAGCGACACGCGCGTGGAACAACAGGAAAAGATTGATAACGCACCTGAGCAATCCAGAAACGCGGCGGATCAGCCTACACAGCGCGTTGAAAAAACCTGCGCCAAAGATGACCCTGTCTCGATGGTCACCGGCGAAGAATTGCTCACCCTGACTGACGGCGAACTCGCCGGCTCGCTACCCCTGGAGTGGACCCGCCTCTACCGTACCAGCGCGGTTGAAATCGACAGTCGTCTGGGCCATGGCTGGAGCCATTCGCTTTCACACCGACTGGATATCGAAGATGAAGGCGTCGTCTGGACTGACCATGAAAACCGTCAAACCCGCTTCCCCATGCCGACTGAACAACGGCCGGCGATCAGCAATAGTCTGGCGCAAGCGGCCATTTTTCTGGGGGATGTGCCGGGCGAACTCATTCTGACCCAGGCCGGGCCGAAAACACGCTTCTACCATTTCCGCGCAGGGCGACTGACAGCCCTCAGCGATGCCTACGAAAATCGCCTGCATCTCAGCTATGACTTTGTCGGTCGCATTCAACGCATCGACAATGGCGCGGGCAGCTGCCTGCTGCTGCGTTATGACGATCGTCACATCGTGGCGGTCGACCGACAGCAACTACGTGTCGAGTACAACGATCGCGGTGAACGTCAGGAACCTTGGCTAACCCTCCAGACGCTGGTCACCTACAGCTACAACGACCACAGTCAGCTAGTCTGCGCGATCAATGCGGCAGGTGAGGCCGAACATTATCGATACAACGAACGACACGTCATTGTGGAACGGCAATTAGCCGGCGGAGCCTGTTTCTTCTGGGAGTGGGAGCGTGAAGGAAAACTGTCTCGCTGCGTTCGCCACTGGGCCAACTATTCGCAGTTGGAAGCGCGGTACGAATGGGATGACAAAGGCTCTGTCACCGCATACAACTCGGACGGCAGCACCCAGGTTTACCTGCATGACAAAAACGCGCGCTTGCTCAGCGAGACGGCTCCGGACGGCGGCGAAACACAGAACGCCTATGACGATCAAGGTCGTCTGGTCGCCATAAAAGATCCAATGGGCGCGATCACCGAGTATCAGTACAACAACGCGGGGCGCTTGATGGCGGTGTTCCCGCCGGAAGGAGAGCCGACCTGTTACAACTACTTCAACGGGCAGCTCACTTACGTGCGCAGAGGCAAGGCTCGCTGGAAATACGAGCGCAACCGTCAGGGTGATATCACCCGGCAAATCGATCCCGACGACAACGAAACCCACTACAGCTACAACCCACAGGGTCGATTGCTGGAAATTCGTCATCCCGATGGCAGCCACCATCAGTTGGGCTGGAACAATCTCGGCCAGTTGCTGGAAGAACGCCTGCCGGACGGAGGTCAACGCAAATATCGCTACGATGCGCTCGGCCGGCAAATAACCCGACAGGACGAATTTGGCGCGATCACCCATTACCAATGGGACGCTGTCGATCGCCTGACCCAGATCACTCTGCCGGGCGGCGCCACCCGGGCTTTCAGTTACAACCCTTACGGTCGCGTCACCGCTGAACGGGATGAACTTGGGCGGATCACCCGTTACGAATACGCTGATAACCTGCATCTCGTCAGCCGCCGGATCAATCCTGACGGCAGCCAGCTGCGTTATCGCTACGACAACGCAGGTCTGCTGCTCACCGAAATCGAAAACGAGCACGGCGAGCACTACCACCTCGATTACTTCGCCAATGGCTTGATTCAGCAGGAAACCGGTTTCGATGGCCGTCGGACCGCGTATGAATACGATCTCAATGGCCAACTGCTGAAGAAAACCGAATTCGGAGACAACGGCAGCGACCTGGTCACCGAGTATCAGCGCGACGCCGCCGGACGACTGTTGGTAAAAATCTTGCCCGACGGCGATGAAATCCACTACGGCTACGATGCCCTCGGGCGCTTGGTAAATGTCGATGACGGAAACTGGCCGCTCGCCTACGAATACGACGAGCAGGATCGTCTGATCACTGAGCACCAAGGCTGGGGCACTACGCGTTATGAATACGACAGCGTCGGCCAACTGAGCCATTGCCGTCTCCCGGACGGCAGCAAGCTTGATTACCGCCATCTGCCCGGCGGGCGCCTGAGCAGCATTGACCTCAACGGTTCACGCCTGACAGCTCACCAATTCAGCGCCGGTCGAGAACAGCGACGCCAACAGGGTTTGCTGCTCAGCCAATACCAATACGATGAACAGGGCCGCCTGCAAGCCCATAGCATCAGCCAGCGGGATAAAAACCTGTTTCACCGTCGTTATAACTACGCGGCGAACGGTAACCTCGTGGGCGTCGACGACAGCCGCAAAGGCAACCGCAGCTATCATTACGATCCGCTCGATCGTCTCCTCAGCGTCCGTGGTGCGATGCCGGAAAGCTTCGCCCATGACCCGGCGGGCAATCTCCTCGGCCAGAACGACCTGCCCGTGGCCAACCTCGCCAATGTCAAAGGCAACCGCCTGCTCATGCAAGGCGACCGCCACTACGATTACGACGCTTACGGTAATTTGAGCCGTGAACGTCGCGGTGCTGGCCAGAGGCTGGTCACCGAATACCGTTACGACTGCCAACAACGGTTGATCAGCCTCAGCCTGCCGGACGGCAGAATCGCTAGCTACAAATACGACGCCTTTGGCCGCCGCATCGAAAAAACCGTCGACGGACAAACCACAGAATTTCTCTGGCAAGGCGAACGCCTCATCGCCGAAAGCGCCGATAATCGATACCGCAGCTACATCTATGAGCCCGGCAGCTTCCGCCCACTGGCGATGCTCGATGGTGAAGGCCCACTTAAGGCCACACCGTTTTACTACCAACTCGACCACCTCGGCACGCCACAGGAACTGACTGATTACAGCGGCGAGATCATGTGGTCAGCGAATTACCGCGCTTACGGCAATCTTGCCGCACTGGACGTCGCCAAAATCGACAACCCGCTGCGATTCCAAGGCCAGTATTTCGATGCCGAAACCGGGCTACATTACAACCGACACCGCTACTACAATCCGGGCACTGGGCGGTTTTTGACGCCGGATCCGATCAAACTTGCGGGTGGGTTGAATAGCTACCAGTACGTGCCTAACCCTACAGGGTGGGTGGATCCGCTGGGGTTGAATAATTGTCCTGGTGGCGGAAAATGCACTCCCGGCCAAGGCGCTGAAACTCCAGAGGAGAAAGCTCGTGTCAATCAGGGAGAAATGTCGCCACCTACAGCGGCTTCAATAAACTGGAGAGGATTTTCGGCCGGAAAATTGCAGCCTCATTATCAGAAGCACGTAGTTGACCAGAAGGAGTTCGGAGATATAAGCCAAGCTGAATATCTTAAACAGGCTAAAGAATTTTCCAAGGAATCGGGAGCTTTCAACGAAACGAATGTCGGAAACACTGTAATCAAGCATGATCCAGCTACTGGAAGAATATTTATAGGGAATTTGAAATCGCGAGAGATCAGGACATTCTATCGGGAGGACGGGAGAAGCGCGGACCCATTCCAATCCGCTATTGACTTAGCCAAGGGGCTGTAAAATGAACATTATTGACCGAAGCGAAGCAATAGAAAAAATCGCAACAAACACTCTGAATTCGCTTAGTCACGAAGAGCGAGAATCTCAGCTTCTCAACTGGTGGAGTATCGATGAAAGCAATCCTGACTTCTTCTCCCTTTCAGAGACCCTGCAGCAGACAATTCTCGCTAACGATGACTTGCCCTATGACATTCAAGACAGCAAATACAACGAACTCATCCTGCTAGCTCTAAGATCAGCATATAAAGGAGTAACAAACTCATTCCTATCGAGAGAACTAAACTCACTCAATATAGGGAAATATGAAACGCATGGGAAAGTAGAGCTTTTAGAGGCTTGCCCTTGCTGTGGCTATCGCACACTTCCTTCGCTAGCGAACTATGAAGTCTGCGATTTGTGCAGCTGGGAGGATGACGGCACATCAGAGCTTGAAAACTATAGTCCCCCCAATCACATGACCCTGAGAGAAGCGAAGGAGAAGTTTTCAAAAAAAACCGAAGATTTGCCTTTAGACAAGTGGATCAATAGTAAAACGCAGGCTTTATAAATCGTACCCAACCAACTATCAACTCAACTAAGGAGAATAGAATTGATACATGGGATGAATTAGACGGCGGCACGTTTTTTACCAAAAATTTTCAAGCACCACACCCATTGGTGAAATAGCACAAGATTCTATGAACACAGAAAATAACAGACCGGCGAATACTGGACCTTGATCCCCCCGACTCACCACCATTCAAGCGACACCAGTCGGGATTTAATACTTACCGCACCGGAATCAACTGCAACAGCAGCGTAATCTTCTCCAGGTTTTATTTAAAATTGAATCTATACTCGCAAAAAAACCGCAGCAAATTGCTACGGTTTTTCTCTGAAGTGCGGCCTTAAACAGTAGCCAACCGCACCTGCTTCTCCAGCTCCACTTTCAACCCCGGCTCCAGCTTAAGCTGCTTCGCCAGTTCATCCAGATACGCCTTCTCCATAAAGTTCTCCTCATCCACCAGCATCACGCTGGCGATGTACATCTCCGCCGCCATTTCCGGCGTACCCGCAGCGCGGGCGACATCGGTCGGGTCGAGCGGTTTGTTGAGCTCGGCGTGCAGCCAGTGTTGCAGCTCCTGGTCGTTGTCGAGCTTGATGAACTCGCCTTCGATCAATTGCCGCTCGCGATCATCGATGTGGCCGTCGGCCTTGGCGGCAGCGACCAGCGCTTTGAGAATCGCCTGACTGTGTTGCTCGGCTTGTGCCGGTGGCAGGCGATCCAGCGTTTGCGGTTCGCTTTGCGGTGCAGTGCCTTTCTGCGCGTTGTAGTTGCCGTAGGCTTTGTAAGCCAGCACGCCCAGCGCAGCGAGGCCGCCGTAGATCGCGACTTTGCCGCCGACCTTGCGCACTTTCTTGTTACCGAGCAGCAAACCCATCGCGCCAGCCGCCAACGCACCGCCACCTGCACCTGATAGCAGACTGCCGAGGCCACCGGAACCAGAAGCGCCGCCTAGCAAACCGCCCAAGCCGCCCGCAGCCGGTTTGTTCTGCGTTCCGCCAGCCTTGTTCTGCAACAGATCCTGACCGGATCTGAGCAGTTGATCGAGCAATCCACGGGTGTTCATGTTCCGCCTCCAAAACAGGGTTTATCCGGATCTATAAGGCCTCCAGCCTAGTTCGAAAGTGCCCCTGACCGACTTACGAGTGTGCTTCCAGATGTTGCTCAGCTCACACAGGCCCTTCGCGAAAATAGATATACACTCAGGCCAATCTATAAAAACCGCCCACTGGGTAACCTTGTCATGATGACCCTGCGTCAGATTCGTCACTTCATCGCTGTGGCCGAGACAGGCTCGATCTCCGCCGCCGCGCAAACCGCATTCATTTCCCAATCGACCCTGACCCTGGCGATCCAGCAACTGGAAGAAGAAATTGGCGTCAGTCTGTTCAGCCGTCACGCCAAAGGCATGACTCTTACGCACCAAGGTCATCAGTTCCTACGCCAGGCGCACCTGATTCTCGCAACGGTGGACAACGCCAAACGCAGCCTGCAGCAGAGCACCGATCAGGTCGCCGGGCAGTTGATCGTCGGCGTGACCAGTCTGGTTGCGGGTTATTACCTGGCGGATTTGCTTACCCGGTTTCAACGTGCCTACCCCAACGTCGAAATCCGCGTGATGGAAGACGAGCGCCCGTACATCGAGCATTTGCTGGTCAGCGGCGAGATTGACGTCGGTGTGCTGATCCTCTCCAACCTCGAAGACCGCCACGCGTTGCAGACTGAAGTGCTGACCCATTCGCCGCACCGATTGTGGCTTCCAGCCCAGCATCCGCTGCTGGAACACGACAGCATCAACCTCGCCGACGTCGCTCGCGAACCACTAATTCAACTCAACGTTGATGAAATGGATCGCAACGCCCAACGCCTGTGGCGCGGCGCTGGCCTGCAACCAAAAATCACTTTGAGAACCGCATCGACGGAGGCTGTGCGAAGTCTGGTCGCAGCCGGTTTGGGCGTGTCGATCCAGCCGGACATGACTTATCGCCCATGGTCACTGGAGGGCGACATCATCGAAGCACGACCAATCGCCGACCTCAATCAGACGCTGGACGTAGGGTTGGCCTGGCGCCGTGGCACAGCCCGCCCTGCTCTCGTCGACCCTTTCCTCACCGTCGCCCGCGAACAACCCCACGGCGGGCGCAAGCCATCTATTTAATCGAACGCTGCCTTCAGTATTTAGAATTTGTCGACCTAGGAGCCGCGCACTAGTCTTGCTGCATCTATAAGACGGTCGGTTCCCGATATCAGGGAGCAACAATGGCCACACAAGAAAAGAGATCGCGGAAAATGGCTGGCGCGCAGACCCCGATGTGTACCGCGTTGTTGATCGACGGCGAACTGGTCGCAGGCCAGGGTTTCGTCGAGCCGATCCTCAATCCGGCCACCGGTGAAATCCTCACGCACATCGCCGAAGCCAGCACAGAGCAGGTCGAAGCCGCGATCCTCGCTGCCCACCGCGCCTTCGCCGAATGGTCACGCACCACGCCGCAGCAACGCTCGAACCTGTTGCTCGACATCGCCAACGCTGTCGAAAAACACGCCGATCACCTCGCCCGCCTCGAGTCGCTGAACTGCGGCAAGCCGTTGCACCTGGCGCGTCAGGACGATCTGACGGCGACCGTCGATGTGTTCCGTTTCTTCGCCGGCGCCGTGCGTTGCCAGACTGGCCAGCTCAGCGGCGAATACCTGCCGGGCTACACCAGCATGGTCCGGCGCGACCCGATTGGCGTGGTCGCTTCGATTGCGCCGTGGAACTACCCGATCATGATGGCCGCGTGGAAAATCGCCCCGGCCCTCGCCGCTGGCAACACGCTGGTGTTCAAACCGTCCGAGCACACTCCGCTGTCGATCCTCGCCCTGGCCCCAGCGCTGGCCGAAATCCTTCCGCGCGGGGTGATCAACATCATCTGCGGTGGCGGCGAAGGCGTCGGCAGCCATTTGGTCGGCCACGCCAAGGTGCGCATGGTCTCGCTGACCGGCGATATCGTCACCGGCCAGAAAATCCTTCAGGCCGCCGCGAAAACCCTGAAACGCACGCACCTCGAACTCGGCGGCAAAGCCCCGGTGATCGTCTGCAACGACGCTGACATTCAGGCCGTGGTCGAAGGCGTGCGCACCTACGGTTACTACAACGCTGGCCAAGACTGCACCGCCGCCTGCCGGATCTACGCGCAGGCCGGGATCCACGACAAATTGGTCGCAGAGCTTGGCGCCGCCGTCAGCAGCCTGCGCTTCGCCGGCAAACGTGATGCCGACAACGAGATCGGCCCGCTGATCAGCACCCGCCAGCGCGACCGCGTCGCCAGTTTCGTCGAACGCGCCCTCGGTCAGCCGCACATCGAACGCGTAACCGGTGCGGCGGTGCATTCCGGCGCCGGTTTCTACTATCAACCGACGTTGCTCGCCGGTTGCAAACAGAGCGACGAAATCGTCCAGCGCGAAGTGTTCGGCCCGGTGGTCACCGTGACCCGTTTCGACGAGCTCGCGCAGGCCGTCGACTGGGCCAACGACTCCGAATACGGCCTCGCCTCGTCGGTGTGGACACAGAATCTGGACAAGGCCATGCAGGTCGCCGCGCGTCTGCAGTACGGCTGCACGTGGATCAACAGCCATTTCATGCTGGTCAGCGAAATGCCCCACGGTGGCCTGAAACGTTCGGGTTACGGCAAAGACTTATCCAGTGATTCGCTGCAGGACTACAGCGTGGTGCGGCACATCATGGCCCGCCACGGCCAGCATCTCTGACTACGCTAATAACAAGCCGAAAACGGCATGCTTCACCGCGTTCACAACTGCCCCGACCATAATTTAAAGAAGAGGGTTCAACCATGTTCGTGCACAAGACCGCACTGCTCAGTGCAATCACCACGGCCCTGCTGGCCAGCGCCAGCCTGCAAGCGGCCGAGCCGTTGAAGGCTGTCGGTGCCGGCGAAGGTCAGCTTGATATCGTTGCGTGGCCGGGTTACATCGAACGTGGCGAGAGCGATAAAGCCTACGACTGGGTGACCGGTTTCGAGCAGGAAACCGGCTGCAAGGTCAACGTGAAAACAGCCGCCACCTCTGACGAAATGGTCAGCCTGATGGCCAAGGGCGGTTACGACCTGGTCACCGCGTCGGGCGATGCGTCGTTGCGGTTGATCGTCGGCAAGCGTGTGCAGCCGATCAACACCGCGTTGATCCCGAATTGGAACACCCTCGACCCGCGCCTGAAAGACGCGCCGTGGTACGTGGTCAACCAGCAGACTTACGGCACCCCGTACCAGTGGGGCCCGAATGTGTTGATGTACAACACCAACGTATTCAAGACCGCGCCGACCAGTTGGAGCGTGGTGTTCGCCGCGCAGGATCTGCCCGATGGCAAGCCGAACAAGGGTCGCGTGCAGGCGTATGACGGCCCGATCTACATCGCCGATGCGGCGCTGTATCTGAAGTCGACCAAGCCTGAATTGGGCATCAAAGACCCGTATCAACTCACCGAAGATCAGTACAAAGCCGTGCTCGATCTGTTGCGCGCGCAGCAGCCGCTGATCCACCGCTACTGGCATGACACCACGGTGCAGATGAGCGACTTCAAAAACGAAGGCGTGGTGGCGTCGAGTGCCTGGCCGTATCAGGTCAACGGTTTGATGAACGAGAAGCAGCCGATCGCGTCGACCATTCCGAAAGAAGGTGCCACGGGTTGGGCTGACACCACCATGTTGCACGCCGAGGCCAAGCACCCGAACTGCGCGTACAAGTGGATGGACTGGTCGTTGAAACCGAAAGTCCAGGGTGATGTGGCGGCGTGGTTTGGTTCGTTGCCGGCTGTTCCTGCGGCGTGCAAGGAGAGTGAGTTGCTTGGCGCTGAGGGTTGCAAGACCAACGGTTTCGACCAGTTCGACAAGATCGCCTTCTGGAAAACCCCGCAGGCTGAAGGTGGCAAGTTTGTGCCGTATAGCCGCTGGACGCAGGACTACATCGCGATCATGGGCGGCCGCTAATCCAGAGCACAACTCGGTCGAGCTCCCTTTCCCCCTCGCCCCCTTGGGGGCGGTCCGACGTTTCGGGAGGGCTGGGGTGAGGGGGTAGCTTTTGACCTTGCTCTTGATTTCAGAGCAATGGCCAATAAAGCCACCCTCACCCCCCGCCCTCTCCCGGAGGGAGAGGGAGCTAAAAGCGGATCGCATCTCGTCCGCCGAATGTGTGAGCTAAGCAAACCGCAGAACGATTCAGATTTTTCAGAAGTCCAGGCAGGGCCGCTGCGACGGCCCGCGCCTTTTTGGAGCACCGCACCATGACGCTTGCAGTCCAGTTCACCAACGTTTCCCGGCAGTTCGGCGACGTAAAAGCCGTTGACCGGGTTTCCATCGATATCGAGGACGGCGAGTTCTTTTCCATGCTCGGCCCTTCCGGTTCGGGCAAAACCACCTGCCTGCGCCTGATCGCCGGGTTCGAACAACCGAGCGCCGGCTCGATCCGCATTCACGGTGCTGAAGCGGCCGGTTTGCCGCCGTATCAACGCGACGTCAACACGGTGTTTCAGGATTACGCGCTGTTCCCGCACATGAACGTCCTCGACAACGTCGCCTACGGTTTGAAGGTCAAAGGCGTCGGCAAAACCGAACGGCACAAACGCGCCGAAGAAGCCTTGGACATGGTCGCCCTCGGCGGTTACGGCGCGCGCAAACCGGTGCAGTTGTCCGGCGGTCAGCGCCAGCGTGTCGCCCTCGCCCGCGCCCTGGTCAATCGTCCGCGCGTGTTGTTGCTCGATGAGCCTCTGGGCGCGCTCGATTTGAAATTGCGCGAACAGATGCAAAGCGAATTGAAGAAACTGCAACGCCAGCTCGGCATCACTTTCATCTTCGTCACTCACGATCAAACCGAAGCGCTGTCGATGTCTGATCGTGTCGCCGTGTTCAACAAGGGCCGCATCGAACAGGTCGACACGCCGCGCAATCTGTACATGAAACCGACCACTACATTCGTGGCTGAATTCGTCGGCACCTCGAACGTGATTCGCGGCGATCTGGCGCGTGAAATCAGCGGTCATCCGCAGCCATTTTCGATCCGCCCCGAACACGTGCGTTTCGCCGAAGGCCCACTGGCCAGTCACGAAATCGAAGTCAGCGGTCTGCTCCACGACATCCAGTACCAGGGCAGCGCCACGCGCTATGAATTGAAGCTGGAAAACGGCCAGACCCTGAGCATCAGCCACGCCAACAATCAGTGGATCGACAGCAGCGCGCAACACCAGACCGGTCAGCGCCTGAGTGCGCGTTGGGCGCGGGAAGCGATGATTCCGTTGCACGACACCGTGACGAGCGGGGTTTGATATGAGCACGCTCGCGATGACTGCATCGCCGCCGTTGCGCAGGTTTTCCAACCTGCTCTACCGCAAGCCGAACCTGTATTTGTCGATGCTGCTGGTGCCGCCGCTACTGTGGTTCGGCGCGATCTATCTTGGCTCGCTGCTGGTGCTGTTGTGGCAGGGTTTCTACACATTTGACGACTTCACCATGGCGGTCACCCCTGACCTGACCCTGGCCAATTTCGCCGCGCTGTTTCAGCCGTCGAACTTCGACATCATCCTGCGCACGCTGAGCATGGCCATCGTTGTGTCGATCGCCAGCGCCATCGTCGCGTTCCCGATCGCCTACTACATGGCGCGCTACACCACCGGCAAAACCAAGGCGTTTTTCTACATCGCGGTGATGATGCCGATGTGGGCCAGTTACATCGTCAAGGCCTACGCGTGGACGTTGCTGTTGGCCAAGGGCGGCGTGGCGCAGTGGTTCGTGCAGCACTTGGGATTGGAGCCGGTGTTGCAGTTCATTCTGGGGATTCCCGGCGTCGGTGGCAGCACCTTGTCGACCTCGCATCTGGGGCGGTTCATGGTGTTTGTCTACATCTGGCTGCCGTTCATGATTCTGCCGATTCAGGCGTCGCTGGAACGTCTGCCGCCGTCGCTGTTGCAGGCCTCCGCTGACTTGGGCGCGAAGCCGCGGCAGACCTTTATGCAGGTGATTTTGCCGCTGTCGATTCCGGGCATTGCCGCTGGTTCGATCTTCACGTTTTCGCTGACCCTGGGCGACTTCATCGTGCCGCAACTGGTCGGGCCGCCGGGGTACTTCGTCGGCAGCATGGTCTACGCGCAGCAAGGTGCAATTGGCAATATGCCGATGGCGGCGGCGTTCACGCTGGTGCCGATTGTGTTGATTGCGGTTTACCTGTCCATCGTCAAACGACTGGGGGCTTTCGATGCGCTCTGACTCTTCATCACAAGGGCATGCCTCTCCAGGCCTGAAAATCGCAGCGTGGGGCGGGCTGGTGTTTCTGCACTTCCCGATCCTGATCATCTTCCTTTACGCCTTCAACACCGAAGAAGCCGCGTTCAGTTTCCCGCCAAAGGGCTTCACGCTGCACTGGTTCAGCGTGGCGTTTTCCCGGCCGGATGTACTGGAATCGATCAAGCTTTCATTGCAGATAGCAGCCATCGCTACATTGATCGCGATGGTGCTCGGCACGCTGGCTTCGGCAGCGTTGTACCGCCGGGATTTCTTCGGCAAGCAGGGCATCTCGCTGATGCTGATCTTGCCGATTGCGTTGCCGGGGATCATCACCGGGATCGCGCTGCTGGCGACGTTCAAGACGCTGGGCATCGAGCCGGGGATGTTCACCATCATCGTCGGCCACGCGACCTTCTGCGTGGTGATCGTCTACAACAACGTCATCGCCCGCCTGCGCCGCACTTCGCACAGTTTGATCGAGGCGTCGATGGATCTCGGCGCCGATGGCTGGCAGACGTTTCGTTACATCATCCTGCCGAACCTTGGCTCGGCATTGCTCGCTGGCGGCATGTTGGCGTTTGCGCTGTCGTTCGACGAAATCATCGTCACCACGTTCACCGCCGGGCATGAACGGACGTTGCCGTTGTGGCTGCTCAATCAACTGAGCCGACCACGGGATGTGCCGGTGACCAACGTCGTCGCGATGCTGGTGATGATGGTGACGATGCTGCCGATCCTCGGCGCGTATTACCTGACGCGCGGTGGCGAGAGCGTCGCTGGCAGCGGCGGTAAATAAATATCTAACAAACACCAAAAATCCCCTGTGGGAGCGAGCCTGCTCGCGAAGAGGCCGTCACATCCAACATCGATGTCGACTGATACACCGCTTTCGCGAGCAGGCTCGCTCCCACAGGGTTCTCGATTCGGCCAGAACAATAAAAGTGTTAGTGAGGACAAACCCATGCAAACCAAACTCTTGATCAACGGCCAACTGGTCAACGGCGAAGGCCCGGCGCAACCGGTGCTCAACCCGTCGCTTGGCGAAGTCCTGGTGGAGATCAACGAAGCCACTGAAGCCCAGGTCGACGCCGCCGTACGCGCTGCCGACAACGCCTTCGCCGACTGGTCGCAAACCGCACCAAAAGACCGCTCGCTGTTGCTGCTCAAACTCGCCGACGCCATCGAAGCCCACGGCGAAGAGCTGGCCAGACTGGAATCCGACAACTGCGGCAAACCTTACAGCGCTGCACTCAACGACGAGATTCCGGCGATTGCCGACGTGTTCCGTTTCTTCGCCGGCGCCAGCCGTTGCATGAGCGGTTCGGCCGGTGGCGAATATCTGCCCGGCCACACCTCGATGATCCGCCGCGATCCGGTCGGCGTGATCGCCTCCATCGCGCCGTGGAATTACCCGCTGATGATGGTCGCCTGGAAAATCGCTCCGGCGCTGGCCGCCGGTAATACCGTGGTGCTCAAGCCGTCGGAACAAACCCCGCTAACCGCGTTGCGTCTGGCCGAACTGGCGTCGGAAATCTTCCCGGCCGGTGTACTCAATCTGGTGTTTGGTCGGGGGCCTACCGTTGGCAGTCCGTTGGTCACCCACCCGAAAGTGCGCATGGTCTCGCTGACCGGATCCATCGCTACGGGCGCCAATATCATTTCCAGCACCGCCGACAGCGTCAAACGCACGCACATGGAACTGGGCGGCAAGGCCCCTGTAATCATCTTCGACGACGCCGATATCGATGCGGCGGTGGAAGGCATTCGCACGTTTGGTTTCTACAACGCAGGGCAGGATTGCACGGCCGCCTGCCGGATCTATGCCCAGCAAGGCATCTACGACAAGTTCGTCGAGAAGCTCGGCGCGGCGGTCGGCAGTATCAAGTACGGCTTGCAGGATGATCCGTCGACTGAACTGGGGCCGTTGATCACGGCGCAACATCGCGACCGCGTTGCCGGATTTGTCGAGCGTGCTGTGGCGCAGTCGCACATTCGTTTGATCACTGGCGGCAAGGCTGTTGATGGCAATGGCTTCTTCTTCGAACCGACGGTGTTGGCCGATGCGCAGCAGGACGACGAAATCGTTCGTCGCGAAGTGTTTGGGCCAGTGGTTTCGGTGACCAAGTTCACCGATGAAGCGCAGGCGCTGGAATGGGCCAACGATTCGGAATACGGCCTCGCGTCCTCGGTGTGGACGGCGGATGTAGGACGCGCGCACCGCATGTCGGCGCGCTTGCAGTACGGCTGCACGTGGGTGAACACGCACTTCATGCTCGTCAGCGAAATGCCCCATGGCGGTCAGAAATTGTCCGGGTACGGGAAGGACATGTCCATGTATGGGCTGGAGGACTACACCACGGTTCGCCATGTGATGTTCAAGCATTAACAGCGAAAAGATCGCAGCCTGCGGCAGCTCCTACATGATGGACGCCGCTCTTCTGTAGGAGCTGCCGCAGGCTGCGATCTTTTCCGCGACACACGGACGATGTCGGCGATTCACCACCAGGCTTCACCGAAACCAAAACAACAACTACCGACCCGGGCGGCGCCCACAAAGCCCCGCCACGGCCTCGGCCATCCGAAATCTGCCGATTTCCCGGAGCAAAACACACATGAGTTCCTCACCCGATCTCGCCACAGCCGTTGCCGACAGCGATGCCGAACAACTGCGCAAACTGGGCTACACCTCGAACTTCAACCGCAGCATGAGCCTGTGGGAAAACTTCGCCTTGGGCTTCACTTATCTGTCACCGGTCGTAGGGGTTTATACCCTCTTCGGCCTGTGCCTCGCCGCTGGTGGCCCACCGATGTTCTGGGCCTACTTGCTGGTCGGTTGCGGCCAATTACTGGTGTGCCTGATCTTCGGCGAAGTGGTTTCGCAGTTCCCGATTTCCGGCGGCGTTTACCCTTGGGCACGTCGATTGGTCGGTAAGAAATGGGCATGGATGGTCGGCTGGATCTACTCCATCGCCCTTTGCGTGACCATCGCTGCCGTTGCGGTCGGCGCCGGCCCGTACCTGGCCGCCATGCTCGGGTTTGAGCCGAGCAACAACACCAACATCGTCATCGCGCTGGTGCTGACCCTGTTCGCCACACTGGTCAACCTCAGCGGCACCAAAGTGCTGGCGCGCATCGCCATGTTCGGCTTCCTCTGCGAACTGGTTGGCGCAGTGATCGTCGGCGTTTACTTGCTGGTGTTCGAACGTCACCAACCACTCAGCGTGTTGTTCAACACCTTCGACATCAGCGTCGACGGCTCTTACCTGCCGGCGTTCCTCACCGCATCGCTGGCGGGGATGTTCCTCTACTACGGCTTCGAGGCCTGCGGCGATGTCGCCGAAGAAACCCCGAACCCCAGCGCAAAAATCCCGGTGGCCATGCGCATGACCATTTACATCGGCGGCATCGCGGCGATGTTCGCCTGCCTGGCGCTGATTCTTGCCGTGCCGGACATGCAAGCGGTGATCAACGGCACCGACAAAGACCCGGTCACCACCATCCTCAACAACGCCTTCGGCCCGGTCGGTTCGAAACTGGTGATGGGCGTGGTAATGATTTCCTTCATCTCCTGCGTCATCAGCCTGCAAGCAGCGGCGAGCCGTCTGCTGTACTCCTACGCTCGCGATGAAATGGTCATCGGCAGCCGACTGCTGAAAAAGATTTCTCCTACAACCCAAGTACCGGTTGCCGCGCTGTTCGTGTCCGGCGTCCTGCCGGCCCTGATCATCGCCCTCGGTTTCTTCCTGCAAGACGCCGTGGCCACCATCGTCAGCTTCGCCGCCATCGGCATCTATCTCGCCTTCCAGATGATCGTGCTGGCCGCGCTGTACGCCCGCAGCAAAGGCTGGAAACCGAGCGGCAAATTCACCCTCGGCGCATGGGGCTGGCCGGTGAACATCGGCGCGCTGGTGTATGGAGTTGGCGCAATCATCAACATGGCCTGGCCACGCACGCCCGATGCGGCGTGGTATGTGAACTATGCGATGGTGTTGAGCACGGCGATCGTGATTGGCTTGGGCTTGATTTATATGTGGATTGGCAAGCCGTATGACCATGGCAAGGCGCCGGCTGGGGATGCATGGAAGGTGAGTCGCTAAGAAGAATCACCCCGGAATCGAGATTTGATTCCGGGGTCTCCTCGAAGCACTGTCATCAATTCATCAGTACGCCATTTGATATCGGCTTTATCTCTAACAGCTTCGAAGCGATCCAGATCGATCACCTTTCTCTTTTTACCCTTCGCTTCATCTTTGCTCACAGAATTGCTTCTCCCTTTTCCCGATTGCTAACTCATAAAGGAAAATCTTCGGTGCAGGGATGGTTTAGCAGCGGAATCTAAAAAAACAGGCATTTCCTACAGACACAGCCTGCCTGAAAAAGCCCCATTTCCTACGATGTGTGGCGAAAGGGTAGACTTGTCGCCGCAAGCGCCTGACCGATAGGCTTTATCCCGTCGCTGTTAATTCAGCGATCCTGGGTCGAAGCCGGAAACTGTCAAAACGGTGCTTGCATGCCCTCCATTGAACTGCGGCTTTTTCACAACTTCAGTCCTGCTTTATGGCGGGCCGTGTGGCGCGGGCCTTCTGGCTTTTCCGTGTTTGACTGGAAGTATCCCGACTTCGAACGCCACACGGTTCGCCACCCAACTTGTCGAAGAGTTGATGGCGACTTTCCTACTCAAATCGGAAGTCACTAAATGTCTGCGCAAATCCAAAATTCATCGTCGACCCACTTCACCCCCACCATCTTCACCCGCCACAACCGCTTCCTCCACGCCTTCATGCAAGACCACGAAGCCTGGTTCTGCGTTCAGGATCTCGGTCGCTTGATGGGCTATCCGCTAAACGAACGCCTCACCCTGAAACTCGATCCCGATCAGCGTCGCCATGTCCTTCTGCGTCGGGACGGCGAAATCATCGATTGCGCGATGGTCAGCGAGTCCGGCCTGTTCGCCCTGCTCGTCCATCACTTCGTCCCGGAAAACCGGCACCTGCGCCAATGGCTGAGCCATGAAGTCATCCCGATGCTGCGCGAAACCCATTCAAGCCCAATGGACAACCATCCGAGCCTGAGTTCGATGCATTGGGCAGGCGTCACCGTGCCGCTGCTGCACTGGCAACAGCAGGCGTGGGTCAAATGGCGGGATGTGCCGGAGTTGATGCATGGACAGCGACCGTATCCGGTATCGGGAACGTGAAGCTGATTCCATAAAAAAGGGGCGGACTTCTCAGTCCGCCCCTTTTGATCTTCTCTTAAAACCGCGAAACACTCCGCATCGCATCCACCAGATACCGCATCGCGATCCGGTCACTTTCCGAAAGCTCGCGATAACGCTCCACCAGCTTCAGCTCCTCCGAGTTCAGCCGACGCCTTCTGCGCCCACTGCCCAAGCAAGGAAAGATGCCCAACATGTCGGTAATGCCTTGGATTTTTGCCATGGACGATGTCCTTCTCTAATACTGCAAAGAACTGCTTAAACACCACATCGCCCTGCCCCTTACAGCAGCGCCTTGTGCCCTGCCGGCTAAATGGGTCGCGCCGGCCATGCCCCTAGAATAGAAATTAATTCGGCGCTGAAAAGGGGTTTTTAGAGTAATTAGTCAAGAAAAGCAGATATGCCGTGTAAATCAGAAGGTCCTGTCAGATTTTTAACCGACATGTCTTGTTTCATTGACACCCTGTCGCACTGAATCAACGAATTTTGCATTGCGAGCGAACGGTTTAAGCTAGCGGGCATCTGTTTATAGTCCGTTGCGTTTGGCCGAAGGCTTGTCCGAACCGTTATTTCTGATCCAGCACGTGCCAGGAACGGCGCGGGATTGCACACGACAGGTTGTATTTATGCACCGCAGGAATTTGCTCAAAGCGTCCATGGCCATTGCGGCTTACACCGGTCTTTCGGCCACCGGCCTGCTGGCTACCCGTGCGTGGGCCGCCAGTGGCGGCGCTGCGGATGGCGAGGCGCAGGCCTTCGATTTCGAAGCGTTGAAGCGCCAGGCCAAGCAGCTCGCTGGCAGCGCCTATCAGGACACTAAACAGGTGCTCCCACCGACGTTGGCGACGATGACGCCGCAGAACTTCAATGCGATCCGCTACGACGGCGAGCATTCGTTGTGGAAGGAGAACAAGGGCCAGCTCGACGTGCAGTTTTTCCATGTCGGCATGGGTTTCCGCCAGCCGGTGCGCATGTACAGCGTCGACCCGAAGACCCGCACCGCGCGCGAGGTGCATTTCCGCCCGACCCTGTTCAATTATGAGAACACTTCGGTCGACACCCAGCAGCTCAAGGGCGACCTGGGTTTTGCCGGCTTCAAGCTGTTCAAGGCGCCGGAACTCGATCGCCATGACGTGGTGTCGTTCCTCGGTGCCAGTTACTTCCGTGCCGTGGATGCGACTGGCCAATATGGCCTCTCCGCGCGCGGTCTGGCGATCGACACTTACGCCAAGAAACGCGAAGAGTTTCCTGACTTCACCAAGTTCTGGTTCGAGACCCCGGATCAGAACGCCACCCGTTTTGTGGTCTACGCCCTGCTCGACTCGCCGAGCGCGACCGGCGCGTACCGCTTCGACATCGATTGCCAGGCCGAGCGCGTGGTGATGGAGATCGACGTACACATCAATGCGCGCACCACCATCGAGCAACTGGGCATCTCGCCGATGACCAGCATGTTCAGCTGCGGCAACCACGAACGCCGCATGTGCGACACCATTCACCCGCAAATCCACGACTCGGACCGTCTGGCCATGTGGCGTGGCAACGGTGAGTGGATCTGCCGTCCGCTGAACAACCCGGCGACCCTTCAGTTCAACGCGTTTGCCGACACCAATCCGAAGGGCTTCGGTCTGGTGCAGACCGACCATGAGTTCGCCAACTATCAGGACACCGTCGACTGGTACAGCAAGCGCCCGAGCCTGTGGGTAGAACCGACCACCGCGTGGGGCGAAGGCTCCATCGATCTGCTGGAAATTCCTACCACCGGCGAGACGCTCGACAACATCGTCGCGTTCTGGACCCCGAAGAAACCGGTGGCTGCCGGTGATTCGCTGAATTATGGCTACAAGCTCTACTGGAGCGCTCTGCCGCCGGTGAGCACGCCGTTGGCGCGGGTGCAGGCGACTCGTTCTGGCATGGGCGGTTTTGTTGAGGGTTGGGCACCGGGTGAGCATTACCCGCCGGTGTGGGCGCGTCGTTTTGCCGTGGACTTCACCGGTGGTGGTCTGGATCGACTGCCGCAGGGCACCGGTATTGAGCCGGTAGTGACGTGTTCGAACGGCAAGGTGCAGGATTTCAGCGTGCTGGTGCTGGATGACATCAAGGGTTACCGGATTCTGTTTGACTGGTACCCGACCAGTGACAGCGTTGAGCCGGTGGAGCTGCGGTTGTTTATTCGCACCAACGATCGCACGTTGAGCGAGACCTGGTTGTACCAGTACTTCCCGCCGGCGCCGGATAAGCGCAAATACCCTTGAGGGTTTGAGGCGCCTCGACGGGCCTCATCGCGAGCAGGCTCGCTCCTACAGTTGATCTGTGTCGAACACGTATTTTGTGAACGACACATGCCCCTTGTAGGAGTGAGCCTGCTCGCGATAGCGTCCGCCCAGTCAGCACAAAAAAACCAGAAAAAAGCCCCGGCCATCACTGACCGGGGCTTTTTGCTTTATCGCTATTCATTCAATCCCGTAAATCAGACTCATGAATCGGCTGATCCCGATGCGTCGCACGCTGATACTGCGCCGGCCACACCGCTTTGCGTCCACCCAGATCATCGTCGGCATGCAGCGGCCAGTACGGGTCACGCAGCAGCTCGCGGGCGAGGAAGATGATGTCGGCCTGACAGGTGCGCAGAATGTGCTCAGCCTGCGCCGGCTCGGTAATCATTCCCACAGTGGCGGTGGCAATGCCTGACTCTTTACGTACGCGTTCGGCGAAACGCGTCTGATAACCCGGCCCCACCGGAATCTCAGCGTTGGCTGCGGTTCCGCCCGAAGAGACGTCGATCAGATCGGCGCCAAGGGTGTGCAGGCGTCGCGCCAGCTCCACGGTTTCATCCGGATTCCAGCCGTCCTCCACCCAGTCGGTGGCCGATACGCGGACAAACAGTGGCAACTCCTCAGGCCAAACCGCTCGCACCGCCTCCGTCACTTGCAGCACCAGACGAATACGATTTTCAAACGAACCACCGTACTGATCGCGGCGCTGATTGCTCAGCGGCGAGAGAAACTGATGCAGCAGATAACCATGCGCCGCATGCACCTCAACCACACTGAAACCCGCCTTCAACGCGCGTTTCGCGGCATCGACAAAGGCCTGAATGACGTCGGCAATCTGCCCTTCATCGAGTTGTTTCGGTTGCGTGTGTTGTGGGTCAAAGGCAATGGGCGAAGGCCCGACCGGTGTCCAGCCGCCGTCATCGGGTTTGACGCTGCCATGCTTGCCGATCCACGGCCGATGGGTGCTGGCCTTGCGCCCGGCGTGGGCCAGTTGAATCCCGGCGACCGCGCCTTGGGACGTGATGAAGCGGGTGATGCGTTGCAGCGGTTCGATCTGTTCGTCGTTCCACAGGCCAAGGTCTTCGGCGGTGATCCGCCCGTCGGCGGTGACTGCCGTCGCTTCGGTGAAGACCAGGCCTGCGCCACCCACGGCGCGGCTGCCGAGGTGTACCAGGTGCCAGTCATTGGCCAGGCCATCGACACTGGAGTACTGGCACATCGGTGACACAGCGATGCGGTTGGGCAAGGTCAGTTGGCGCAGGGTGAAGGGTTCAAGCAGCAGACTCATGGGGCACCTCTCAAATCAGTGGGCAGGCTCCAGGGTTCTGTTTGAATAGTCGACGAGTGACAGGAAAAAGGTGCAGCACCCGCCCCCGCGGGCAAAAAATTCGACAAGACGTCACAAGGCCAATCAAGCAGTGCTTAGAGCCTAGTCGACAACGGGGGATCGGGGGAAATTCAAGAAAAGATCGCAGCCTGCGGCAGCTCCTACATTGGAATGCGGTTTCCTGTAGGAGCTGCCGCAGGCTGCGATCTTTTGATCTTCAGCGCGGTTCGATATGAGCAATCATCAACTGAACGGTCTCATTACCCCGAAACTCGTTAACGTCGAGCTTATAGGCGAGCTCAACCCACTTGATCGTCGGATTCGGCCAGATATCCCGGTCAATCCCAAACGCAATGCCATCCAGTTTCACCGAACCACACTCGCTCTTCAGCACCACTTTCAAATGCCGCTCGCCGACGACGCGCTGTTCAACCAACTGAAACACGCCGTGAAACAGCGGCTCCGGGAAGTGCTGTCCCCAAGGCCCAGCGTGGCGCAGGGCGCGGGCCAGTTCGAGGTGAAATTCTTCTACCGCCAGTGTGCCGTCCGACAGCATGCGCCCGGTCAGGTCTTCCTCGCGAAGTTGCCTACGCACTTCAGCGTCGAATGCCTCGGCGAACAGCGGAAAATTCTCCTGCGGCAAGGTCAGACCGGCCGCCATTGCGTGGCCACCGTACTTGGCGATCAGGGTCGGATGCTGCGCCGCGACCACGCTCAAGGCATCGCGAATATGGAAGCCCTGAACAGAGCGGCCCGAGCCTTTGAGCAAACCATCACCGGCATCGGCGAAGGCAATGGTCGGACGGAAGTAACGCTCTTTCATCCGCGACGCGAGAATCCCGATCACGCCTTGGTGCCACTCCGGATCGAACAGGCACAAGCCAAACGGCATCGATTCGACCGGCAAATCCTTGAGCTGCGCCAGCGCTTCACGCTGCATGCCCTGCTCGATGGATTTGCGATCCTGGTTCATGCCGTCCAGTTGCGCGGCCATTTCCCGGGCCAGATTGGCGTCGGCGGTGAGCAGACATTCGATGCCCAGGCTCATGTCGTCCAGACGCCCGGCGGCGTTCAGGCGTGGACCGACGATAAACCCCAGATCGGTGGAGGTAATGCGCGCGGCGTCACGCTTGGCCACTTCAAGGATCGCTTTGATCCCCGGCCGTGCGCGACCGGCGCGAATGCGTTCAAGACCTTGATGCACCAGAATGCGGTTGTTGGCGTCCAGCGGCACCACGTCGGCAACGCTGCCCAGCGCCACCAGATCCAGCAGCTCGCCGATGTTCGGCTGCGGCTTGTTCTCGTACCAGCCGAGACTGCGCAACCGCGCGCGCAATGCCATCAACACGTAGAAAATCACCCCGACGCCGGCCAGCGCCTTGCTCGGAAATTCGCAACCGGGCTGGTTCGGGTTGACCAGCGCATCGGCCTGCGGCAGTTCATCGCCCGGCAAGTGGTGGTCAGTGATCAGCACTTTGAGGCCATGGCGCTTGGCGGCGGCCACACCTTCGACGCTGGAGATACCGTTGTCGACGGTGACCAGCAAATGCGGCTCACGAGTCAAAGCGACTTCAACGATTTCCGGGGTCAGGCCGTAGCCATATTCAAAGCGGTTCGGCACCAGATAATCGACATGCGCCGCACCGAGCAAACGCAAACCGAGCATACCGACCGTGCTGGCCGTCGCACCGTCCGCGTCGAAGTCGCCGACGATAAGAATGCGCTGGCGCTGCTCCAGCGCCGTCACCAGCAAGTCCACCGCCGCGTCGATGCCCTTGAGCTGCTGAAACGGGATCAACCGCGCCAGGCTCTTGTCCAGCTCTGCCTCGGACTGCACGCCCCGTGCCGCGTACAAGCGGGTCAGCAGCGGAGGAATATCACCCAGAAAGGGCAGCGTGGCAGGCAGTTGACGAGGTTCGATGCGCATGGGGTGACGGAGACTTCTCTCTAATACGTGGGATTATGCAGTTGAAGGCGCGGGATCAGCCGCGCTCACCTTGTAGCCATTGCAACTGGACTTCGTGCTGACCACGGTCGTCGGTGACGAAGATCGTCCCTTCGCTGATCATCACGTCCCACTTGATGACGCGGGGCATGTCCTTGGCCAGCGTCTCCAGCACTTCCTGCGGGACGGCGGCGATGTTGACGTTTTTCAGGTTCTTGATCGCCGGGATCACCTTGGTTTCCCAGACGCGCAGACTGCCATAGGCCAGCAGGCTGGTGCGCTCGGTGCGACGCGAGCACCAGGTCAGGCGATCAGCGTCTGGCTGGCCGACTTCGATCCAGTGCAGAACACGGTCGTCCAGGCTCCTTTCCCACAGCGCAGGTTCATCCACGTCTGACAGACCGCGACCGAACGACAACTGCTCGTTGTACCAGAGGGCATAGGCCAGCAGGCGCACGGTCATGCGCTCTTCGGTTTCCGAAGGGTGACGGGCGATGGTCTGCTTGACGCTCTCGTAGACACTGCGGTCGAGATCGGTGAGGTTCAGTTCAAACTTGTAGGTAGTGGACGGCTGGGCCATGAACGGGCTTCTTGATACGAGGAAAGTCGGCAAGTCTAACCGATGCGGTAGGCAATCATCGAATTGATGGCGATCAAGCTGCGGCGTCTGACCGCCGGCTATGTTAAAACGCTGTATCCGCACAGCCTTGTCCTACAGGATTCAGTATGCCGTTCGCCAACAAACCGCTCTCGGGTGTGAAAGTCATTGAATTGGGTACGTTGATTGCCGGGCCGTTTGCCTCGCGTATTTGCGGCGAGTTCGGCGCCGAAGTGGTCAAGATCGAGTCGCCGGACGGCGGTGATCCGTTGCGCAAGTGGCGCAAATTGTACGAAGGCACGTCCCTGTGGTGGTTCGTCCAGGCGCGCAACAAGAAGTCGCTGACCCTGAACCTCAAACACCCCGACGGTTTGGCGATCCTGAAAAAACTGCTCGCTGAAGCCGACATCCTCATCGAAAACTTCCGTCCAGGTGTCCTGGAAAAACTTGGCCTGAGCTGGGAAACCCTGCACGCCTTGAACCCGAAACTGGTGATGGTGCGTCTGTCCGGTTTCGGTCAGACCGGACCGATGAAGGATCAACCGGGCTTCGGCGCGGTCGGCGAATCCATGGGCGGCTTGCGTTACATCACCGGTTTCGAAGACCGCCCGCCAGTGCGCACCGGGATTTCCATTGGCGATTCGATTGCCGCGCTGTGGGGCGTAATTGGTGCATTGATGGCGCTGCGTCATCGCGAGGTCAACGGCGGCCTCGGCCAGGTAGTTGATGTGGCGTTGTACGAAGCAATTTTCGCGATGATGGAAAGCATGGTGCCGGAGTTCGATGTGTTCGGCTTTATCCGCGAGCGCACCGGCAACATCATGCCCGGCATCACACCCTCCTCCATCCACACCAGCGCCGACGGCAAGCATGTGCAGATCGGCGCCAATGGCGATGCGATCTTCAAGCGTTTCATGCTGATCATCGGCCGTGATGATCTGGCTAACGATCCGGCATTGGCCAGCAACGACGGTCGCGATAATCGCCGCGATGAGCTGTATGGCGTCATTGATCGCTGGGTCAACTCGCAGCCGTTGCAAACCGTGCTCGACCTGCTCAATCAGGCCGGTGTGCCGGCCAGCCGGATCTTCAGTGCCGAAGACATGTTCAACGATCCGCAGTATCTGGCCAGGGAAATGTTCCTGCATGCCAAGCTGCCGGACGGCAAGGACTTCAAGATGCCCGGCATTGTGCCGAAACTCTCTGAGACACCGGGCTCTTCCGAATGGGTCGGACCGCAGCTGGGTGAACACAATGCGCAGGTACTTCACGATCTTGGTTATGACGAGACACAGATCGCCCGACTGCGTGAAGACGGAGCCATTTAAGCTGAAGCGCCAGCCATCATCACCCAACAACCGCGCCCGTCACTGGTGGACATGGCGGCTGTTCAGTCTGTTATTTCTGCTGGCCCTGTCCGCCGGAGCTCAAGCAAAACCGACGCTGATCTGGTTGCTGCGTGATCTGCCGCCACTGACCATTTTCGAAGGCCCTAAAAAGGGCCAGGGCGTGATCGATCAACTGATGCCGATGCTGATTGCCGGCATGCCGCAGTACGAACACAAAGTGATGCGGGTCAATCGTGCCCGCGGCCTGCAAATGCTTCATGAGAACCCCTTCGCCTGCGACCCCGCGCTGCTGTGGAGCAAAGAGCGCGCGCAGTGGGTGGCGTATTCGATCCCGGCGATTCGCGCGGTGGCCAATGGCTTGGTGGTGCGCCAACAGGATCGCGCGGTGCTTGAACCGTATCTGGCCGATGGTGAAGTGGATCTGTCGGCGTTGCTGGCCGCGACTGACCGCAAAGTCGGCGTCGTTGCCGAGCGCAGCTACGGAGAATTCATCGACACCCGGTTGCATCAGGCACCCAGCGGCGCACTGACGGCGCACTATGGCAACGATGCGCTGAGCAATCTGCTGTCGATGCAGCGACTGGGCCGGTTGCAGGTGGTGCTGGGTTATTGGCCAGAGATTCGCTATCAGGCGAAACAGGCGCAGATCAATGAAGATGAGCTCGAGTTCTATCCGATTGCGGGCAACGGCAAATATCTTTCAGGATACGTCGCCTGTTCCGACACCACACAGGGACGTCAGGCCATCACCGAGATCAACCATCTGCTGCGCACCCTGCCCCACGAACGCTTGAATGAGCTCTACGCCGCGTGGCTAGACCCCGACAGACGCGAGGATTACCTGGAGCAGGCCCATCTGTTTTTCGAACATCAGGCCGCGCAATAAGCAAATGCCAGACAAAAGAAACCCCGAGAAGTGGGGAGACGACTCGGGGTTAAACGTGGCCTACATAAAGACCCGTAGCAGCAAGCGACAAGCACCGGAGCACAATGCTTGATCCTGCTGTTATGGGGTCTGACTGACAGGGACGCAGGAAGGTTCCCACAAAAAATATTTCATCTTCACAGCACCGGACGCTTGTCCAGGGCTGCATTGCGCAAAGCCGCAATGACACAGGGTTCCAGCCGCCCTTCGGCGATCAGGATGTCGCGGTGCAAGCCGTCGACCACATCGGTCAACTGACGTTTGTCGCTCAACTGCGCCTGATTGAATTCGCGCTCTACGACGATGGCGCCGCTGCTGTTCTTCAAGCTCACCAGGCATTCGCCACGGGTGCCGCCAGGTGACAGGGAAACCTGATACGGGCTCAGAGCCTCACCGAGCAATAGACTGATACTTTCCATCTCGATCTCCACTCAATCGTCCGAAAACATTGTGTCTGGGGCGTGTCCACAGTAAATGACCACCGGCCCGAGAAGAAAGTTCTGAATAGCCGACTCGTCCCTGAGTTGTCACTGGCCTGTCAGAGCATGCACGGAGAAGATGACAGAAACATAACTGCCTGCTCACGCGCGTGCCGGATGCCTTACCGTCATCAGGTAACTGTCGAGCATTGCTCTCATCAGTACAGCCGAAACCGGCGTGTGAAGCCGCCCCAACAGCTGTAGCTCATGCTCTTGCAGCAGCGCTTCGAGATCGCTGTGCAATCCCGGCGGCGCCCGCCCCAACAGAATGACGGCGCGCGCCTCCTGACGCTCCGCCAGTTGCCGGATGAGCGCGATTCCTTCACCACCACTGAGCAGTGGATCGCAGATCGCAATGTCGATCATGGCACGGTGCGCCAGCGAGCGTCGTGCCGAAGCCAGCGACGAAGAGGTCAGGACATCGTAGATTCCGACTGCATTGAACATCTGGTGCAGCGCCATCAGTTGATAAGGATCGGGTTCGAGAATCAGGACTTTGAGCGAGCGCATGGCGACCTCTGTGACGGCAATCGCGGGCTCTCCCGCAGTAGCCGTTCACTCTAGGCGAGCCTTCTACAGCCTCCCATCGGAAAAGGCGGCGCGTGACATAGGAATTTTCCTTACTTCAATCAAGACATCAGCTTTCCGACGCCGCGTCGCCCGGAGTGATATCTGTCCAGCCGCCAAGCAAACCGCGTAATTGGCCATCGGCACTGTAAAAAGGCACCGTCCATTGGTAAATCTCCCGGTGGCCGCTTCTGAGTTGCAGGTGGCGTTTGCTGAAGCGCGTTCTGCGCGATCTCAGTTGCTCCATGAACTCTTCATGGAGCAAACCAGCGGTGCTTTCCGGGACGGCATCGACATCAATCAATCGTTGCCCCTGAACCTGATCGAAGCGGATCGACAACGCCTCTTCATAGCTTTTGTTGCACAAAATCAGGCGTCCCTCCAGATCGCGGACGAACACCGGATCGGGCATCGCATCGAGTAGTACCCGCTGGAACACCAATTGATCGCCCAGATGTTTTTCCGCATCGTGGCGCTGCTTGATCTCCGCTGTCAGGCGGCGATTCCAGAGCAGCGATAACGCACCGAAAATGCAGCCGGCAGACAGTCCCCAGAAAATCAGTTCAGTCAGGCTCCGGCGTTGCTTGGACGTCCGCTCCGCGCCGATGCCACCCAGCCATTTCTGGCGAATGGCGCGCAACTCGGCGGCCGGAAAAGCTTCCAGCGCCTTGTTCAGGATACTCAGCAGTTCGGGCTGGCCTTTGCGCACTGCCAGGTGATCGGCTTCCCACTTGCCCTCCAGCAACTCACCGACATGCAGCAGTCCCGAAGGAAACAGTTGCGCGCCGATTTCGTTTTCGATGGTGACGTAGGCCTCGCCACTTTCAACCAGTGCCCGGGCTTCAGCGTAGGTTTTTACCGAACGTATTTCGATTGAGGGGTAATCGCGGCGAATTGTACTTTCCAGCGCGTGTCGTGCTGGCAACACCAATACTCGCTTGGCCAATTGTTCGAGCGATTGTACGGCCGGCTCGCCCGCGCGCCCGACGAATACCCAGCCAGCGCCGCCAAACGCATGACTGAAATCCAGTGTCATCCTGCGCTCATCGTTGTCTGCCAGCGTTGTACTCATGTCGGCGGTACCGTTTTCAAGGTGCTCAAGCATCCGGTCGGTGGAGAACGACTCTCGAAAAACGAACTGCAAACCGGTCATGGCGCTGATGCGCTTGAGCAAATCGCTATTCAAACCGTTCCAGTGGCCGTGCTCATCCTGGAACAGGTACAACGGGTATTGCACCGATGCGACGATGACGGTCGGGTTTTCGCGAACCCATTGACGTTCGTGCTCATTAAGCTCCACAGGCCGGACGCTTGGGGCCTGTTCTTCATTCAGCACCAGGTGGGCCGCTACGCCAATGCGCCAGCAGCTCAACAGGCCCATAAGAAGAATCCCGTTCAGGGTATGTATCCATCCTCTCTCAAACAGCATTGCCACTTCCTTCGTGATCGACTCACCCGTCCTTACATGGGCGAAAACCCGAGCAGTGTGGCAGCAGAAACAAAAAAGCCCGTCAGGAGACGGGCTTCAAAATGTGACAGCTTTTCCAGGCTTAAAGCGGCTTGCCGCGGTTGCCATGCTGGCTGACAAAGGCTTGCACGGCTTTCAGCTCGTTTGGCAAAACGGTGCAACGCTCGTTTCGCTCAAACAAATCAGAAAGATGTGCAGGTAGCTCGAGAGCTTTTCCTACACCGGCTTTTTCCACGGCATCGGGGAATTTAACCGGATGAGCGGTGCCCAGGATCACCATCGGGATATCCAGGCTGCGGCGGCACTCGCGCGCCGCCTTGACGCCGATGGCGGTGTGCGGGTCCAGCACTTCGCCAGTCTGCTCGTAGACTTCGGCGATGGTTTCGCAGGTTTGTGCGTCATCCACGGCCAGCGAGTCGAACAGTTTGCGCGCTTCGGTCCAGCGCTCTTGCTCGACGCTGAAACCGCCGCCCTGCTTGAACGAATCCATCAGACCGGCGATCGCTGCACCGTTGCGACCGTGCAGGTCGAACAGCAGGCGTTCGAAGTTCGACGAGACCATGATGTCCATCGACGGCGACAGGGTGGCGTGCAAGGTGTCCTTGACGTACTGATTGCCGCTCATGAAGCGGTGCAGGATGTCGTTGCGGTTGGTGGCGACGATCAACTGGTTGATCGGCAAGCCCATGTTGCGCGCCAGGTAACCGGCGAAGATGTCGCCGAAGTTACCGGTTGGCACCGAGAACGACACCGAACGCGCCGGGCCGCCCAACTGCAGGGCTGCGTGGAAGTAGTAAACGATCTGGGCCATGATCCGCGCCCAATTGATCGAGTTCACCGCGACCAGACGCGTGCCTTTGAGGAAGCTCTGATCGGCGAAGCTCGCCTTGACCATTTCCTGGCAGTCATCGAAGTTGCCTTCGATGGCGATGTTGTGGATGTTCTCGCCGAAGATCGTGGTCATCTGGCGACGCTGCACTTCGGACACACGGTTGTGCGGGTGCAGAATGAAGATATCGACGTTTTCGCAGTGCTTGCAGCCTTCGATGGCGGCCGAGCCGGTGTCACCGGAGGTGGCGCCGACGATGACCACGCGCTCGCCGCGCTTTTCCAGCACGTAGTCGAGCAGACGACCGAGCAGTTGCAGGGCGAAGTCCTTGAACGCCAGGGTCGGACCGTGGAACAGCTCCAGCACCCATTCGTTGCCGTTCAGCTGACGCAGCGGCGCGACGGCGCTGTGGGCGAACACGCCGTAGGTTTCTTCGAGAATCTTTTTGAAATCGGCATCGGGAATGCTGCCGGTAACGAACGGGCGCATCACGCGGAAGGCCAGTTCGTGATAGGGCAGGCCGGCCCAGGAAGCGATTTCTTCCTGGGTGAAACGTGGCAGGTTTTCCGGGACGTACAGACCGCCGTCGGTCGCCAGACCAGCCAGCAGGACGTCTTCGAAATTCAGGGCCGGTGCCTGGCCGCGGGTACTGATGTAACGCATGACTGACTCCAATGGAGAGTGTTCACGGCACTGGCCCCGTTCACGGGGCCGGTGCAGGACAACGACTTAGTTCAGGTGCTCGACGCGGATCCGTACAACCGGACCATTGACGCCGGCCAGCGCTTCGAGGGCGGCGATGGCATCGTTGATGCGCTGCTCGACCACACGGTGGGTCAGCAGGATCATCGGCACCAGACCGTCGTGTTCCTCGACTTCCTTCTGCATGATCGACTCGATGTTGATGCCGCGCTCCGAGAGGATGCTCGCTACCTGAGCGAGTACGCCCGGATGGTCCTTGGCCTGAATACGCAGGTAGTACGCACTTTCGCAGGCTTCGATCGGCAGGATCGGATGCGCCGACAGCGAGTCCGGCTGGAAAGCCAGGTGCGGCACGCGGTTTTCCGGGTCGGAAGTCATGGCGCGAACCACGTCGACCAGGTCGGCGATCACCGACGAAGCGGTTGGCTCCATGCCGGCGCCAGCGCCGTAGAACAGCGTCGAACCGGCGGCGTCACCGTTGACCATCACCGCGTTCATCACGCCGTTGACGTTGGCGATCAGGCGATCGGCCGGGATCAGCGTCGGGTGGACGCGCAACTCGATGCCGGCGTCTGTGCTGCGCGCCACACCGAGGTGCTTGATGCGATAACCCAGCGCTTCGGCGTAGTTGACGTCAGCGGTGGTCAGCTTGGTGATGCCTTCGGTGTAAGCCTTGTCGAATTGCAGCGGAATGCCGAACGCGATGGAAGCCAGAATCGTCAGCTTGTGCGCCGCATCGATGCCTTCGACGTCGAAGGTTGGATCAGCCTCGGCGTAACCCAGCGCTTGCGCTTCGACCAGCACGTCTTCGAACGTACGGCCCTTCTCGCGCATTTCGGTGAGGATGAAGTTGCCGGTGCCGTTGATGATCCCGGCCACCCAGTTGATGCGGTTGGCGGAAAGGCCTTCGCGGATCGCCTTGATCACCGGAATGCCACCGGCCACCGCTGCTTCGAACGCCACGATCACGCCTTTCTCGCGTGCCTTGGCGAAAATTTCATTACCGTGAACGGCAATCAGAGC
>NZ_JBIUVX010000023.1:0-8891 GCF_044743175.1 Pseudomonas sp. NPDC087690
CGTAAGCTGTTTATGTGGCTTCTGCGAAAGCTTCTACATCTGAGGCTTGTCGTGGGTATTCCTTGTCATTTCGCTTTATTCGAGCTGCAACCGGGTTTCCGTCTGGATCTCGAGCAGTTGGCCACGCGCTATCGTGAGTTGGCGCGCGGCGTTCATCCTGATCGCTTCGCCGACGCTTCCGAGCGTGAGCAGCGGTCGGCACTCGAGCAGTCTGCGCGGCTCAACGACGCCTATCAGACGCTCAAGAGTCCGGCCCAGCGCGCACGCTACCTGCTGACCATCAGCGGGCATGAAGTGCCGATGGAAGTGACTGTCCATGATCCCGAGTTTCTTTTGCAGCAGATGCAATGGCGCGAAGAGCTCGAAGACCTTCAGGACAGTGCCGACCTCGACGGTGTCGCGGTATTCAAGCGTCGTCTGAAAGTGGCTCAGGAAGAACTCAACGAAAGCTTCGCAGCCTGTTGGGATGATGCAGCGCAACGCGAACAGGCTGAACGCCTGATGCGGCGCATGCAGTTCCTCGACAAGCTCACCTACGAAGTGCGCCAGTTAGAAGAGCGCCTCGACGATTAACCCAGTGCTGCCCTGAATGCACGCCTGATAGACAGACAAGACCTGATTACCATGGCTCTACTGCAGATCGCCGAACCCGGCCAAAGTCCTCAACCGCACCAGCGTCGCCTGGCTGTGGGTATCGACCTGGGCACTACCAATTCGCTGGTCGCTGCGTTGCGCAGTGGTCTTTCCGAGCCGCTGGCCGACGCCAACGGGCAGGTCATCCTGCCGTCCGCCGTGCGTTACCACGCCGATCGCGTCGAAGTCGGCGAGTCGGCCAAGCTGGCCGCGTCTTCCGATCCTTTGAACACTGTGCTGTCGGTCAAGCGCTTGATGGGTCGTGGTCTGTCCGACGTCAAGCAATTGGGCGAGCAACTGCCGTACCGCTTTGTCGGCGGCGAATCGCACATGCCGTTCATCGACACCGTGCAGGGCCCGAAAAGCCCGGTCGAAGTTTCTGCCGACATCCTCAAAGTCCTGCGTCAGCGTGCTGAAGCGACGTTGGGTGGCGAACTGGTCGGCGCGGTGATCACCGTTCCGGCGTATTTCGACGATGCTCAGCGTCAGGCCACCAAAGATGCGGCCAAGCTCGCCGGTCTGAATGTGTTGCGTCTGCTCAATGAGCCGACCGCAGCCGCTGTGGCGTACGGTCTGGATCAACACGCTGAAGGCCTGGTCGCGATTTATGACTTGGGCGGCGGTACTTTCGATATTTCGATTCTGCGTCTGACCGGCGGTGTTTTTGAAGTTCTGGCCACTGGCGGCGACAGCGCGCTGGGTGGTGACGACTTCGATCACGCGATTGCCGGCTGGATCATCGAGAGCGCCGGTCTGTCCGCCGATCTCGATCCGGGCGCACAACGCAATCTGCTGCAAACCGCTTGCGCGGCCAAAGAAGCCCTGACCGATGCGGCCAGCGTTGAAGTGGCCTATGGCGACTGGAAAGCGCCGTTGACCCGCGAAGCCTTCGATGCGCTGATCGAGCCAATGGTCGCACGCAGCCTGAAAGCCTGCCGCCGCGCCGTTCGCGATTCCGGTATCGAGCTGGAAGACGTACACGCTGTGGTCATGGTCGGCGGTTCGACGCGCGTGCCGCGTGTTCGCGAAGCCGTTGCCGAAGCCTTCGGTCGTCAGCCGCTGACTGAAATCGATCCGGATCAAGTGGTGGCCATCGGCGCCGCGATCCAGGCTGATACGCTGGCTGGCAACAAGCGCGATGGCGGCGAACTGCTGCTGCTCGACGTTATTCCGCTGTCCCTGGGGCTGGAAACCATGGGTGGCCTGATGGAGAAGGTGATTCCGCGTAACACCACCATCCCTGTCGCTCGCGCACAAGATTTTACGACTTATAAAGACGGCCAGTCGGCCATGGCTATCCACGTCCTGCAGGGTGAGCGCGAGCTGATCAGTGATTGCCGCTCGCTGGCGCGCTTTGAATTGCGCGGCATTCCAGCGATGGTCGCCGGTGCAGCGAAAATTCGTGTGACCTTCCAGGTCGACGCCGACGGTCTGCTCAGCGTTTCTGCCCGTGAACTGGGTTCGGGCGTTGAGGCGAGCATTCAGGTCAAGCCGTCTTACGGTCTGACCGACGGCGAAATCGCCAAAATGCTCAAGGATTCGTTCCAGCATGCCAATGACGACAAGGTCGCCCGCGTTCTGCGCGAGCAGCAAGTCGATGCCCAGCGCCTGATTGAGGCGGTGCAGGGCGCTCTTGAGGTTGATGGCGAGCGTTTGCTCGACGCCGAAGAGCGCATGGTTATCGACCTGCAACTGCAGGAGCTGGCCGAACTGATGAAAGGTACTGATGGTTATGCCATCGAGCAGCAGACCAAGCGTCTGTCGCAAGTGACCGATGCCTTTGCTGCCCGCCGCATGGATCTGACGGTGAAAGCCGCTCTGTCGGGGCGCAATCTGAATGAAATCGAGGATATCTGATGCCGCAGGTCATTTTTCTGCCCCACGAGAAGTTCTGCCCTGAGGGTATGGTGGTCGACGCTGCGCCTGGCACTTCGATTCTCGAATTGGCTCACGAACACCACATCGAGATGGAAAGTGCTTGCGGCGGCGTGTGTGCTTGCACCACTTGTCACTGCATCATCCGTGAGGGTTTCGACTCGATGGAAGAGGCTGACGAGCTGGAAGAAGACTTCCTTGATCGTGCCTGGGGTCTGGAAGCGCAATCGCGTCTGGCTTGCCAGGCTATCGTTGGTGAAGAAGACATCACCGTCGAAATTCCGAAATATTCGCTTAACCATGCGGCCGAAGCGCCGCACTGACTGGTAAGACTGTCATGAGCTACGGTTGGAATGATGTTCAACGTATTGCAGAAGAGTTGGCCGAGGCCAAGCCGGGCGTAGACCCGTTTTCTGTCAATTTCGTCGATCTGCAGCAATGGATTAAAGAGCTGCCGGATTTTGACAATACCTCTGGTCGTGTTGGCGAGAAGGTGTTGGAAGCGGTTCAGACGCTCTGGGCTGAAGAATTGGACTGATCGTCCTCGCAGGTTAGGCAATACCCAAGAACCCGCGTATAATTCGCGGGTTTAATTTTTCGCAAATTACCGTTTCTGGAGTTACACCATGGCTGTTCAACGCACTTTCTCCATCATCAAGCCTGACGCTGTTGCAAAAAACGTCATCGGCGAAATCACCACTCGTTTCGAAAAAGCCGGCCTGCGCGTTGTAGCTTCGAAACTGAAGCAACTGTCCAAAGCCGAAGCTGAAGGCTTCTACGCTGAGCACAGCGCTCGTGGTTTCTTCGGCGACCTGGTTGCTTTCATGATCTCCGGTCCTGTTGTTGTTCAGGTTCTGGAAGGCGAAAACGCTATCGCTCTGAACCGTGAGCTGATGGGCGCTACCAACCCTAAAGAAGCTGCTGCCGGCACCATCCGCGCTGACTTCGCTGATTCCATCGACGCCAACGCTGTTCACGGTTCGGACTCCGAAGCCGCAGCTGCTCGTGAAATCTCGTACTTCTTCGCAGCTACTGAAGTAACCACTCGCTAAGCATTGGCTTAAGAGTGAAGGTGAATCCATGACTACATCGACTGTAAAAACCAACCTGCTGGGTCTGACTCAACAGGAAATGGAAAAATTCTTCGACTCAATCGGGGAGAAGCGTTTCCGTGCCGGTCAGGTAATGAAATGGATTCACCACTTTGGTGTCGATGATTTCGACGCCATGACGAACGTCAGCAAGGCCTTGCGCGACAAGCTCAAGGTTATTGCTGAGGTCCGTGGTCCGGAAGTGGTCAGCGAGGACATCTCCAGCGACGGCACCCGTAAATGGGTGGTGCGCGTGGCGTCCGGCAGCTGCGTCGAGACCGTGTACATTCCCCAGGGCAAGCGCGGCACATTGTGCGTTTCATCCCAGGCAGGCTGTGCCCTGGATTGCAGTTTCTGCTCCACCGGCAAGCAAGGCTTCAATAGCAACCTCACCGCCGCCGAAGTCATCGGTCAGGTGTGGATTGCCAACAAATCTTTCGGCAGTGTCCCGGCAACCGTCGACCGTGCCATCACCAACGTGGTGATGATGGGCATGGGTGAGCCGCTGCTGAACTTCGACAACGTCGTCGCCGCCATGCATCTGATGATGGATGACCTCGGCTACGGGATCTCCAAGCGCCGCGTGACCCTGTCCACTTCGGGCGTGGTGCCGATGATCGATGAGCTGGCCAAGCACATAGACGTGTCCCTGGCGATGTCCCTGCACGCACCGAATGACGCATTGCGTAACCAATTGGTGCCGATCAACAAGAAATATCCGCTTAAGATGCTGCTCGAGTCGTGCCAGCGCTACATGTCGTCCCTGGGCGAAAAACGCGTGCTGACCATCGAGTACACCTTGCTCAAGGACATCAACGATAAAGTTGAACACGCCGTTGAGATGATCGAGCTACTGAAGAATATTCCGTGCAAGATCAACCTGATTCCGTTCAACCCGTTCCCGCATTCCGGGTACGAGCGCCCGAGCAACAACGCGATCCGTCGTTTCCAGGATCAGTTGCATCAGGCCGGTTTCAACGTCACTGTCCGCACCACCCGTGGTGAAGACATCGACGCTGCATGTGGTCAATTGGTAGGGCAGGTGCTGGATCGCACCCGTCGCAGCGAACGTTATATCGCCGTGCGTGAGTTGAGCGCCGACAGCGATCTGGCACAGAACGCCGCGAACACTAACTAAGAGAGGATCTCTATGTCCCTGCGCTTTGCGCTGCTGTTGCTGTTGGCCAGCCTGTGTGCTGGTTGTGTCCTGTCGGGTGACTACAACCCGATGAAGACCAGCAAGGGCCGCGATGAAGCGCGGGCTGCCTACGTGCAGCTGGGGCTGGGATACTTGCAGCAAGGCATGAGCGAGCGGGCCAAGGTGCCGCTGAAGAAGGCGCTGGAGATCGACGGTTCCGATCCGGATGCCAATGCGGCCCTCGGCTTGGTGTTCCAGTCCGAAATGGAGCCTGAGCTGGCCGACGAACACTTCCGCAAGGCTTTGTCCTCCCGTCCTGCCGATGCGCGCATCCTCAACAACTACGGCAGTTTTCTCTACGAACAACAGCGTTATAAAGAAGCCTACGAGCGTTTTGAACAGGCCGCCGCCGATACCCTGTATCCTGAGCGTTCGCGTGTGTTCGAGAACCTCGGCATGACGGCCGCGAAGCTCGGTCAGCGTGATCTGGCGCAGCAACAGCTGGAAAAGGCCCTGCGTTTGAACCGTCAACAACCGCGCGCATTGCTGGAAATGGCTGAGTTGTCCTTCGAAGACAGGCATTATGTGCCCGCGCGTGACTATTACGACCGTTTCAGCCTGCTCACCGAACAAAATGCACGTAGTCTATTGCTCGGCGTTCGGCTGGCAAAAGTGTTTGAAGATCGCGACAAGGCCGCCAGTTATGGCCTGCAATTAAAACGACTCTATCCCGGTACGCCGGAATATCAGCAATACCTGTCGGAGCAATGATGAAAGCGGCGCATCCCGAAGTTGTAGCAGCGAATCGCGTTAACCCCGGTGAGACCCTGCGCCAGGCCCGCGAAAGCAATGGCTGGTCGCTGGCCGAAGTGGCCCTCAAGCTCAACCTCACCGTGACTTCCCTGAGCAATCTTGAAGCCGGCGCTTTCGACAAGCTGCCGGGGCATACCTTCGCTCGCGGTTATATTCGCGCCTATGCCAAATTGCTCGGCATGGACCAGACCGTTCTGGTTCAGCAGTTCGACCAATCCACCGGTACCGATTCCCAAGGCAGCAATGTTCACGCCCTCGGCCGTATCGAAGAGCCGGTGCGGGTCTCCCACACCATTTTGCGGATCGTCAGCCTGTTGTTGCTGATTGCGGTCATCGGCGGTGGTTTCGTCTGGTGGCAGGATCAGACCTCGCTGCGCACCAAGGACCTGACGTCTCTGGCGCCTGAGCACGTTGAAGTCGAAGGTGCCGACGGTACGACCCAGATTCACCCGATCGATGAGCCGGAAGACCAGGCAGTCGAGGAAAATCAGGCTGACACTTCGACGACACTGGCGTTGCCTCAGTCCGAAACCACGGCTGAATCGACCGGTGCCGAAGGCGCTGCTCCGGCAACCACTCCAACTGCTCCGGCTGCAACGCCGACCGCCCCGGTTCATACGCCGGCACCGGTTGTTGCTACTCCGGCTACCCCAGCGCCAAACGCGCCGGCCACTCCAGCGCCGACCGTTACCGCGCCGGTTGTTCCTGCTGCTCCGGCAGCCCCCGCAGAAGCGGTCGCACCAGTTGCTGGCGATGGTCAGGTACAACTGCAGTTCAGCGCCGATTGCTGGGCACAAGTGACCGACGGTCGTGGCAAAGTGATCTTCAGTGGTCTCAAGCATAAAGGCGATAGCGTCAGCGTTTCCGGCAAGCCGCCGCTTAACGTGCGTCTCGGCGTAGCCCGTGCCGCGCAGGTCAGCTACAACGGCCAACCGGTCGATATCGCTCCGTTCACCAGTGGCGAGACTGCTCGCCTGAAGTTGGGTCAATAAGTCATGCACGGCGAATCTCCAATCAAACGTCGCGTTTCGCGCAAGATCTGGGTCGGCAACGTACCGGTGGGCGGCGATGCGCCGATCGCGGTGCAGAGCATGACCAACAGCGACACCAATGACGTTGCCGCCACCGTTGCGCAAATCAATCGTCTGGAAGCCGCTGGCGTCGATATCGTCCGCGTTTCGGTGCCGGACATGGACGCCGCCGAGGCTTTCGGCAAAATCAAGCAACTGGTCAAGGTGCCGCTGGTTGCCGACATCCACTTCGACTACAAGATTGCTTTGCGCGTCGCTGAGCTGGGTGTGGATTGCCTGCGTATCAACCCGGGCAACATCGGTCGTGAAGACCGTGTTCGTGCGGTGGTCGATGCAGCGCGTGATCGCGGGATTCCGATCCGCATCGGCGTCAACGCCGGTTCGCTGGAAAAAGACCTGCAGAAGAAATACGGCGAGCCGACGCCAGCGGCGCTGGTCGAATCTGCTTTGCGCCACGTTGAACATCTCGAACGCCTGAATTTCCAGGACTTCAAGGTCAGCGTGAAGGCTTCCGACGTGTTCATGGCCGTCGAAGCCTACCGCTTGCTGGCGAAAGAAATCGTTCAGCCGCTGCACCTGGGCATCACCGAAGCCGGTGGATTGCGTTCGGGCACAGTGAAATCCGCCGTGGGCCTAGGTATGCTGCTCGCCGAGGGGATTGGCGATACTATCCGCATCTCGCTGGCGGCCGATCCGGTCGAGGAAGTGAAGGTCGGTTACGACATTCTCAAGTCTTTGCATCTGCGTTCCCGTGGCATCAACTTCATCGCCTGCCCGAGCTGCTCACGGCAGAACTTCGATGTGGTGAAAACCATGAACGAGCTGGAAGGGCGCCTTGAAGACCTGCTGGTGCCGCTGGATGTCGCGGTGATCGGTTGCGTGGTCAACGGCCCCGGCGAAGCCAAGGAAGCCCATATCGGCTTGACCGGCGGCACGCCAAACCTGATTTACATCGACGGCAAGCCGGCGCAGAAACTGACGAATGACAATCTGGTGGACGAGCTGGAAAGGCTGATCCGCCAGAAAGCGGCCGAAAAGGTCGAAGCTGACGCTGCCGTAATTGCGCGCGGCTGACCCTGACTGAAGAGCCGAACGAATTTAAGGATTTAAAGTGAGCAAGTCATTGCAAGCCATTCGTGGCATGAACGACATCCTGCCCGAACAGACCCCCCTGTGGCGTTATTTCGAGGGCACTGTCGCACGTCTGCTGGATAACTACGGTTACAAGCAGATCCGCATGCCGATCGTCGAGTTCACCGAGCTGTTCAAGCGCTCGATCGGTGAAGTGACCGACATCGTCGAAAAAGAGATGTATACCTTCGAAGACCGCAACGGCGACTCCCTGACCCTGCGTCCGGAAGGCACGGCGGCGTGCGTGCGTGCTGTACTTGAGCACGGCATTACCGGCGGTGGCCAGGTGCAGAAACTCTGGTACATCGGCCCGATGTTCCGCCACGAGCGTCCGCAGAAAGGTCGTTATCGCCAGTTCCACCAGATCGGTCTGGAAGTGTTCAACCTCGACGGTCCGGACATCGACGCCGAGCTGATCACCATGACCTGGCGCCTGTGGGGCGAGCTGGGCATTCGTGATGCGGTCAAACTCGAACTCAACAGCCTCGGCACCAGCGAGTCCCGTGGTCGCTACCGTGAAGCGCTGGTCGAGTACCTCTCGGCGCACCACGACAAGCTCGACGAAGACAGCCAGCGTCGCCTGAAAACCAACCCGCTGCGCGTGCTCGACACGAAAAATGCCGACACCCAAGCAGTGCTGGTCGATGCGCCGAAAATGGCCGACTACCTCGACGACGAATCCCGTGCGCACTTCGAAGGTTTGAAATCGCGTCTGGATGCCGTCGGCATTCCGTACGTGCTCAACCCGAAACTGGTGCGCGGCCTCGATTACTACAGCAAAACCGTTTTCGAATGGGTCACCGACAGGCTCGGCGCCCAGGGCACTGTCTGCGCGGGCGGTCGTTACGACGGTCTGGTCGAGCAGATGGGCGGCAAGCCGACCACTGGCGTCGGTTTCGCCATGGGCATCGAGCGTCTGGTGTTGATGCTCGAAACCCTCGAGCAGATCCCGGAAGAAATCTCCCGTCAGGTCGATGTCTACCTCTGCGCCTTCGGTGAAGAAGCCGAGCTGGCCGGTCTGGCCCTGGCTGAGCGTGTTCGCGATCAACTTCCAAACCTGCGCCTGCAAGTCAATGCCGGCGCCGGCAGCTTCAAAAGCCAGTTCAAGAAGGCCGACAAGAGCGGTGCGCTGTACGCACTGATCCTCGGTGACGACGAAATGGCCCAGCAAGTGGTAGT
>NZ_JBIUVX010000023.1:8901-22806 GCF_044743175.1 Pseudomonas sp. NPDC087690
TACCGAAGACGACCAGTTGGCGGATTTGAAGGACTGGTGGACACGCAACGGCAAACCTCTGGTCACCGGCGGCCTGTTGGCGCTGGTCATCGTGTTCGGCTGGCAGGCATATCACAAATACCAGAGCAACCAGTCGCAAGGCGCCTCGGTGCTCTATCAGCAATTGCTGGAAACCACGTTGACGCCTGACGGCAAGCCTGATGCCGCCCGCGTTGCGGACTTGGCCGGCAAGCTCAACAGCGAGTTCGGCGGTTCTGCCTATGCGCAGTACGGCAGCCTGTTCGTGGCCAAAGTGGCTGTGGACAGCGGCAAGCTGGACGACGCCGCGACCGAGCTGAAAGCCATCGTCGACAAACCGGCCAACCCGGCGCTGGGCGAAATCGCCCGTCAGCGTCTGGCGCAGGTACTCGGCGCACAGAACAAGGCTGAAGATGCCCTGAAGCTGCTCGACGGCGACGCCGACAAAGCGTTCCTGGCGACTCGCGAAGAACTCAAGGGCGACCTGCTGGTGCAGTTGGGCCGTACCGATGACGCGAACAAGGCGTATCAAAAAGCCAAGGCGGCACTGTCGGATGAAGCGGCGGTCGGTGGCCTTCAAATCAAGCTCGACGACCTGGCCAAAGGGGATGCGTGACGTGATCCGTTGGAAGCATGCAGCATTGCTGGCTCTGGCCCTTCTGGCCGCGGGTTGCAGCAGCAACAGCAAGAAAGAATTGCCACCGGCTGAACTGACCGACTTCAAAGAAGAAGTGGTTCTGCACAAGCAGTGGAGTCGTTCGATCGGTGACGGTCAGGGCGAAACCTACAATATGCTGGTGCCGGCGATCGACGGTGACACCATCTACGCCGCCGATGTGACCGGCGTGGTGATGGCCATGGATCGCGGCAATGGCGACGTGAAATGGAAGCAGGATCTTGACCTGCCTGTCTCCGGCGCCGTTGGCGTGGGTTACGGTCTGGTTCTGATCGGCACCCTGCGCGGTGAAGTCGTCGCTCTGGACACCAGCAACGGTGAAGAGAAGTGGCGCGCTCGCGTCAACAGCGAAGTCCTCGCGCCACCGGCCAACAACGGTGACGTGGTGGTTGTGCAGACTCAGGACGATCGTCTGATCGGTCTGGATGCATCGACCGGTACTCAGCGCTGGGTGTATGACAGCACCCCTGCCGTACTGACCCTGCGTGGCACCAGTGCCCCGCTGGTGACCAACCGCCTCGCGGTGGCTGGCCTGTCGACCGGTAAAGTGGTTGCTCTGGACATTTCCAACGGCGTGCCGGTCTGGGAACAACGCATTGCGATTCCACAAGGTCGTTCGGAACTGGAGCGCGTGGTCGACATCGACGGCGGTCTGCTGCTGTCCGGCGGTACTTTGTACGTTGCCAGCTATCAGGGTCGCGTTGCGGCACTGGACCTGGAAAGCGGTCGTCAACTCTGGCAGCGCGATGCGTCGAGCTACGCTGGTATTGCTCAGGGTTTCGGCAGCGTTTACGTGAGCCTGTCTTCGGGCACCGTTGAAGGCGTCGACGAGCGTTCCACCACAGCATTGTGGAGCAACGATTCGCTGGCTCGCCGTCAACTGTCGGCTCCGGAAGTGTTCTCCAGCTATGTTGCAGTGGGTGACCTGGAAGGTTATCTACACCTGCTGAGTCAGGTTGACGGTCGTTTCGTCGGCCGTGAGCGCATCGACAGCGACGGCCTGCGTGCCCGTCCGCTGGTGGTGGGTGACACGATTTATGTATATGGCAACAGCGGCAAACTGGAAGCCCTGACCATCAAGTAACAACTATGCTTGGGGTTAAACCCCCAGGCGGCCCCGGATTCATGGGGCTTGCAGCGCTAACAGGCGTTGCCCCGAGCACCAGCCGCTGCCTCGCAGCGGCTTTTGTATTTTCTGAAATAACGAAGTGGAGAGCCGCATGGTTCCCGTAATCGCCCTGGTGGGCCGACCGAACGTCGGCAAGTCCACCTTGTTCAACCGCCTGACCAGGACTCGCGACGCCATTGTCGGCGACTTGTCCGGTCTGACCCGTGATCGCCAGTACGGTGAGGCCAAGTGGCAAGGGCGTTCCTACATTCTGGTCGACACCGGTGGTATCTCCGGTGACGAGCACGGTATGGACGAAAAAATGGCCGAGCAGTCGTTGCTGGCCATTGAAGAAGCAGACGTTGTGCTGTTCCTGGTAGATGCCAAGGCCGGTTTCACCGCCGCCGACCAGATGATCGCCGAACACCTGCGCAAACGTAACAAGCGTTCCTACGTGGTGGCCAACAAGGTCGACAACATCGACCCGGAAATGGCCCGCGCTGAATTCGCGCCACTGGGCATGGGCCACGCGATTCCGATCGCCGGTGCTCACGGCCGTGGCATCACGCAGATGCTGGAAATCGCCCTGGGTGATTTCCCGAAAGACGAAGAAGAGCCGGAAGACGGCGAAGAAGAGATCGTTGCCGAAGGCGAGGAAGCCAAGCGCATTCCTGGCCCGAGCGAAAAAGACGGGATCAAGATCGCCATCATCGGTCGTCCCAACGTCGGTAAATCGACGCTGGTCAACCGTATGCTCGGTGAAGACCGGGTTATCGTTTACGACCAGCCGGGCACCACGCGCGACAGTATCTACATTCCGTTCGAACGCAATGAAGAGAAGTACACGCTGATCGACACCGCTGGTGTGCGCAAGCGCGGCAAGATCCACGAAGAAGTCGAAAAATTCTCCGTGGTCAAAACCCTGCAGGCGATCAAAGACGCCAACGTGGTGATCTTTGTGATGGACGCCCGCGAAGGTGTGGTCGATCACGACCTCAACCTGCTGGGCTTCGCCATCGAGTCGGGTCGTGCGCTGGTGATCGCGATCAACAAATGGGACGGCATGACGCCGAGCGAGCGCGACTTCGTCAAGGTCGAGTTGCAGCGTCGGTTGTTCTTCGTTGACTACGCCGACATTCACTTCATCTCGGCCTTGCACGGTACTGGCGTGGGCAACCTCTACGCTTCGGTGCAGAACTCGTTCAAGTCGGCGGTCACCCGCTGGCCGACCAACCGTCTGACCCAGATTCTGGAAGATGCGGTTGGCGAGCACGCGCCACCGATGGTCAACAACCGCCGGATCAAGTTGCGCTACGCCCACTTGGGTGGTGCCAACCCGCCGATCATCGTGATCCACGGTAACCAGATCGAGAAAGTGCCGAAGTCGTACGTGCGCTATCTGGAGAATACTTACCGTCGTGTGCTGAAGCTGGTCGGTACGCCGATCCGCATCGAGTTCAAGGGCGGCGAGAACCCGTACGAAGGCAACAAAAACACGCTGACCGACCGCCAGGTCAACAGGAAGCGTCGGATGATGTCGCACAGCAAGAAAGCCGACAAGAAGCGCCGCGACAAGAAATAAGGTCGCTGGCTGTTGATCGTTCCCATGCTCCGCGTGGGAATGTATCCCGTGACGCTCTGCGTCACAAAAGCGGCGGACGCAGAGCGTCCAAGGCTGCATTCCCACGCAGAGCGTAGGAATGATCAGCAACGATCAGCATGAGAGAAGGGCGCCATCCGGCGCCCTTTTTTTATGGGCGCCGGATGGGCTATCCTCGGGCTCTCCCGCGCCGTCGTCAGAGCCGGGTGTTGAGCAGGGAACCCCCGATGATCACCAGTAAGCTGCCGAATGTCGGCATCACTATTTTCACGCAGATGTCTCAGCTCGCGGCGCAAACCGGCGCGATCAACCTGTCCCAGGGTTTTCCTGATTTTGACGGCCCGCAGTCTCTGCGTGACGCGGTCGGTCGGCACATTGCCAGTGGTCATAACCAGTATTCGCCGATGACCGGATTGCCGGCCTTGCGCGAGCAGATTGCGGCGAAAATCGCTCGCAGCTATGGCGTGCAGGTCAATGCCGACAGCGAAGTGACGGTCACACCGGGCGCGACCCAGGCGATCTTCTGTGCGATTCAGGCGGTTATCCACAGCGGCGACGAAGTCATCGTGTTCGATCCGTGCTACGACAGCTACGAGCCGGCCACGGAGTTGGCGGGTGGTCGCTGCGTGCATGTGCAATTGAACCCGGAAGATTTCTCCATCGATTTCGACCAGCTCGCCGCGGCCCTGAGCCCGCGCACGAAAATGATCGTCATCAACACCCCACACAACCCAAGCGGCGCGTTGATCAGTCGTGCGGAACTGGATCAACTCGCAGCGCTGATCCGCGATCGCGACATTTACCTGATCAGCGACGAAGTCTACGAGCACCTGGTGTTTGACGGCGTGCCGCACGTCAGTGTGCTCGCCCATGAAGAGCTGTATCAGCGCGCGTTCGTGGTCAGCTCGTTCGGCAAGACCTATCACGTCACCGGCTGGAAGACCGGCTACGTCGTCGCGCCGCCGGCGCTGACGGCCGAACTGCGCAAAGTCCACCAGTACGTCAGTTTCTGCGGTGTCACTCCGCTGCAATATGCCCTGGCCGATTACATGGCCGAGCACCCGGAACACGTCGAAGAACTGCCGGGTTTCTATCAGGCCAAGCGCGACCTGTTCTGTGATCTGTTGACGCCGTCGCGCTTCACCTTCAAACGTGTCACCGGCACCTATTTCCAACTGGTCGATTACTCACAGATCCGTCCTGACCTGAATGACGTCGAGATGGCCATGTGGATGACCCGCGAACACGGCGTGGCGAGTATCCCGGTGTCGGTGTTTTACCAGAACCCACCTGAAGGCCAGCGCCTCGTGCGCCTGTGCTTTGCCAAACGCGAGGAGACGCTGCGTGAGGCGGCGGCGAAACTATGCGTGATCTGAGTGCATTACCCGATCTCAATCTGGCGCTGATCCAGACCACTTTGGCCTGGCACGACCGTCAGGCCAACTTCGAGCATTTCGAGCAGTTGCTGGAGCAGGCACAGGGCGCTGATCTGATCATCCTGCCGGAAATGTTCACCACCGGTTTCTCCATGGAGTCAGAAACGCTCGCCGAAGCCGAGAACGGTCCGACCAGTAAATGGCTGCGCGTTCAGGCGGCGAAACTCGATGCGGTGATTACCGGCAGCGTGATTATTCAGGCTGCTGACGGCAGCCATCGCAATCGCCTGTTGTGGGCGCGGCCGGACGGTGAAGTGCTGCATTACGACAAGCGTCATCTGTTCCGCATGGCCGGCGAGCACAACCATTACACCCCCGGCGAACGGCAGGTGCAGTTCGAACTCAAGGGCTGGCGTATCCGCCCGCTGATTTGTTACGACCTGCGTTTCCCGGTGTGGAGCCGCGATGCGCAGGACACAGATCTGCTGCTGTACACCGCCAACTGGCCGGGTGCGCGACGTCTGCACTGGAATCGCCTGTTGCCAGCGCGAGCGATCGAAAACCTCTGCTATGTGGCGGCGGTGAATCGCGTTGGCACCGACGGCAAGGGTTTCGCTTACACCGGCGACAGTCAGGTGCTGGATTTCCAGGGTGAAACCTTGCTGGCGGCGGGGGAGGCGGACGGCGTGTTCAAGGTGGTTTTGGAGGCCGCACCATTGGCGGCTTATCGTGAGCGCTTCCCGGCGAATCTGGATGCCGACACCTTCGAGTTCACCTGAGGTAACTGATCGTTCCCACGCGGAGCATGGGAACGAGCGCATCAGGCAAAAAAAGGCCCCGGAGTTCGCACTTCGGGGCCTTTTGCATTGCAGCAAAGGCTTACGCCGCTTTCGCCTCAGGCTGGCTCAGCGAGCGGTTCAGTGCGCTGAACAGCGCCTTGAAGCTGGCCGTGGTGATGTTTTCATCGATACCCACGCCGTGCACCGCACGTTCACCGTTCACCCGCAGCTCGATGTACGCCGCTGCCTTGGCGTTGGTACCTGCGCCAATCGCGTGTTCGTTGTAGTCCATGATCTCCACCGGAACCGGCAGACCGGCGACCAGTGCTTCCAGCGCACCGTTGCCCTTGCCGCGCCAGTGCAGGTTGGTTTCGCCCTGACCTTTGCTCGCCACTTCCACTTCGACGGCGCTGTTGCCGTTTTCTTCCTGCAGGCGATGGCTGACCAGCGCGTACGGGGTGTTGGCTTGCAGGTATTCGCTGATCAACAGCGAGTGGATCTGCTTGGCGGTCATCTCCAGACCCAGACGGTCGGTTTCACGCTGCACGACCTGACTGAATTCGATCTGCATGCGACGTGGCAGGCTGATGCCGTATTCCTGCTCCAGCAAGTAAGCGATGCCGCCCTTGCCCGACTGGCTGTTGACGCGGATCACCGCCTCGTAGCTGCGGCCAATGTCGGCCGGGTCGATCGGCAAGTACGGCACTTCCCACAGTGCGTCCGGTTTCTGTTGGGAGAAGCCTTTGCGGATCGCATCCTGGTGCGAGCCGGAGAACGCTGTGTGCACCAGGTCGCCAACGTACGGGTGACGCGGGTGAACCTGAATCTGGTTGCACTCCTCAACGACTTTACGCACGCCGTCGATGTCGGAGAAGTCCAGCTGCGGGTCGAGACCCTGGGTGTACATGTTCAATGCGACGGTGACGAGGTCGACGTTGCCGGTGCGTTCGCCGTTGCCGAACAGGCAGCCTTCGACGCGATCGGCGCCAGCCATCAGGCCCAGCTCGGTGGCAGCGACGCCGGTGCCACGGTCGTTGTGGGTGTGCAGGCTGATGATCACGCTGTCACGACGGTTGATGTTGCGGCCGAACCACTCGATCTGGTCGGCGTAGATGTTCGGCGTTGCGCATTCAACGGTGGCGGGCAGGTTGAGGATCATCTTGTGCTCAGGCGTCGGGTTCCACACCTCGATCACCGCATCACAGACTTCCTTGGCGAATTCCAGCTCGGTAGCGCTGAAGGTTTCCGGCGAGTATTCAAACGTCCATTCGGTGTCCGGCTGCATGGCTGCATATTTGACGAACAGCTTGGCGGCGTTCACGGCGATGGCCTTGATACCGTCCTTGTCCTGGTTGAAAACGATGCGACGGAAAGACGGCGAGGTGGCGTTGTACAGGTGAACGATGGCTTTCTTCGCGCCGCGCAGGGATTCGAAGGTGCGCTCGATCAAGTCTTCACGGCCCTGGGTCAGCACCTGAATGGTGGTGTCGTCCGGGATGTGGCCTTCTTCGATCAGGGTACGCACGAAGTCGAAGTCGGTTTGCGAAGCGGCCGGGAACGACGCTTCGATTTCCTTCACGCCGACTTGCACGAGGGTTTTCCAGAAACGCAGTTTCTTCACCGCGTCCATCGGCTCAATCAGTGACTGGTTGCCGTCGCGCAGGTCGGAGCTGCACCAGATCGGCGCGGTGTCGATGGTTTTCGACGGCCAGGTGCGATCCGGCAGGTTGATGACAGGAAACGCGCGGTATTTCGAAGACGGATCTTTGAGCATGCTCATCGGGAAATTCCTTATTGTCTGGGCCGAAAAGAGGCGGCCTGCCGGTGTTACGAATGTTCTGGGAAAAGCGTGGGACGAGGTGCCGCGATTCAGCCCGGCAGTCGTGCGCTGACAAGGCACAGGCTGCGGTGCTGGCGAAGCTGAATAAGGGTGTGAGAGGTTTTCATGCCTTCAACCCTAACCGCGAGGGGAGAGGTTGGCAAGCAGTCGAAAAAAATTGAGAGGAATACTCGTAAAGCGGGTTTTTGCGGGATTTTATTGCGCTGGAGATTGCTGATCGTTGTGATATTTGCGCGAGGTTTGATTGGGGCGCAATTGGGGATGATGGGGTGTCAGGGGGGTTTGAGTACAGCATAAGCCTCATCGCGAGCAGGCTCACTCCTACAGTTGATCGTGTTCACAACACCGGTCCAATGTAGGAGTGAGCCTGCTCGCGATGAGGCCATAAGCTTCGCTCTATTTTTTAAGGCTGAAATGCACCAATGAAAATCGCCGGATCCACCCGCGCATCATTCAGGCTGACATTCCAGTGCATGTGCGGCCCGGTCGCGCGACCGGTCATGCCAACCTTACCGACCACCGTGCCCCGCGCCAGTTGATCGCCGACTTTCACATCAATCTTCGACATGTGGCAGAACATGCTGATAAAGCCCTGCCCATGGTCGACAAACACGGTATTGCCGTTGAAGAAGTAGTTGCCGGTGAGGATTACCTTGCCTGCCGCCGGGGTCTTGATCGGCGTTCCGGCCGGCACTGCGAAGTCGAGGCCGGCGTGCGGATTGCGCTCCTCACCATTAAAGAAGCGGCGCACGCCAAACTTGCTCGACAGCGGTCCATTGACCGGTTTGTCCAGCAGCAGATTGCTTGGCGTGTTCGGGCTGAAGCTGCGGTAAGCCTTGATCTGCTCGGCCAGTTCGCCCTCGATGCGCTTGAGGTTCGACTGATCCGGGTTTACTTGCTGTTTGTTCTTCAGGGTGATGCGCTGTTCCGGGTATTTCTTGTTGCCCACGGTGAACGGCAGATTGCGCCCGCCACTGCTGATCTGTTGCGCGCCCGGCTTCACCGTCAACGGCACGCCGACAATCGCCAGCCAGTTGTTCTGTTCTTTCACCACCAGCACCGGTTTGCCCTGATACGTGGCTTTCGGCGCCTGCGCGGCCGCGCCCAGATCAACCACTGCGACGCCGCCCGGCACCGGTTTGTTCAGCAGTCGAGTGATGTAGCTGTCGGCGTGGGCATTGAAGGTCAGACAGAGCAGAAACAATGGAGCCAGAAAACGCGGCATGGATCAGTCCAGTAAAGAGAGGGTGACAGGCGTCAGGTGATTGTCCTCGACGCGCACTTGCAGTTCGCCTTCGCCCAGTTTGGCCTTCAGGCGCTGGCCAGTGTGGGTCTGCGCGGCGTTGCGGATCGCATGGCCGCGCTCATCGAGCAGAATGCTGTAACCACGGCCGAGCGTTGCCAGCGGGCTGACCACGTGCAGCGTCTGCATCTGACTGTGCAATTGCAGGCGACGGTTTTTCAGGCCTTCGCGCATGGCCCGTGGCAGACGTTCGGCGAGGCTGTCGAGGCGCTGGCGCAACATCGCCAATTGCCGTCCCGGATGTTGCCCGGCGAGGCGGGTTTCCAGGCGAATCAGGCGTTCGCGGCGAGTATTGAGATGACGTTCGAACGCCCGACGCATGCGCATGTCCAGATCGTCCAGACGTTGCGCTTGCTGGCGCAGACGCTCGCCGGGATGACGCAAGCGACGCGCCATGCCTTCCAGACGCAGGCGATCACGCATCAAACGGTCGCGCATGCGCATCACCAAACGGCGATGCAGACTTTCGACCTGACGGATCAAATGGCTGGAATCGGGCGCGAGTAACTCGGCAGCCGCAGACGGCGTAGGGGCGCGGACGTCGGCAACAAAGTCGCTGATCGACACATCGGTTTCATGGCCGACGGCGCTGACAATCGGCGTCACACAGGCATCAACGGCGCGGGCCACGGCTTCTTCGTTGAAGCACCAGAGGTCTTCCAGCGAACCGCCGCCTCGGGCGAGGATCAACGCGTCGAAGCCACGGGCATCGGCCATTTTCAGCGCGCGGACGATTTGCGCGGTGGCTTCGCGGCCCTGCACGGCGGTCGGGATCAGCGTCAGTTGTACTTGCGGTGCACGGCGGCGGAACACGCTGATGATGTCGCGAATAACCGCGCCGGTCGGCGAGCTGATGATGCCGATGCGCTGCGGATGCGCGGGCAGCGGCACTTTGCGTTCGGCGCTGAACAGGCCTTCGGCGCTGAGCTTTTCTTTGAGTGCATCGAAAGCCAGACGCAGCGCGCCGTCACCGGCCGGCTCAACGGTGTCGAGAATCAACTGATAGTCGCCACGGCCCTCGAACAGCGAGACCTTGCCGCGTACCTTAACTGCCAGGCCGTCCTTCAACGCCTGACGCACTCGCGCGGCGTTCTGCCGGAACAGCGCGCAACGCACCTGCGCGCCGCTGTCCTTGAGGGTGAAATAGATGTGGCCGGACGCCGGGCGGGCGAGGTTGGAGATTTCGCCTTCGACCCAGATGTTGCTGAACACGTCTTCGAGCAACACCCGCGCACGGCCGTTGAGCTGGCTGACGGTCAGGACTTCACGGTCCAGGCCAAGTCTTGCAAAGGGATCTTTAATCATGGGGCGCAGTTTAAAGGCATTTGCCGTCGAATCACCACAAGTCCCCTGTAGGAGTGAGCCTGCTCGCGATAGCGGTGTGTCAGTCGCAGGATAGGTTGAATGTTCAACCGCGATCGCGAGCAGGCTCACTCCTACAAGGGGGTTGTGAAGGTTTCGATGAAGTGGTGGATCAAAGGTGACGGATTCTGGCGATAGGCGAGGGCGACGGTGCTTTGGCAGTCAGCATCGGCCAGCGGCAGAAAGCGCACGCCGCTCGGGGCGATGTCCCGCATTGATTCCGGCAGCAGGGCGATACCGAAACCGGCCTGAATCAACTGTAACTGCGTGGTTTTGCGCGACATCACCCGCGCCGCTTTCGGGAAGAAACCCTGACGCATGCACAGGTCGGCACACAGATAACTCAAGCCGCCGCGTTGTGGATGCGGGATCGAGATAAACGCCTCGTCCTTCAATTGCACCAGTTGCACAGTGTTGGCATTTGCCAGGTAATGATTGTGCGGTACCGCCAGTAGCAACCGTTCAGTGAACAGCGGCACAATCTGAATGCCTTCGCGCTGGCGCAACACCGGCAACCGCAACAGACCGATATCGAGGCGCCCTTCGGCCAGTTCTTCCAGTTGCGCCTCGGAAGACAACTTGCCGATGTCCAGCGACACGCCGCTCTGCTGATCAAGGTAGGTGCTGATCTGCTGAAGAAGCCATCCGCTGATCGTCACCGTACTCGAATGGCTCAGGCGCAAAGTGCCGCGTTGGCCATTGCCAACCGCAGTGGCCATGGCGCTGGCCTTGCTCAGTTCGTTCAGCAGATTCCGAGCGCGCGGCAAAAATGCTTCCCCCGCCGCAGTGAGCCGGGGCTGGCGCGCCGTACGCTCGAACAGCGGCGTTTGCAGACGCGTTTCCATGTCCTTGATCTGCCGGCTCAGCGCTGATTGCGCGATAAACAAACGTTCAGCCGCCGCACTGAAACTGCCGCAGTCGGCGATTTCGACGAAATAACGCAATTGACGGGTTGAAAGCACGAGCCATGCCTTTTCGAGATGAGTAAGCGACCTGGAAGATATTAGTCGCAACGCTTGGTGCTGGCTAAAGTCATCTCAGACTTATTAAGGAAGTAGACCCATGAGTGTGGCGGCGTTGTTGAGCGAGTGGACATGGGGCGCCGGTGGTTGGGCGTTGATCGGCTTGGGTATCGCTCTGGCCTATATCGTGTTCGGTATCGCCGGATTTGGCACGGCGCTGGTCGCGGGGCCGATTCTGATTCTGTTCATGCCGTTGTCGAAGATTGTGCCGCTGCTGGTGCTGCTGGATTTCGTCGCGGCGTTCGGCAATCTGCTGCCGTCGCGGCGGGATGTGGCCAAGCCCGAGTTGTTGCGGCTGCTGCCGTGCATGGCGGTCGGTTGCACGTTGGGCGTTATTTTTCTGCTTAACCTGAAATCCGATGTATTGCTGCTGTTGATGGGGCTGTTTATCAGCGCTTATGCGATTTACAGCCTGTGGGTAACAGCGCGGCCAACGCAAATGTCGGTGGGGTGGGCGGTGCCGATGGGCACGGTGGGTGGGCTGTTTGGTGCGCTGTTTGGCAGTGGCGGCTTTTTATATGCGATTTATCTCAACAGCCGATTGCCGAAAGAAGCGGCGCGGGCCACGCAAAGTGCGTTGATCAGTTGCAGCACGGTGGTGCGTTTGAGCCTGTTTGCCATCGCGGGTGTGTATGCCGAGCTACCCTTGTTGATGTTGGCGCTTTGTCTGTTGCCGGCCATGGCGTTGGGGTTGTGGATCGGGCGGCGGTTGACCATGAGGTTGTCGCGCGAGGCGTTTGTGCGATTGGTGACGTGGCTGGTGCTGGCGAGCGGGTTCGCGTTGATCGGGCGCTACCTCAGCACTTGACCGGATTTCGTCAGGTATTAAGCTGCCGGCCTTTAAGGCCTCTTCGCGAGCAAGCTCTCCCACAGTTGGAATGCATTCAAAGTGTGGGAGCGAGCCTGCTCGCGAAGGCGTCAGCAGCCACACCGCAGGACTTTCCATGAATTCGCAAAGCATCATCGTCCCGAAAATCTCCACCCTGCCGGTCCATGAACCCCGGGCCCGGGCGATCCTGCGCTGGCTGGTACGCAAGAACATCGTCAAGGAGGAGCTGAGCACCTGCGGCCGCACCGGCAATCGCATGGCGTACGCGATTGCCGATGGTGCACGCGCGGTGGTGCTGCACCCGCAGGCGTTGCCATTCGGAGAGCCAATCAACGGCCTGGAGATCGTCACCAAGCGTTGCATCTACACCCCGGCGAAGGGCTTTCTCGAGGAGGCCGGTTGCGCCGAGTGCCGCCGCGAGGTCGGCGAAGCGCTGTTCGAGAGCCTCGAAGACTGGTTTCCCGGGCGCACCGACAACTTCACCTGCCCCGAATGCGGGCATGAAGATGACATTAACGGCTTTCTGTATTTGCAGGAATGCGGGTTTTCCAACCTCGGTTTCATCTTCAATAACTGGCTTGAGGCCGGTTTCAAGCAAAGCTTTATCGACGAGTTCGCCGACTGGCTCGATCAACCTGTCTCTTGGGTCAAGGTGGAGCTGTAGATCCGGGGATTCCCGTACATCAGCAACATTGATATTAAGCTGAGTTTTACGTTGATCCGAAGGGGGTGTCTGACTATAATGGCGCGCTTCCATTTTCCCGCTCGGGAGCCCCCGCGATGCTGCGTATCAGCCAAGAAGCTCTGACATTCGACGACATTCTCCTAGTGCCTGGTTATTCCGAGGTGCTTCCTAACGAAGTCAGTCTCAAGACCCGCCTAACCCGTGGCATCGAGCTGAATATTCCTCTGGTTTCTGCTGCAATGGACACCGTTACTGAAGCCCGACTGGCAATTGCCATGGCTCAGGAAGGTGGCATCGGCATTATCCACAAGAACATGACCATCGAGCAGCAAGCTGCCGAAGTTCGCAAGGTCAAGCGTTACGAAGCCGGTGTAGTCAAGGACCCAATCACCATCGAGGCTGATGCCACGGTGCGTGAACTGTTCGAATTGACCCGTCTGCACAACATTTCCGGCGTTCCGGTCCTGCACGATGGCGACCTGGTCGGCATCGTCACTTCCCGTGACGTGCGTTTCGAAAACCGTCTGGAAGCCACTGTCCGTGAAGTGATGACGCCTAAAGAGCGCCTGGTCACGGTCAAGGAAGGCGCCGACAAGAACGACGTTCGCGAGTTGTTGCACAAAAACCGCATCGAACGCGTACTGATCGTCGACGACAAATTCGCCCTCAAAGGCATGATGACCGTCAACGACATCGAAAAAGCCAAAGCCTACCCGCTGGCCAGCAAGGACGACCAAGGTCGTCTGCGCGTTGGCGCTGCTGTCGGTACCGGTAAAGACACCGGTGACCGCGTTGCCGCTCTGGTCAATGCCGGTGTGGACGTAGTGGTAGTTGATACCGCTCACGGTCACTCCAAAGGTGTGATCGACCGCGTTCGCTGGGTCAAAGAGAATTTCCCTGAAGTGCAGGTGATCGGCGGCAACATCGCCACCGGCGCCGCTGCCAAGGCTTTGGCCGAAGCAGGCGCTGACGCAGTCAAGGTCGGTATCGGCCCTGGCTCGATCTGCACCACCCGTATCGTCGCCGGTGTCGGCGTCCCGCAAATCAGTGCCATCGCCAACGTCGCCGCTGCCCTCGAAGGCACTGGCGTGCCGTTGATCGCCGACGGCGGCATCCGTTTCTCCGGTGACCTGTCCAAGGCCATCGTAGCCGGTGCTTCCTGCGTGATGATGGGCTCGATGTTCGCCGGTACTGAAGAAGCGCCGGGCGAAATCGAACTGTTCCAGGGTCGTTCGTACAAGGCTTATCGCGGCATGGGTTCGCTGGGCGCCATGTCCCAGGCTCAAGGTTCCTCCGACCGTTATTTC
>NZ_JBIUVX010000023.1:22816-86236 GCF_044743175.1 Pseudomonas sp. NPDC087690
AATGACGCGGAAGTCCCGATGAACCAGCTGAAACCTGCTGATACGCAAGACCCGAAAATTGATTCATTGCTGGGGGAGCTACACCGGTAGCGCCAACATCGAAGAAATGCGCACCAAGCCTGAGTTCGTGCGGATCACCGGTGCTGGCATGGCCGAATCCCACGTGCACGACGTGCAGATCACCAAAGAAGCGCCAAACTACCGCGTAGGTTGAGCCTTCAAGCAATAAAGTAAGCAACCGGGGCTGTTTGATTCAGCCCCGAGTTGTTTCTGAATCACGACTGTTTCTGAACGACTTAGACGAGACTGAATCATGGCCCTCGATATTCACGCTCACCGCATCCTGATCCTCGACTTCGGTTCGCAATACACCCAACTGATCGCCCGCCGCGTGCGCGAGATCGGTGTGTACTGCGAACTGCACCCGTTCGATATGGACGAAGATGCGATCCGCGAATTCGCTCCTAAAGGCGTCATCCTCGCCGGCGGCCCCGAGTCCGTACACGTCGCCGACAGCCCGCGCTGCCCACAGGCAGTGTTCGATCTGGGCGTACCGGTCTTCGGTATCTGCTACGGCATGCAAACCATGGCCGAGCAACTGGGCGGCAAGGTTGAAGGTTCCGAACTGCGTGAGTTCGGTTACGCCCGCGTTGATGTAGTCGGCAAGAGCCGCCTGCTCGATGGCATCGAAGACCACATCGACGCCGACGGCCTGTTCGGCCTCGACGTATGGATGAGCCACGGTGACAAGGTCACCAGGATGCCGGAAGACTTCCACATCCTCGCCAGCACCCCAAGCTGCCCGATCGCCGGTATGTTCAACGACGACCGTGGCTACTACGGCGTGCAGTTCCACCCGGAAGTGACCCACACCAAGCAGGGCGGTCGCATCCTGTCGCGTTTCGTTCTCGACATCTGCGGCTGTGAAGCATTGTGGACGCCGTCGAAGATCGCTGAAGACGCCATCGCCAACATCCGAGCACAAGTCGGCACCGACAACGTGCTGCTGGGTCTGTCCGGCGGCGTTGACTCCTCGGTGGTTGCCGCGCTGCTGCACAAAGCCATTGGCGACCAACTGACCTGCGTCTTTGTCGACAACGGCCTGCTGCGTCTGCACGAAGGCGAGCAAGTGATGGCCATGTTCGCCGAGAACATGGGCGTCAAAGTGATCCGCGCCAACGCTGAAGACCAGTTCCTCGACAACCTGGCCGGCGAAGCCGACCCGGAGAAGAAGCGCAAGATCATCGGTCGCACTTTCATCGACGTATTCGATGCCCAGTCGAACAAACTGGAAAACATCAAATACCTCGCTCAGGGCACTATCTACCCGGACGTGATCGAGTCGGCTGGCGCGAAAAGCGGCAAGGCCCACGTGATCAAGTCGCACCACAACGTGGGCGGCCTGCCGGAAGAAATGAACCTGAAACTGGTCGAGCCACTGCGCGAACTGTTCAAGGACGAAGTCCGTCGTTTGGGTCTGGAGCTGGGCCTGCCGTACGACATGGTCTACCGTCATCCGTTCCCGGGCCCGGGCCTGGGCGTGCGCATCCTCGGTGAAGTGAAGAAGGAATACGCCGATCTGCTGCGTCGTGCCGACCACATCTTCATCGAAGAACTGCGCAAAGCCGACTGGTACCACAAAGTCAGCCAGGCCTTCGTCGTGTTCCAGCCAGTCAAATCGGTTGGCGTTGTAGGCGATGGCCGTCGTTACGCTTGGGTTGTAGCCCTGCGTGCCGTAGAAACCATCGACTTCATGACCGCACGTTGGGCGCACCTGCCTTACGAACTGCTGGAAACCGTCTCCGGCCGCATCATCAATGAAATCGAAGGCATCTCCCGCGTCACTTACGACGTGTCGAGCAAGCCGCCAGCGACCATTGAGTGGGAGTGATTGGACGTCCGGCATTGACCGGCATCCTCTAGCAAGAAATGCCATGAAGCCCGCGTAGTTGCGGGCTTTTGGCTTTTTGGGTCTGGCACTTTCCGGCAGCTTTGTGCATCGCCAAGCACCATGTTTATGTGGCATGGTAAGGGGTATTGACTGAGCAAAATGCCATGTCATCTCTGTTGAGGAGAGCATGGTATAAATCCCATTATTCGCCCGTTTTCATTGGGTTTCCCTACGATTTTGGGTTCGTTTTTTAGCATGGTATTTTTTGAACGGAATCCGCGGACCCCATGCTGACCGATACCAAGCTGCGTAATCTCAAACCGAAAGAAGAACTCTACAAGGTGAATGACCGAGACGGGCTCCATGTGGCTGTGACGGCGGTGGGGTCAATCTCGTTTCGCTACAACTACTCCATCAACGGCCGACAAGAAACGATCACGTTTGGCCGTTATGGCGTAGGCGGCATCACGCTTGTCGATCCCGCTACTATTCGGCATGCATTTGAGCTTGCGCTGGCATAGTGATATCAGTAATCCTTCTTGGGAGTCTTCATTGAGATGGATATCAACATGAGTCGCCATGAAACGCAGGGCCAGTTATGAAGCTCTCGAAGGCTCAAAAGGAACGTGCTATCGAGCAGATGCAAGGCCTGATGCTGCGACAACCCCAGGACGCAAAGAGCATGGAGAAGTGCTGGTTTGCGGCTGAAGGTGTGCTTGAGTCGAACATCGCTGCTGCCGAGGCGAGAACAGCTGACCTACCGCCTCGCCAGCAGCTCGGGGAGGCCTCTTTCTACCTCATCTCTTCAGTCGGCCTGATTCGAGAAGACGATAACATCCAGCTCGTTTCCGAGCTGCTGACGCCTGAGTTCGGCGTCGAGTTGTACGGCCTGTTGCCAAGGGTCAAGCGCCTCTGGGATGAGGCGTTGGAGAAGCTGGCTGAGTTGGCTGAAAAGGAAACCAAGGCAGAGGCCGCAGAGCCAGCCAGCGACTTCGATCTTTTCTAGGGACATAGAATGACCACACCAGCACAGCCCTACACCATCGAGTTGCATCGCCACAACTTTGCTCGCTGGTGCGCAGCTCGAGCTTACACACGTGGCCTCAAAGGCGGCGGTAACCAGATTGCTTTCGAACTGATCGATTCAAGCGGACTGCAAGCTATTACTACACCTGCTCAAATTGGCCCTGATGTTGATGTTTGGCTTCTCGGCTTCATGCGTAAAATCTTTGATGAAGCTCAGCTCCGGGGTATTGAAGGTTTCAGTTTTGGCCACGCCCAGAAGATCGTAAATATCTACCTCAAGTCGGTATTCGTTTGCGGTGAGCATTACAGCCACCCCCAGGTGGAGCAGCTGCACCCACCCTTGGACAGGCAGCTTTTCCTTGGGCTGAAAGCGTATTTGCGCCGGAACAAGGCTTCCTATCCGGCAGCGGCGGCAGCATTCTCCAAAGCCCAAAAGGCGAACTCGAGTTGGACCAGCTTCACCGAGGAAGATTATACGGCCCACATCGCGGCCATTCAGACGCTGATGGTTGGTCGCCCGCTCTACCAGATTGAGGAACACTGGAACCTGTGAAGATCCGAGTGTGATTTCCAGTACAAAGGACAATTCGCTACACCAAGAGCCCTTGATTGGCCTAAGAGGAAGTCATGGAAGATGCAATTCAAAAGGGCTCTGGCCCGGGGTGGGTCGTACTTACAACGTTCACGATGTCGATCTTGGTTCTGCTGCTTCATTTCCCATTCGACGGTTACGTAAGCGAGTACAGATACACCGTACCATCGTTCACCACCTGCCCTCAGGGTGACCTGAAACAGAGGTTGAGAGAGCTTGACGCAGAAGAGTTCAACAAAGCTATTCAGGCTTGCTCAGATGACTACGTGACCAAGGAGCTTCCTATTTCAGATTGGCGTAGTAATGGCGCGCCAATCTACTGGTTTGCTTCACCAATTCATGCACTAGCATCGATTCTCGCCATTTGGGTAATCGGTCTGGTTTGGTATTTTTCTGTCAGACCAAAACGAACCGCAGCCAAGTAGGAAAATCCCGCCGCATCACAGCCCCGCCAGTCGGGGCTAAATCCCTAGAATCATCGGGAAGAGAGATCGCTATGAAGAAACTCAGTTGGCGGCAGCGCCATTAAGGAAAGAGCAGTGAACATATTCACAGACTGGCTACACGGCACACCCTCTACCATCACTCAGTGGAAGTTGACTGGACGTGGCGTCCTGAAGGGGAGCGCGCCGCTCCACAAGGGCTTATTTTTCACGACGAGTCGCGCGTTCGCTGTGGGGAGTGCTGGAGGACCCAATGCTAGTCCCAACGTGTATCAGGCAAATCTTAAACCTGAGGCACATGTGCTTGATATTTCTGACCCAGGAGTGACGTGTACACATCAGGAGTCGGAGCATCTGCGTCAGCTCGTTGTAAGCCGCCGTCCGGGCAAGGGCAATATCTTATCCGAGTACCAGTTCTACTGGGAAAAGGGCTGGAGGACAGGTGAGATCATGAAGTATGCAGTTAGGCCTGGAGATGAGCAGATGGCCCAGATGGCAGAACTCGCTCTTAATCAGCGTCAAACCGCTGCTGGCCAGCTTGCTTGGAATCTACTTCAGAGGACCACGCGGGACTGCATCGAAGACATCGTCGATGCTTCAATTGCAGCTGGCTATCAAGCTGTTGCCGGCAACGAACAGCAGTATGGGGTGACCTATCCGATCTTGATCGTTATCGATCCGAACATTCTGACATCCCCAGTGAAGGTCTAACACTGCGCCTAGGTAAGCCCAGGCCCCGCCGTCAAGCGCGGGGCCAAGGCCGTAATAGAGGGGCGTTTTTCGCGTCGCCATTGGCAGCTCGTCTAAGCAGGAAGGCACAAAGTGTCGACATCGGTATTGGTCATCCAGACAGTTTTATGGACGCTGTGCGCAGCAGAGCTTGGCATTTCGTACTGGAACTATTCGCGCTACGTTGAGGCGAAGCGTGACCCGGACAGATCAAAGCGTAATCTGCAAATCGCCTCGTACGCGAGGAACGACGCTGGCATCGGAGAAGCCGAGTTCGAGAAGATCGAAAGTTCCCATTACCGGCCTTACCAGAAGCGTTTCAGAGTTGCGCTCCTCGTAGGACTGAGCTTATGTGTTGCTGGTATGGCTCAACTACTCGCATATCCATGACCCGGTCGAGTCCAGATTACCGTTGAGCGTCTTCAAGAATGTCCTAGGAAGCTTGCACCAGGTACACACAAGCCCAGCCGTCAAACGCTGGGCAACGTCAGTAAGAAAGGCGCGGTTTTCGCGCTTTGGAACGGATGTGCAAGTAAGGTACTGATATGAACGGTTTGGAGAGTCGCGCAATACAAAAAGTAGTGGTTGAAGCCCAGGGCGGTCAGACCCTTGAATTTTTGGTGAAAGCTATTTTGCTCACCCCGGACAACAAAGCATTTGCACTTGTTGATGAAAAAGGGGAGCTGCGCCAAGCAAGCGCTCAAAGCAATGAGAACAACTCGTTCACGCTGTTGTTTTTCAACGGTGTGTGGATTGACGGAGACCAAGTCTGGACTTTGGAAATTCTCACAAAGGACAAAAAAATGCTGATCGGCAAACTGATCAGTCAGGGTAACCGCTGATTCAACGGAAATTCCCGCAGCACATCACAGTCAGCACGGAAAATGACGTGAGTATTCCCACCTTGAATGAAGGCATTAGGTGTGTGCGTGCGCACCGCTAAGCCTGCTCATGCATTGATAGTTTTCATGGTATTTGTAAGGCAGGTGTCGTTAATAGACAGTTCTTGCCCCCTATTCATAAATAGAGTGGGAGTGATCCCGCACAAGCCTTGATGGCTTGAGCGCTGTCACCGAAAGCCGTGTGAAATTCGATTTCACACGGCTTTTTTGTGTCTGCGTTACAGCGGTTTCGACCAGCCAGCGAGGCTCATGCCCATCTCATCCAGTGCCTGTAGCAACGTCTTGATGCTGTCATAGCGTTTACCGCTGACCGAAGGCCAGCTCGGGCGTTCGATGTAGAAGCGTCTCCCGTCATTTTCAATAATGGTGCGCACCAGTTCTTTGCTGCGACTGCGATGCACGATAAATGTCATGTTGGGTTGTTGTTTCAAGGAGTACATACCGTAACGCGGCAGCAGCGTTTCGAATTCCGCCATGGTTTGTGCGATCCACGGTGTTTCCATTTGCAGCCGCAGGTCGCCTCGCACCAGTGCGGAGCGGTCAAACGCGGTACCGCCCAGCGGGAGGATTTTCCCCGGGTCGACTTCGATGCCACGTGATACTCCTTCGGCGACATCCTCGACACGGATACCGATGGCCTCTTCCAGCTCGCTGACGCCGGCAACGCCGTCGAAGGTGTTCGAGTGGGAGTTGCCCATCAGAGCGACCCACTTGTGTGCGCCCCGCGCTGCCTGATCGGCACGAATGACCGATCTGGCGAAGTAGTTCATCATTTTCTGCCGTGCAGTCTCGTCGACCGTGAGCGCCTGGGCAGTCATGATCTCCATGCCGTAGAGCCGGTAGCTCGCCATGCAATCAATGGCCTGTATATGGATGCCTTGTTTTCTGGCTTCCCTGACCAGTTCAAGAAACGTGTAACGCTCCAATGGATCAGTCATGTTGCCGACATCAAGCGCTTTCAGGTAAGTCTCGAGATCCTTGGGCATGACGCCGGTGCGGAAGAACTCGTCCAGGGCCGCCTGGTGAAAGTCGGTCAGCAGGTGTTCCATGTACAGGGTCTTCACTTGTTTGCTGGCGAGTAACTCCATGTTTTCGATCAGCCATTGTTTACTGCCGATAGCGGTATGACTTTCACCGATGACCAGCCCTCGGGCATGTTGCAGAATCCTGTCGATGATCTCCTCGGCAGTCGCGTCTGTCGCCAGTACCGGCATGGGAGGGCGCCCAGGCAATTGCAGTGTGGCAAAGAACTCCAAGGCGTCGTGGTAGAGACGTTTTCTGATGACCTTGAAATCGCGGTAGGCATCGAACGCGTTGAGGCTGTCGTAGACATCCCGTAGTGCCTCATCGTCGAGCCCCGCCGCGCCTTGCTCAAGATGCGATTTGAGGGGGGCAGGCACGTCGTATTCGGATGCCGGCAGGGTGGTTATCGGTGCTGGGACAGGTTGGCGTTGACCGCGGGATCCTGCCAGCGCAGATGGCTTGCCGCCCCCCTTGAGACCGCCGCGTGGCATGGTTTCCCACTCGCCCTCAGCGTTCAGGCGTATGGCGATGGAACCAGTAAAACTGTCGGGTTTCGCGGGGTCGATGATGGCCCAGTGGCCGCCACCGTTGAGGTCGGTTTCGTAACGCACGTAGTAGGCGCAGTCGTCGATCATGATGGCTGTGGAGGGCGTGGAGTCGAGCAGGTAAATCCCCTGAAGCTTGCCGGGCTCACTGCCAGGCGTCAGTCCTTCCAGTAATTCATTGGCTTGCCAGTGTTGCGGTATCGGCGGTCGCGGGATGTCTTCGAGTAATGATGTGGCAGTCGGCGTTTGAACACCGATCGGTGGCGAACCCACTGGCTTCAAGGTTTTTTCGGGCAGTGCCCGTTTCAGCTCGTCGCTGTTCTCTACGGTCAAGTCGGCCATTTCCCGAGCTTCTGCGGCATCGACCTCAGGGCCGGTCTCCAGCAATGCCCCCGGCCCTTTGAGCACCATGAGATTGAACAGCATGTCGATGCCGTTGAGCACTGCACCGAGGATCCCGGCCTTGCGTTGCGCGGTGGTTTTTCCGTTGACCGCCTGATCGATGTTCAAACCCATGCCAGCAATGCTGGCGCCGATCACTGGAAGCGCTATCGGCCATCCGACCACTGCCATCGGGCCAAATACTTTGACACCTGCGCTGAGATAACCGATCCACAGTTGCTTGCGCAGATCGCCGTTGGAGGTCAGGGAAAGCGTGGCTTCCGCGAACATGGCATCACGGGTCGAATCGCTCAACCAGGTAAAGGCGTCACCCTTGATCGCGCGGCTCTGCCCATTGATCATTGAGTGGTCGTAGACGCCCCAGGTTTTCACCAGGCGGTTCATCAGATCGCTGAGGTTATCGCTGACCTGCTGGCGGTCAGCGAGGGAAAAATGTGTCATCAATGTCTGCCGGGTAGCGCTGTTGTTCATCCGCAGCAGCACCCAATAGTGCATGTCTGTAACGCTTTCCAGTACCTGGAAAGGCTCGGTATCGCTTGGCAGATAAACGACCTGTCGTCCCTTCGTCGTGATGAATCGAAACGCACTGATGGCGCAGTAACCGGCGATATCGAACGTGGTGACCTCAGCGCTGCAAGGGTGAGCGGCCTGCAGCATTTGCAGGCTGACAGGCCAGGTGATCGGGCCTATGACGGCTTGCGTGACGAACTGGAAGTCTTCGTCGCTCAATTGCCGTTGGTCTCGTGCCTGTAGGGCTTTGACGAGGAAGTTGCATTTGGCCAATGTGCGGAAATGGCTGTTCGAGGTGCTCCAGAATGCTGTCAATTTTTCGCTGTACAACGCGCTGAAGTCGACGCTCCAGAATTCCTTTAGCACCGCGCTTCCGTGCAGGCGCACTTCATTGGATTCATTGAAGGTGCCGGCACCCGGGCCTGCGGTATAAAAACCACCGTACACGTCAAGTAGATCGGCATTGTCCTGATCGGCGACACGAAATCGGTGGATCACCAGTTCGGTCAGGGTCATGGTCGAGGTGGGCGTCGCGTGCACATGCTCCCAGCCAGTAAAGGCTTTGGCGCTGCTTTGCGAAGCATCGAAGCGATGAAAGTAGACCTGATCCGGATCCAGTCCGTTGATCTCATGTTTTTTTAGTAAGTCGCTGGCGACCTGATGCGCCTCATCCTGCAGGCTGGGGCAGTTCTGGATGACGGTGGCGGCAATGGCCTCAAGCGCGGCCTTGTCGGCAGCATTGGGCAGGGGGGGTGGTGCGTTCATGCTCTCTATCCTTGAGAAACGGGTGTCGCAGGATGACCTGTTCACTCAAGGACTGTGCACTACATAGTTATGTTATGGGTACGATCAAAATGCTGTATGGCGCGGGCGCGACTGCGTCCATCCGCCGCGCCGCCCTTACTGTTTCGCAATTGCAGGTGTATCGTATTTGCCTTTTGCGGGCCTGGCGCCCGTGGCTGATACGTGAGGTGGTTGAGTTCATGTCTTTTACCCGTCGACAAATACTCGGTGGTCTGGCCGGTCTTGTAGTGGTTGGCGTGGGGGCCGGTGGCGCGTCGCGTTACTGGCTGGGCAAAATGGCTGATGCTGAAGCGGGCCACGATTACGAACTGATCGCCGCGCCGCTGGATGTTGAACTGGTGCCGGGGCATAAAACCGCAGCCTGGGCGTTCGGCCCCTCGGCGCCAGGAACCGAGCTGCGTGTGCGTCAGGGTGAATGGCTGCGCGTACGTTTCATCAACCATTTGCCGGTGGCGACCACCATTCACTGGCATGGCATTCGCCTGCCGCTGGAAATGGACGGTGTGCCGTACGTTTCGCAGCTACCGGTGCTACCAGGCGAGTACTTCGATTACAAATTCCGCGTGCCGGATGCTGGCAGCTATTGGTATCACCCGCACGTCAGCAGCAGCGAAGAGCTCGGTCGCGGGCTGGTCGGGCCGCTGATCATCGAAGAGCGCGAGCCGACCGGTTTCGTGTATGAAAAGACCTTGAGCCTGAAGAACTGGCACATCGATGACGTAGGCAATTTCGTCGAGTTCAGCATTCCGCGTGAAGCGGCGCGGGGCGGAACGGCGGGGCGCCTTTCGACAATTAATGGCGTGCCATCGCCGGTGATCGAATTGCCGGCCGGGCAGATCACGCGAGTGCGTTTGCTCAACCTCGACAACACCCTGACTTACCGCATCAATATTCCCGGGGTCGAAGCACGGATTTATGCGCTGGACGGCAACCCGGTCGAGCCACGCCCGCTGGGCAAGGAATACTGGCTGGGCCCCGGCATGCGCATTTGCCTGGCGATCAAAGCGCCAGCGGCTGGCGAAGAATTATCGCTGCGCAACGGCCCGGTGCGTCTGGGCACGCTGCGTTCGGTGGCCAATACCGACGCGCCGACTGACTGGCCGAAGGCGCTGCCGGCCAACCCGGTGGCTGAGCCGGACCTGGCCAATGCCGAGAAACTCAACTTCAATTTCGAATGGGTCGGTTCGGTATCGGTGAACGTCGATAACGGCCGGCCGCCGAGTCTGTGGCAGATCAACGGCAAGGCCTGGGACATCACCGACAAGACGTGTGCGGATCGGCCGATTGCCAGCCTGAAGCTGGGTCAGAGCTATATTTTCGAATTGAAGAACATGACCCAGTACCAGCACCCGATCCACTTGCACGGGATGAGCTTCAAAGTGATTGCGTCGAATCGGCACAAGATCATTCCGTACTTCACCGACACGTACCTGTTGGGCAAGAACGAGCGCGCGCAAGTGGCGCTGGTGGCCGATAACCCGGGGGTATGGATGTTCCACTGCCATGTGATCGACCACATGGAAACCGGCCTGATGGCCGCCATCGAGGTGAAGTGATGCGCCAGATTCGCCCAGCGGCGATCATCGACCGCAGCCGTGACCGCGATTTCATGCGTGAAGCGTTGGCGCTTGCCGCACAAGGCGCAGCCCTCGGCGAAGTACCGGTGGGCGCGGTGCTGGTGCAGGATGGCGAGATTATCGGTCGCGGCTTCAATTGCCCGATCAGCGCCAGCGACCCGAGTGCCCACGCGGAAATGGTCGCTATTCGTGCTGCCGCACAGGCCGTGGATAACTATCGTCTGCCAGGCAGCACGCTGTATGTGACGCTGGAACCGTGCAGCATGTGCGCCGGATTGATCGTGCATTCGCGGGTGGCTCGGGTGGTTTACGGGGCGCTGGAGCCGAAGGCGGGGATTGTGCAGAGCCAGGGGCAGTTTTTTACCCAGGGCTTTTTGAATCACCGAGTGTTGTATGAAGGCGGGGTGTTGGCGGAGGAGTGTGGGGCGGTGCTGACTGAATTCTTCCGCGCCCGCCGAGCAAAAAGCCCCTCACCCTAACCCTCTCCCAGAGGGAGAGGGGACTGACCGAGTTGAATGGGCGATCTCCGCCGACCTGAGTTATCGAGTCGAACTCAAGTTTCGAAAGCCCAAAGATCGGCTCCCTCTCCCAGAGGGAGAGGGGACCGACCGAGTTGAATGGGTGATCTCCGCCGACCTGAGTTATCGAGTCGAACTCGAGTTTTGAAAAGCCCAAATATCGGCTCCCTCTCCCAGAGGGAGAGGGGACTGACCGAGTTGAATGGGCGATCCCCGCCGACCTGAGTTATCGAGTCGAACTCAAGTTTTGAAAAGCCCAAAGATCGGCTCCCTCTCGCAGAGGGAGAGGGGACTGACCGAGTTGAATGGGCGATCTCCGCCGACCTGAGTTATCGAGTCGAACTCAAGTTTTGAAAAGCCCAAAGATCGGCTCCCTCTCCCAGAAGGAGAGGGGACTGACCGGATTGGATGGGCGATCCCCGCCGACCTGAGTTATCGAGTCGAACTCAAGTTTCGAAAAGCCCAAAGATCGGCCCCCTCTCCCAGAGGGAGAGGGGACTGACCGAGTTGAATGGGCGATCCCCGCCGACCTGAGTTATCGGGTCGAACTCAAGTTTTGAAAAGCCCAAAGATCGGCTCCCTCTCCCAGAGGGAGAGGGAACTGACCGGATTGGATGGGCGATCCCCGCCGACCTGAGTTATCGAGTCGAACTCAAGTTTTGAAAAGCCCAAATATCGGCTCCCTCTCCCAGAGGGAGAGGGGACTGACCGAGTTGAATGGGCGATCTCCGCCGACCTGAGTTATCGAGTCGAACTCAAGTTTCGAAAAGCCCAAAGATCGGCTCCCTCTCCTTGGGGAGAGGGCTGGGGTGAGGGGTGAATTCACCGCGGTGTTTGAGAGGTTGGGTTACTTCTTCGCGACGATCACCGCACGCATTGGCGCCGGCAGACCTTCGATGGTTTTGCTGTGGTCTTCGGGATCAAGGAAGTCGCTCAACGACTGATACTTCATCCACTCCGTACCGCGCTGCTCTTCAACCGTTGTCGTGCTCACATCCACGCAACGAATGTCGGTAAACCCCGCACGACGCAGCCACAATTCCAGCGCCGGCACCGACGGCAGAAACCACACGTTACGCATCTGCGCATAACGGTCTTCCGGCATCAGCACCTGATGCTTGTCGCCTTCCACCACCAGTGTTTCCAGCACCAGTTCGCCGCCCTTGACCAGGCAATCCTTCAGCGCCAGCAAATGCTCGATCGGCGAGCGGCGGTGGTAGAACACGCCCATGGAAAACACCGTGTCGAAACCTTCCAGATTCGCCGGCAGGTCTTCGAACGGGAACGGCAAATGCCAGGCATTTGGTTCGGACAGGTAACGCTGCACGGCCTGGAACTGGCAGAAGAACAGCCAGTTCGGGTCAACACCAATCACACTGTCTGCACCCGCACCGAGCATGCGCCACATGTAATAGCCGTTGCCGCAACCGACGTCGAGGATGCGTTTGCCCTTCAGGTCGAGATGTGGAGCTACGCGCGACCATTTCCAGTCCGAACGCCATTCAGTGTCGACGTGCACACCAAACAGATCGAACGGCCCTTTGCGCCACGGCGACAGGCCCATCAGCGCAGTGCGCATCTGCGCGCGGGTTTCGTCGTCGCAATCGGTGTCGAGTTTCAGGCCGTTGAGCAGATCGACTTCGCTCGGCTGAATCTTCGGCAAGGCATCGAGCGCACTCTGCCAGCGCTCCAGATCGCCATGGCCCTTGTCCATTTTCTTGTCGAGTTGACGCTGCAGGGTGTTGGCCCATTCGGCCAGCGGCGTGCCGGCCAGACGGCGGGCGAGGGGGGACAGATCAATCATGGCAAGGCAATCAACGAGGCAAAGTTAAGACACTGGAACCACGGCACGACTTTCGAGAACCCGGCGGCCAGCAGGCGTTCGCGGTGTTCTTCGAGGCTGTCGGGCTTCATGACGTTTTCGATGGCGCTGCGCTTCTGGGCAATTTCCAGTTCGCTGTAGCCGTTGGCGCGTTTGAAGGCGACGTGCAGATCGGTGAGCAGCGCGTGCTCCTCGGCATCATTGAATCGCAGCTTCTCCGAGAGAATCAGCGCGCCACCGGGCAACAACGATTGGCGGATGCGCGAGAGCAACGCGGTGCGCTGCTCGGGGGCGATGAATTGCAGGGTGAAGTTCAGCGCGACCACCGAGGCGGGCTGGAAGTCGAGGGCAAGGATGTCGCCCTCGATCACTTCGACCGGCAGCAACTCCTGGAACATCGAATCCTGACCGTTGAGGTACTCGCGGCAGCGTTCGACCATGGCGGCCGAGTTATCCACAGCGATAACGCGGCAACCGTCGGTGCGCACGTGGCGACGCAGGGCCTGGGTCACGGCGCCCAAGGATGAGCCGAGATCGTAGAGCACGCTGTTCGACTGAGCGAACTGCGCGGCGAGCACGCCGAGGTTTTCGACGATGGTCGGATAACCCGGCACCGAGCGCTTGATCATGTCCGGGAACACCCGCACGACGTCTTCGTTGAAGGCGAAGTCGGGTACCTGGGCCAGAGGCTTGGCGAAAATGCGATCGGGTTCTTTGCTCACGGCGGTTCCGGCGGTGTAAATGGAAAGGCCGGCATTTTAGCCAAAAGGGCGCGGGGATGCGCGGGTTGTCTGATAAAGCGTTTTTTTGCCGGTGATCGTTCCCACGATCTGCGTGGGAATGCCGCCCCGGACGCTCCGCGTCCCTGCACAAATGACGCAGAGCGTCACAGGATGCATTCCCACGCGGAGCGTGGGAACGATCAGATCCGTTTAGTCAGGGAGAAAGCGGAGGCGGCGATGCCCCATTGGCCCAGCCAGTAGCTGAGGATGATGACGTACGGCGCGGCGTGGAATGGCGATACAAAGCGATCAATGCCGATCACGCTGTCCGAGAACACAAACGCCAGCGCACCGCCCGCCGCCAGCAACGCCGAACGTTTCGGCACATCGGTGTCAAGGCGGGCGAGGGCGCGCCAGAGCATCGCGCTGATTGCCGTGCCATAGACAATCACTGGCACCAGCAACGGCCCCAGACCACTGGAAATCAGCAGTCCGAGCAACACCGCACCCACCGCGAGTGCCAAGACCAGCGGCAACACCGCCAGACGCTTGCAGTCACTCAGATAAGCCTTCAGATAAGCCAGGTGCGCAACCAGAAACGCGCCCAGCCCAAACACAAACAAATCCCCCGGCCACGCCAACAACACATCACCCAGCAACGAAAAAATCAGGCCGAGGCTGATCCAGCGCCGATAGTCGCTGGGCGGTGCATCATGCAACCAGCCGAGCAACGCCAGTACCGGCAACGGTTTGACCAACAGACAAAGCAGCGCCGCATGCGTACTGACGCCGTAAAGAAAGGTCACCGCGCCCATCAGCGCCAGAATCAGCCAGCCCACAATCAGTTCACCGAGATGGCGCAGTCAAAGGTTTCCACCGGCAGCACTTCCGGCGCCCATGGCTGTTGCGAGGTCAGGCGCAGACGCCCGGTACCGGGGGCAAACGCCTGAAAGCGCCAGGTCGACAGACCCGCTGCACCGACCACGCCGGCATCTTCCGGATTGCTGTAGACCTCGGGGCTGAGCGCGCGCAGCACACCGCCAGCCGAGTCCTGAATGGCCCAGCGATAACCGGTGGTTGGATTGCTTGGCAGCATGACGATGAGGTTTTGCCCGTTGGTGAGCCGTACGGGGCATTCGCTTTGTTTTTCCACGGTCACGTTGTGTTTCGGTTGCGTGGCGCAGGCGGCCAGCAGCGAGAGGGCGAGGGGGAGAAACAGGCGAGTGGGGGACATAGGGTCAGCGGCTCCGGGCGTTCACGACGAACGGCGAGCATAACTGAAGATGAGACAAAGTGTGACAGTCTGGGGGTGAAGGTGACCGGGTTGACGCCATCGCGAGCAGGCTCACTCCTACAGTGGGTTGTGGCGTTCACAAATCAACTGTTCACCATAGAACCCTGTAGGAGTGAGCCTGCTCGCGATAGCGGTAGTCATGTCACCGCAGAACTGTCAGAACAGGATCTTCGCCACATCGGCAAATTTCTTAGCGAAATGCACAGTAATCCCTTCCTTCAGATAATCCGGCAATTCCTCGAAGTTACCGCGGTTCGGCTCCGGCAAAATCAGCTCAAAGATCTTCTGCCGCCGCGCCGCAATCACCTTCTCACGCACCCCGCCAATCGGCAGCACATGCCCGGTCAGCGTCAGTTCGCCGGTCATTGCCACGCCTTTTTTCGGTGGCTGGTTGCGCGCGAGGGAGAGCAGGGCGCTGGCCATGGTCACACCGGCGCTCGGGCCGTCCTTCGGTGTCGCGCCTTCCGGCACATGCAAGTGGACGAAGGCTTCGTCGAAGAACTTCGCATCGCCGCCGAACTGTTTCAAGTGCGAGCTGACGTAGCTGTAGGCGATCTCCGCCGACTCCTTCATCACATCACCCAGTTGCCCGGTGAGTTTGAAGCCACGGTTGAGCGTATGAATGCGCGTCGCTTCGATCGGCAACGTCGCGCCACCCATGCTGGTCCACGCCAGACCGGTAATCACACCGGTGCCGGACAGCACTTGTTCGTTGCGGAACACTGGATGACCCAGTGACGCTTCGAGGTCTTTCGGCCCGAGTTTGATCACCGCTTTCGGGTCGTCGATCAGCTTCATCACCGCTTTGCGCACCAGTTTGCCCATCTGTTTTTCCAGCTGACGCACGCCGGCTTCACGGGCGTAACCGTCGATCAGGGACTTGAGCGCGCTGTCGCTGATGCTCAGGCTGCCCTTGGACACGCCGGCCTTTTCCAGCAATTTCGGCCACAGGTGACGCTTGGCGATGGCGACTTTTTCTTCAGTGATGTAGCCCGACAGGCGAATCACTTCCATGCGGTCCAGCAGTGGGCCTGGGATCGAATCGAGGGTGTTGGCGGTGCAGACGAACAGGACTTTCGACAAGTCCATGCGCAGGTCGAGGTAATGGTCGAGGAATTCGACGTTCTGTTCCGGGTCGAGGGTTTCCAGCAGTGCCGAGGCCGGGTCGCCCTGGTAGCTCTGGCCCATCTTGTCGATCTCGTCGAGCATGATCACCGGGTTCATCACTTCGACGTCTTTCAACGCCTGCACCAGTTTGCCCGGTTGCGCGCCGATGTAGGTGCGGCGATGGCCCTTGATCTCGGCTTCGTCGCGCATGCCGCCGAGGCTGAAGCGGTAGAACGGTCGGCCAAGGGATTCGGCGATGGATTTGCCGACGCTGGTTTTACCCACGCCCGGCGGGCCGACCAGCAGCACGATGGAGCCGCTGATCTCACCTTTATAAGCACCGACGGCGAGGAATTCGAGGATGCGATCCTTGATGTCGTCGAGACCGGCGTGGTGTTTGTCGAGCACTTTGCGCGCGTGCTTGAGGTCGAGTTTGTCCTCGCCATACACGCCCCACGGCACCGAGGTCGCCCAGTCGAGGTAGTTGCGGGTGACCGCGTACTCCGGCGAGCCGGTTTCGAGGATCGACAGTTTGTTCATTTCCTCTTCAAGGCGTTTTTGTACCTGCGCCGGCAGGACTTTGCCTTCGAGGCGTTGTTCGAACTGTTCGAGGTCGGCGCTGCGGTCGTCTTTGGTCAGGCCGAGTTCCTGCTGGATGACCTTGAGTTGTTCCTTGAGGAAAAACTCGCGCTGATGCTCGCCGATCTTGCGGTTAACTTCCGCCGAGATCTCTTTTTGCAGGCGCGCGACTTCGACTTCCTTGCGCAGCATCGGCAGGACTTTTTCCATGCGCTTGAGCATCGGCACACAGTCGAGCACTTCTTGCAGCTCAGGGCCGGTGGCGGAGGTCAGCGCGGCGGCGAAGTCGGTCAGCGGCGACGGGTCGTTGGGGCTGAAGCGGTTGAGGTAGTTTTTCAGCTCTTCGCTGTACAGCGGGTTGAGCGGCAGCAGTTCCTTGATCGCGTTGATCAGCGCCATGCCGTAGGCCTTGACCTCGTCGGTCGGCTCGGTCGGCTGGTGCGGGTATTCGACTTCGACCAGGTACGGTGGGCGGTGGTGTTTGAGCCAGGTTTTGATGCGTACGCGGCTCAGGCCCTGGGCGACGAATTGTAGTTTGCCGTTCTCGCGGCTGGCGTGGTGGACTTTGACCAGAGTGCCGTATTCGGGCAGGGCGCCGGTGTTGAAGTGGCGCGGGTCTTCCTGGGGCGTGTCCATGAAGAACAGGGCCAGGGAGTGGTGGTCGGATTTGCTGACGAGGTCGAGGGTTTCGGCCCAGGGTTCTTCATTGACGATGACCGGCAGGACTTGGGCCGGGAAGAACGGGCGGTTGTGGATCGGGATGATGTAGACCTTGTCCGGCAGGTTCTGGCCTGGCAGGGCGAGGCCTTTGCCGGAGGAGGTGTGTTCGATGTGTTCGGCTTCGGTGTAGTCGTCGGGGTTTTCCGGGAATTCTTGCTGGTCGCTCATGGGGCACCTGCGCAATGGGGTATGGGTCTTAGATGGGGCAGGGTTTGGGTGGTTTCAATGGTGGGCGATGTTTCTGCTTGTGTGTTCAGGGTTTTGACAGGGGTCACGCTTTGGGCTTGGCGGCCTTTGGGCCGACCATGTTCTTGGGGTTTGTGTGTATATCCGTTTTTTGGGTGATGGCGGATTAAGGTTTCGCCCTTACGGCGAGTCACCTTTTCCAAACGCCGAAAAGGTAACCGAAAAGGCTTGCTCCTACGTGCGGCCCGCTCGCTGAGGCTCGGGGTTCCTTCGCTGCGGGATCGATCCGGGCGCAGCGCCTACGGTTTGCTTCGCTGCACCTCCTCTCGCTGTGTTTGGCTGCGCCAAACGGTCGCTGCGCTCCCACGCCCGGATCAATCCCTCCACTCAGCCTTCCGACGTCGCTCGTGGATCAAGATCAAGATCAAGATCAAGAGCAGGCGAGCTGACACTCGGCCTATTGAGTGGTGAAGAGCGGGTGTTTGGCTTTGGTTTTTTGGTGGGTTCGCCCCTCACCCCAGCCCTCTCCCGAGGGAGAGGGGGCCGGTTTTTGGGCTTTTCAGAATGTGAGTTCGGCTCGGTATTGCACGTCGGCGTGTCTATCCCAAACACCTCGGTCAGTCCCCTCTCCCTCCGGGAGAGGGTTAGGGTGAGGGGCTGTTGATTCCCGCTTTGAAGCTTAAGTTCGGCTCGGTATTGCACGTCGGCGTATCTCGCCCAAACACCTCGGTCAGTCCTCTCTCCCTCCGGGAGAGGGTTAGGGTGGGGGGCTGTTGATTCACGCTTTGAAGCTCAAGTTCGGCTCGGTATTGCACGTCGGCGTATCTCGCCCAAACACCTCGGTCAGTCCCCTCTCCCTCCGGGAGAGGGTTAGGGTGAGGGGCTTTTCAGTTGTGAGTGGGGGGGGATATTTCGTGGTTATCCAGTGCGCGATTCACGGCCAGTTCGGCGAGCATGATGATTTGCTGGGTCGCCAGGATGGTGCGTCGCTGCGGCAGTTCGATGTACGCGGCGATGTCGCTGGTCATGAGGCTGGCTTGGGCCAGGGATTCACAGGCGTGGACCAGCAGGCTTTCGTTGTCTTGGTCGGGGGCGACCTGGAACATGGTGCTGGGTTTGTGGAAGCGCAGGGTTAGGGCGTTGGGTTTGAGGTAGTGGTCGAGGGCGCGTTCGGCGGCCTCGTGGAATCTTTTTGAACCGGGGAATTCGTAGGGGGTGGTGTCGTCCGCTGCGGGCGGATTGGGGGTTGGTTTGATCATGGTGAAGCTCCGAATGATGAGTGGTGCTGTCACTCTCAATCGCCGCGACGCGACAAAGGGTGGCAGCTGTACGCAGGTTCGCGGACCGAGCCATTCGGCAATCTCGGCATACCCGAAGGTATCCCGCGCACAGCCACCATCAAACCAAACAACAAGCACCTGAGCGCTCCCGTTTGGGTCGGCGATTATGCATCAAATCGAATGAACTGCTCGGGCCGCGACGCCCGTTCGCTGAATTTGCAGCGACCCTCAGAGCCTATCCACCCAATTTCCGAGGCACAACCGACGCGACTTGTGGGAAAAACTCCGTTCAATCACCAGCATTTGTAGGACGAGCACACTTCCCACAGCCAACCCATTCCACCCTGTAGGAGCTGCCGAAGGCTGCGATCTTTTGATCTGGCTTTTAAAAGTCAAAGTCAAAAGATCGCAGCCTTCGGCAGCTCCTACATGGATATGTGGTGCACAAAAAAGGCGATGTCCCTTGCGGGGCATCGCCTTTGTTTTACCGCCGTTGAAACTTATTCCGGCAGTTTGTAGGCAATGATGTAGTCGCCCATTTTAGTGCCCAGCGAGCCGTGACCGCCGACAACCAGCAGCACGTATTGCTTGCCGTCCTTGCCGGTGTAGGTCATCGGCGTCGCTTGACCACCCGCCGGCAGACGCGATTTCCACAGCTCTTTACCGCTGTTCACGTCGTACGCGCGCAGGTATTGGTCGAGGGTGCCGCTGAGGAAGCCGACGCCGCCAGCCGTGACCATCGAGCCGCCCATGCTAGGCACGCCCAGGGTGAAGCCGATCGGGATTGGCGAGCTGTCGCGGCTGGTGCCGTTTTTGCGTTTCCACACGACTTTGCCGGTGGTCAGGTCGATACCGGCAACGTAGCCCCAGGACGGGGCCTGGCACGGTACGCCGAGTGGCGACATGAACGGGTGCATGATCACGGCGTATGGCGCGCCAGTGTTCGGTTGCACGCCAGCGGTTTCGCTTTCGCGTTTGCTGTCGGCGGCGACTTGCTCGCGTGGCACCATTTTCGAAACGAAGGCCATGTAGTTCGGGCTGGTGAACAGCATTTGGCGAACCGGATCGACCGAGACGCCGCCCCAGTTGAACACGCCCACGTTACCCGGGTAGATCAGGCTGCCCTGTTCCGACGGCGGGGTGTACTGGCCTTCATAACGCAGTTCTTTGAACTGGATGCGGCACAGCATCTGGTCGAACGGGCTCGCGCCCCACATGGCTTTTTCGGTCAGTTCCGGCGCCAGCAGGTTGAGGTCCGAACGGGCCTGGGTCGGTGCGGTGTGGTCGCCTTTCACGGCGCCCTGCGGAACCGGGATTTCCTTGATCGGAATGATCGGCGTGCCGTCACGACGGTCGAGGACGTACAGGCTGCCCTGTTTGGTCGGGGCGATCAGCGCCGGTTTCACGCCGTCGGCGGTTTTCATGTCGAGCAGGGTTGGCTGGCTGCCAACGTCCATGTCCCACAGGTCGTGGTGGGTGAACTGGTAGTTCCAGCGCACTTTACCGGTGGCCAGGTCCAGGGCTACGACGCCGGCGCTGAATTTCTCGGCGCCCGGGGTGCGGTCTGCGCCCCACTGGTCTGGAGTCTGGTTGCCCAGTGGCAGGTAAACCATGCCGAGTTTTTCGTCGACACTGGCCAGCGACCACATGTTCGCCGAGTTGCGGCTGTAGGTTTCGCCCGGCGCCAGAGGCTCGGTAGCGTCTGGCTTGTCGCTGTCCCAGTTCCATACGAGGTGACCGTCGCGCACGTCGAAAGCGCGGATCACGCCCGATGGCTCGTTGGTCGATTCGTTGTCGGTGACGTGACCGCCCATGATCACCAGATCACGAGTAATCGCGGCCGGCGAGGTGGAGTAGTAGCCACCAGCGGTGAACGGGCCGATGCCTTGGGTCAGGTCAACCACGCCGTTTTTGCCGAAGCCTTCGCAGATTTTGCCGGTGTCGGCGTTCAGCGCGATCAGACGGGCATCAGCGGTTGGCAGGTACAGACGACGCGGGCAGGCCTGAGCAACGGCTTTGCCGGCTTCGGAAATCACCGCGGAGGCTGCGTTTTCAGTTTTGGCGTACGCGGCTTCGTCGTAGTACGACACGCCACGGCAGGTCATGTGGGCGAAGCCTTTGAAGCCGACCGGGCTCTTGATCTGCGGGTCGAAGCGCCACAGTTCTTTGCCGGTGTCCGGATCCAGGGCCAACACTTTGCTGTGCGCGGTGCAGGCGTAGACCATGCCGTTGGCTTTCAGCGGGGTGTTTTCGTTGGTCAGCTCGACCGGGTCATCCGCCGTTGGCAGGTCGCCGGTCTGGATGCGCCAGGCTTCTTGCAGCTTGCCGACGTTGGCCGGGGTGATCTGTTTCAGCGGCGAATAACGGTCACCGAATTCGGTGCGGCCGTAGGCCTGCCAGTCGCCATCGGGCATCGCTGGTGCGGTGCTGCTGGTGTCGGCGGTGTCGCGGCCCAGTTCGCCGAAGGTTTCGCCCGGGTGGGTGAACAGGCTGATCAGCGCGGTGAGGCCGGCCAGAACCACGGCCACGGTCAGACCGCGAGTGCCCATCGGCGCAGGGCCGTTAAGCAGCAGCGGACGACGGAACCACGGCAGCAACATCACGAAGCCGAGGACGAACCACAGGGCCAGACGTGGCACCAGTTGCCACCAGTCCAGACCGACTTCCCACAGCGCCCAAACGGTGCTGGCGAACAGAACGATGGCGTACAGGCCCAGTGCCGCGCGACGGCGCATCAGCAACAGGATGCCGCTCAGCGCAATGCCGATACCGGCCAGCAGGTAATACAACGAGCCGCCGAGCATGCTCAGCTTGACCCCTCCGGCCAACATGGCCAGGCCCATCAGTAGAAGCAGAATGCCGAGCAGGCTCGGTAGCAAACGGCCCCGACTCGAAGCACTTTCGGTGCTCATAGTGTGATTCTCCGTGACGTTTATGTAGTCCCGCGCTGTAGTCACTTTAGATGACGATTTGGCACAGGCATGGTTCAGATAAAAACTTGTCTAGCTAACGAAATTCATTTGTAGGAGTGAGCCTGCTCGCGATAGCGGTGTGTCAGTCTCTGGAGATGTCGCCTGAAACACCGCCATCGCGAGCAGGCTCACTCCTACATTTGATCCGTGGTGTGCTTTAGAACGAGGACTGGATCTTGATCCCGCCGATCAGGGCGTCGTCGACGTCGTTCACGCCACCGGGGTGGCGGATGTATTGCAGGTTCGGGCGTACGGTCAGCCAGTTGGTCACATGCACGCCGTAATACAGCTCGGCGCTGTATTCGGTGTCTTGTGGCGGCAGGAACGACGGGTCGTCGTAGTCATACACGGCGTTGGCGCGGTTATGGGCTTCGGCGTTTTTGCGGTAGGCCGGGTTGACGTGCACGCGGGCGAGGGCGAAGCCGATGTCGTCCTTGGCGCGCGCATCGAACGGGCCTTTGTAGGTGATGCCGGCCTGCACGTAGTTGTCGATCGCGTTGGTTTTCTTGTCGTGCATCGTGCCATTGGCAAACACGCTCAAGCCGCGACTGTTGTCGCTGGCGACGCTGGTGATTTGCTGCTGAATGCCCAGCCACACCCCGTGTTTGCTCGACGCGCTGCGGTAGGCTTCGCCGCTGAGGGCCGCCGGTTGGCCGTTCTGATCTTTATAAGCGTCAGTGGCTTTGGCGTTGCTGTAGTAGTAACCGGCGCGATATTCACCCGGCAGGCCGTTGAGCTTCGGTGTCCACACCAGTTCGATCGGCAGGATCGCGCCCTGAGTGCCGCTGCCGCTTAGCTTGAAGCCATTGCCGCGATCGAGGTTCGACGGGTTCTGCTCGTAGGCGCCGACCTGTGCGTACAACTCGGGGGTCAGGTGATATTTGACGCGCAGCGCCCATTGGCTGACCGGCCAGTTGTACCAGATGCCGCCGACCCAGTTGCCGACCTGCGAGCCGCAGAACGCCAGGTTCTGGAAGTCGCACGGGAAGCTGTTGAAATCTTCGCCTTCGCCGAAACGGCCGACCTTGATGTCGAGTTTCTGATCGAAGAACTTCTGCTGGTACCACATCTGCGTCAGGCGTGTGGTCTGGCCACGGCCCCAGACTTCCTGGGCCGAGGTGAAACCACCGACACGCGGATCGTTGATGCGGTCGTTGCTGATGTTGTTGCCGCTGCGCTTGGTGATGGTCAGTTGAAACTCGGCGTCGTCCCAGCCGAGGATCTTTTGCAGGTCCAGGTGCGTGCCCAGACCGAACTGATCGCTGTAACGCGCGGTGCGGTCATGGTCATAGCCACCGTGCAGGTTGCTGCCCATTTCGCCGGTGTAATCGAGCTTGAAGTCGTAGCCTTTTTCCGAGAGTTCGGTGCGCGTGCCGTTCCAGTCACCGAGCATGTACGGTGATTCACTGTCGAACGCGGGCGCCGCTTGTGCGCAGGTGGCGAGACCTAGCGCAGTGCAGCTGCCAAGGGTGCGCAGGGCTGAGATAGCGCTGTCTCGGGAGAAGGAAAAATCGGGCATGGATAAGTCTTTTTTTGGTGTTTTCGGGGGTGCAATTCGTGCGCTTCAATATGTCGCAGGCAGTGAAGCGATTCAGCGGAAGGGCGGCAGGATAATGATCTGTAACAAAAAGACAAAGGCCTTTTGCAGACATGCAGCATTTCGCAATCGGTAACAGTCCCTGTAGGAGCTGCCGAAGGCTGCGATCTTTTGACCTTGACCTACATTTGAAGGAAGCCCTTCCACCGAACCACCCCCTCGGCTAAGGTGCGCGGCTTCTGCATTTTCACTTCGCCCAAAGGCCTGGCATGAACGACCAAACCCCCGATCCGCTGCACGGCGTCACCCTCGAACAGATCCTCAACGCACTGGTGACCCATTACGAATGGTCGGGGCTGGCCGAGCGCATCGATATTCGCTGCTTCAAGAGCGACCCGAGCATCAAGTCGAGCCTGACGTTCCTGCGTAAAACCCCGTGGGCGCGGGAGAAGGTCGAGCGCCTGTACGTGAAGCTGATGCGCACCAAGCGACCGCTTTGAGATGGACGCCGTGTGGCGCCATCGCCTGATCACCTGCGCGGCCGTATTGGGCTGGGCGGGGTTGGGCATTCAGCTGTATCTGATTTTCTTCGCGCGCTTGAGTGTTGGCGCCAGCCTGTTGGGCGGGCTGGTGAGCTTTTTCAGTTACTTCACGATTTTGACCAATACGCTGGTGGCGACGGTGCTGACCTGTGCCGTGACCGCGCGCGAATCCGCTGCGCGCCGCTGGTTTTTGCAGCCGTGGGTGAGTAGCGGGATTGCCGTGAGCATTGCTGTGGTCGGACTGGCCTACAGCATTCTGCTGCGGCATTTGTGGCATCCCGAAGGTTGGCAATTTGTCGCCGATGAACTGCTGCACGACGTGATGCCGCTGCTGTTTCTGGGCTATTGGTGGGCGTGCGTGCCCAAGGGCACTTTGCGCTGGTGGCATCTGCCGGTGTGGCTGATTTATCCGCTGGCGTATTTCATCTACGCGTTGTTGCGCGGGCATTTGCTCGGCGCGTATGCATATCCGTTTATTGACGTGGCGGTGTTGGGTTATCCACAGGTGCTGATCAATGCCGGGGGGATATTGCTGGGGTTTGTGGGGATTGGCTTGGTGGTCATTGGTCTCGACCGCTGGAGATTTGCACGAAGTTAAAGCACTTGTAGGAGTGAGCCTGCTCGCGATGGCGGTGGAACAGTTACAAATTTATTGACTGACACTCCGCTATCGCGAGCAGGCTCACTCCTACAAGGGATATCACTCTTTTTCAGGAGTGCCTTCGGCGCGCCAGTAACCGACCGCTTTGATGAGCTGCTCATCGAGCCCATGCTCATCAATCAGCACCCGGCGAATCTGCCGCGAGACTTTCGTTTCGGTCGCCACCCACGCATACAGATTGCCCTTGGGCACCTGCAATTGCTTCACCGTCGCCAGCAGGTTGTCCTTGCTGCCTTCGCGCAACACCCAGATCACATTGACCTGCGCCGGACTCTCCAGCACTTGCTGCTCGGCGCCGTTCTCCACTTCGATCACCACCAGCGCCTTGCGATTGGCCGCCAGGCCTTCGAGGCGGCGGGCGATGGCGGGCAGGGCAGTTTCATCGCCGATCAGCAAATAGCTGTCGAAGATGTCCGGCACGATCATCGAGCCGCGCGGGCCACCGATGTGCAGGAATTGCCCGGGTTGCGCTTGCTCGGCCCAGGTCGACGCCGGGCCGTCACCGTGCAGAACAAAATCGATGTCCAGTTCCAGCGCATCGAGGTCGTAACGACGCGGGGTGTAGTCGCGCATTTCCGGCATCGGCCCGTTGTCCTTGCCAGCGCCGAGCACCATGGTCTCCAGCGCGGCCGTTTGTTCGGCGTTCTGCGGGAACAGCAGCTTGACGTGATCGTCCGTGCCCAGGCTGACGAACCCGGCCAGCTCCGGCCCGCCGAGGGTGATACGGCGCATGCGCGGGGTCAGGTCGACCACGCGCAAGACTTCAAGCTTGCGGCGTTTGATTTCGTGCATCACGCGGTGAATGGTTTGGGTATCGACTGCGGTCATTCGGCTTTCTCCTGGGCAAATTGAACGGCAGGGCCGTCGACAATGGCTTTGGCGGTGTCGTTGAGCAGGTCACGCACGCGCAGGATTTCGTCGGCGCTCCAGCGCCCGTGGTGCATTTGCAAGGCATGGCGCAGGTTATGCACGGCTTCATGGATTTCTGGTGGGCGATCATGGCCTCGCAGCGAGCGTTTACTGACTTCGATGCGCATGCGCACACCGTCCAGTGCCACGGCTTGTTCAGTTAAAGACAGACGCCCGGCGTCGGTGACGCTGTAGCGTTTTTTACCGCCTTCGGCGTCACCGGCAACCAGGTCGCTTTCTTCCAGAAAGGTCAGGGTCGGGTAAATCACACCGGGGCTCGGGCTGTAGGCGCCATCGAACATGCCTTCAATCTGGCGGATCAGGTCATAGCCGTGGCACGGCTGTTCGGCAATCAGCGCCAGCAGTAATAATTTCAGGTCGCCTGGAGCGAACACGCGGGGGCCGCGACCGCCGCGTTCGCGGCCGGGGCGTTTCTCGAAGCCGTCACGAGCGTCGCTGTGTTCGCGGTGGGGGGCATGATGGTCTCTCATTTTTTCCTTCTCTCTCGTCGTTCTTAGATACAACTTAAGATATATCTTTAGGCCTGCGCAAGGCTTTCTGACCGACGGCTGCCTTCCATCAATCGAATTTTCAGGCATCCCTGCGCGCGAATGATCAAAAAAAAGCGGTATTAAATCGCCCGCTAAAAGTGCAGTTTAGTGCTAACTCTCTAATAGCCGATGACGGCCTTTATTATCAGGAGAGTGTGGTATCGGTCTTACGGAAGTTGCTTTAAAAGTTGGCGCGCCAAGACAGGTTGCTGGCGCGCTGTAGTCTCTCTCTTACAGTTGAACTTGAATTTTTCAGAAATTAACGGTTTTTTCTTTCTGGGGTGATGGCCGCCAGGCTACAAGTTCCTCGGAAGTTGCCTGCTTACTTTAAATATGAATTGCTTGATGATTGTCTGGCGTTGCAAGTTGAGGGTGGACACACCTCGTTCGTGGACGTTTCGTTCGCCAGACACTTTCAATGAATAAACCAATTTATATATGACAGGTATTGAATGATGCTCAAGAAACTCGCTTTTGCCGCTCCTCTGACCGTACTGGCCATGAGTGCTTCCATCGCGTTCGCCGCCACCGAAGCAAAACATTCGATCAGTCTGGTTGCGCATGTGCCTGCCGACGATTTCTATGCGGTACCGGTCGATGCCGATCTGGTCAACAAGGATCAGGACATGAGCTACAACCCGTCGACTGCTTCGATGCGTGAGGTCAATGGTCATTTCGACGTGCTGCACACGGCCGGCAAGGTCCACGCTCGCTTGGAAAGCGTGCCGAAGCTTATCGCCGGCAGCCAGAGCATCGATCTCAAGGTCGAACTCAATGGCAAGACGCTGACCACCACGTCCCAGGAAGTGGTCGGTGATGCAGAGTCCAATACACGCTACCGCGCACCGTTCAAAATCAGTGCGCCAGGCGCCAAGCCAACCGCTGGCGATTACACCGGCGTGGTCATGCTGGTCGTAGAACCTTCGGTTTGATCGCTACAGGCAGCAACTAACGCTTACTTGTCCAAGTAACGTAACCGGCCGGCAACTTGTCTGTTGTCCGGTCGGGCTTTTACTTTCCGGTAACCAGAGTATTCGTTCATGTTTCCGATGACGCCCATCGCGGCTGCGCTTGCGTTGCTGTCATGCACCAGCGTACTGGCGGCGCCCGCACCAGTTGATAACACCCCACGAAGCTTACTGGCGCAGGCAAAAGGTTTGCCGGCAGACTTTGAAGAGCACTTTTTTGATGTTCCATTGGCGGTTCGGGTGGAACTTGATAGACAGCCGTTGGGCGAGGCAATGATTGTATTGTCGCGCGATGATCGTATTACCTTGCTCGACTTTACCGACACCAGCGACAGTCGTTTCAGCGCCAGTGAGCGTGAAACCTGGGCGAGCATTCTCAAACCCGGAGTCGCCTTGGGGGCGTGTAGCGGACAATGCCCCGAGCAATTGCTGGCGGTGCATTACAACCTGGAAAACTCCTTGCTCTCGATTGCCACGGAAAATGCCGAGCGCGATCTGCAGACCCAGCGCTTTCACGATCAGCCCGAGGGCGGCAGCAGTGGACTGATCCTGCGCAACCAACTCAACTTCAACGGCGGTCAGGACCAGGATCCGGGTGGCCGGCTAGGCTTGGAGGCCAGTGGCAGCCTCGGTAACTGGAGTCAGACCTTCAACATGCAATTGGCGCGTCTCGGCGGGCCGGACGACAAGACCTATCACGCAATACATGAGCTTTATACCCAGCGCGAACTGCAGGGCAGTTTTTTCCGCTTGGGTTATTTCACCCCCAATTCCGAAGGCCTGACCCGTCAACCGCGTTCATTCGGTACCAGTCCCGACACGGCGGTGGGCGTGATGTACGGCAGTTCCGACAGCCTTGCGGTGGACAGTCCCCGGCCAAGTGTTTATCCGATCTATGTCACGGCCAACCGGCAGGCGTCAGTGGAAATCTATCGCGATGGCCTGCTGATCAATACCCAGGCGGTTCCCGCAGGCCTGCAGACACTTGATACCCGGCCCCTGCCTGGCGGTATCTACGAAGTGGAAGTGCGTTTGATCGAAGACGGTCAGACGACCTCGACCACTCAGGAGCTGATCTACAAACCCGTCAACTGGAGCAACCTCGACGACCGCTGGCGCTACAACCTGTTCGCCGGCCAGGAAAGCAGACTGCTCAGTAACTGGGAAGAGCAGGACAGCGGCGACATGACCGCCGGCGCCTCGATCAATTATCTGCTGCATCCGCGGGTGATTCTCGGACTGTCGGCGCGCCAGGTACGCGCAAAACTGCAATACGGCAGCTCGATCGACTGGAGTGTCGCGGACAACACCAGTTTTTACGCCAATCTTTATCAGACCGAGGATCACGGCACCGGCGTTGATTTGCAGGGGTTATACAACTACGGCGCCGGGAGTCTGGTGATCAGCCACAATCGCAGTTGGCTCGACACCCGCAATACCTACGACACGCTACCCGACGGTACGCGTGTACGCCAACGCAACGTCTTCACCGGCGAGACCAGCAATTCGTCGCTGGCGCTCAGTCACCGGATCAGCCGCAAAAACTCGCTGAGTGCGCGGGTGTCCCACAGCGAGGGCAATGTTGAAGGGGTCGGCGCCGATCTGGGCTGGTCGCAGCGTACCGAACTATTCGGCAGCGACGCCAATTGGCGGCTGTCGTTGTTTGATCGACCGGGCAGTTACAGCAGTGGCGATGCACGCAATCGCGGCGTCGACCTTAGTGTCAGCATGGCGTTGGGCGGGGCAGGCCAGCAAATATCCGGCAGCATCGGCAGCCGCACCGCGCGCGATGGCAGCCGTGACAACAATGCCTCGGTGGGTTATCGCAAGGACCTGCAAGACCATGTACTGCAAAGTGTGTCGGTGACGGCGCTGACCGACACTTATGGTGTCGGCCTGGCCAGCCTGGCGAACTTTCGCACCGACACGCTCAATGGCGACGGCTTCCTGCAGCGCTCTTCTTACAACGGCAACTTCACCGGTGGGGTAAACCTCGACAGCACCGTGGTGATTGGCGCCCGACAGCTGGTGATGACCAGCCAGCACCATGGGCGCGGCGCGGGCATGATCGTCGATGTCGAGTCGGACATTGCCGGCATATCCCTGCGCGCCGACGATCTCAGTGGCGGCAGCGCGGCTCTGCACCCCGGACGCAACTTCATACCGCTCACTGCCTACCGCAATAGTTCGGTGAGCTTCGACTTTGACGGCAATCACGTCCCGGCGGCGAGTATCGAACCGTCGCGTACCCGTTATCACCTGAACAAGGGCGGCGTGGAGTACCGCAAGGTGCGCGTGATGAAAACCCTGACCGTACTTGGTCGCCTCGTCGACCCACAAGGACGGCCGCTCAAGGGGCATCACGTGATCAATCACGCCAGCCGTGGCGTCAGCGAAGTCGACGGGTTTTTCTCGATGGAGATGCATGCCGGCTCGCCCACCCTGCAAGTGCGCTACGCCGACCAGTTGTTGTGTCAATTCCGTCTTGATGTCGACAGGCATCGTAGTGAAAACAACGTGTTGATGATCGGAGATCTGCGCTGCTCGCCGGACACGTTGGCCGAGGCCAGCATCAGTCAGCAGAAGGCCGGCTGATGACTCCAGTATTGATCCTTCACAGAGTGCAATCATGACCCTGAATATTTTTTCGCCGCGATGGCGGTACCGTGGCTCACTGCTGGGGTTGCTGGCGATGTTGACGTCACCTTCGGCGGGAGCGGTGACCCAGGAAATCAAGGCGTTGTTCACGCCTGACTCCTCCAATCCGCAACGTAATGAGTTCGTCAACAAGACGCCGCCCAGTGGTTACTGTGAGTACTACCCCGATATATGTGCCAGGAGCAATATTTTCAGTATCCGCCTGATGACACGCGTCGAGTCGAACAAAGCCATGCAGGCCAATGCTGATTCACGTAACAGTGCCATGTTCAAGGCGCCGGCAGGGTGGCGGTCGTTGTTGGTCACGAATGTGGATACCGGAGACGTCAAGCGTGTCGAAGTACGTATTGCTGGCATCAGTTCCAATTATGAGTTGAGTGATACAGCTGCCAAATTAACCGGCGCCTCGAACGCAGAGGATGGGCACACTGCGTTATGGAAAGGCTCGAGCTGGGTGAATCCGGCACCTCCCTGTCAAACCACCGGGGTCGGTTTTTTTTCGGAGAAAACCTACGCTTTTTTCTGGTTAACCCCAAACGAAAGCCCCTGCGTGAAAGTCGCCAACTTTCCAATCCCTGCCATGAGCTACACCTATCTGGATTTTGCCTACGAACTGCGTACGCCAAATCCATTGGACATGTCGTCGGGGAATTACACCGGGAGCTTGAGTTATCGCCTTGGCCCTGGGGCAGACTTCGACTTCGGCGACGTCATGATTCCGAATGACCCTGAATTGACCCTCGATTTCAATCTTGAGGTTCAGCACACCCTGAAAGTCGAAATCCCCCCCGGTGGCGAGAAAATCCAGCTGGTGCCCGTCGGCGGCTGGCAGAGCTGGCTGCACGCCGGGCGGCGGCCGGTCAGCCTGTTCCGCGATCAGACCTTCAACATCTGGGCGTCGTCACGTTTCAAGATGTTTATAGGTTGCGGGCCCGGATTTAATGGCGAATGCGCACTGGAAGATTCCGAGGTTAACCGACGGGTCGAACTGTTCGTTTTTGTCAGCCTGCCCAATGGCATAACCGATCTTTCCGGCCAACCTGTGAGGCGCGTGCGACTGAAGCCGGGCGCAGGGAATGAGCAGTATTTCAAACCCGGCTTCTATGTGGATCGGGCACCGGGAACCCTGCATTTCGAAGTCCCGCCGCATTCGATGGCAAACATGCTAAGGCCCGGTGAAGGCAGAGGCGGCAGCTATTCCGGTGTTGTCGTGGTGTATTGGGATTCGGATATCTGATGGGCTGTGTATCGGTGAGTCGAGCCAGCACTGTGTTCAACGACCAAGGAAGCAAGGTGATGAAACGTTTGTTGTTATTAATTGGGTTGAGCGGGTTTTCCCTCGGTCTTCATGCCGGGCCGCAGATCAACGTCGGTACGGTGTACGACTACCTCGACGGCGATAAAAGCACCTACCTGAAACGGGTGTTCAACAGCGGTGACAGCACTGCATTCGTCAAGGTCAACATCCTCGAAATCGTCTATGAGGCCGACGGTACGTCGCGGGAAATCGAGGTCGGAAACCAGGCGGACATGGCCAGTCGTGATGGCCTGATGGCCAGCCCCGCACGGCTGATCGTGCCGGCCAATGGCATGCAGGGCACACGCCTTCTGCTGATGGGCGCGCGTGACACCGAGCGCTATTTCCGTGTGCGCTTCATCCCGGTGGTGCCGGAAAAGGAAGATGAATTCGCAGTCTCCGCCGAAGAGCGTGACGAATACAAAAACAACTTGTCTGCCGGGGTCAACGTCATGACCGGTTTCGGTACGGTGTTCTTTGTGCGCCCGAAAAACAGCCGATTCGACAGCGTGATCGAAGATGCGCCAACGACGTATCGAGTGCGTAACAACGGCAACACTGTGGTGGTGGTCGATGAGTTTCGCAATTGTGCCCTGAAGGACGAAAACGCCTGCGAGCCGACCACCAAACACCACATCCGCGCTGGTAACAGTTTCGAATTCGACAAGAAGCCCGGACGCGAATATCGCTTCAATCTGGTCGAGGGCGACAGCAAAAAGACTTTGCGCGTCGCCGGCAACTCATCACGGGATGACCTGAGATGATCAAGCAATCGTTCATTGCCTTGTGCGCGGGCGTTCTGACGTTGTTCAGTGCCGGGCTATTTGCGGCGCGCGAGGAGCACCGGTTCCAGGTGTCGGTGGACATTCCGACGCTGGGTTTTTACGTCATACCGGCCGAGACGGACTGGATTCATCGCGCGCAGATTCTGCCGTGGAATGTCAGTACGAAAACCCTGGGCGGCGTGCGCAAGCACTTTGATGTCAGGCATGACACCAGTGCGATCGAGGCCCGGCTGGACAGTGAACCCTACCTGTCCAATGGCCGTGACGAGCAAAACATCTATTTGCGTGTCAGCTTTGCCGGTACCGTGCTGACTCATGCGACGCCGCGTCAGGTGCTTTCCGCCGAGCAGGCCAGGGCCGGAGGGCGTTACGTGCTGGATATTCAGCCGATCGTGCCCGCCGGTGGCTACAAGCCGGGAAATTATTACGGCAACGTGCACCTGATATTCAATGCGGCGGCGCCCTGAGTTCGCAGGTCTGTCCGGTTTCAATGAACAGACCCAGGACTTTTACGTCGGAATCAAAGTCCGGCGCGCTTCAATGCTTCACGGGTCAAACGTCGCGCGAGCTCCTTTTCGTCATCGCCCAGATCGATCAGTAAACGGTCGAATACCGCGTCGCTGATGGGGGCTTCGTCAAACACCACGGTCGGCGGCACCGATAATTCGTTGATCAATGCGTTGAGTTGCTCCCGAAGCGTTGCGCGATCGTCGTCCGAGGTTGATTCAACCCATTGGCGCTGGGTTTCGCGCAGGCTTTCAAGCCGTTCATATCTGGCTTGATACAGACGTTTATTGCTTTCGCTGCGCACCGGGTATTTGTCGCTCAGGTATTGCGTCCAGAAATCGAGTTCGAGCATCGCGTTTACCAGGCCGTCACCTTCACCCAGCGCCAGTACGGTGTCATACGCCTGATCAATCATCGCGTCCGAGACGCCGGACACCTGTCGGTAAAGCATGCCTTCGGACTGCCAGGGCAGACCGAGGCGTTTGGCCAGTCCCGTCTGATACGCCAGGTAGATTTCAACGTCATCGGGGTTGCCGCCACGGCTCGCGACGTCGGCCCGGGCAATCTCGTTGACATGCTCCAGTCGCGCCGCACCTTGTGCCAGTGTCACCAGTTTCAGCTCAAGCTCTGCCGGACCGATGGAGTAGGCACGTGCTTCGAAAGCCAGGACGTTGATGCCCATATGGTTGAACAGCTGCGCTCCGGCATCGGCGCAGTCAACCGGTGCGACCACCATGGTGAAGAGTTTTTCCCGCAGACGAGTGTCAACGTGCACGGCGTCGAGCATGCGCCAGACGCGTTGCATCAGTTGATCGCGAACGGCCCCTCCGGCGCGGTAATCGGCAAAGTCCCGAACACTGAGCAAGGTCGCCATGAACGGCTGGGCGGCGGGCTCTTCGACCAGTTCGGCCCAAGGTGTCTCGCGGTTTACGCCCCAGCCTGGAACGTCGCCCCAGTAATCGGCGCCGTAGGTCGAGACGATCGAGGTGTTTTCCGCATGACCAAGCGGTATGAGAGGCTCGGGAGGCAGGGCCATCGAGCGACGGTGTGCCTGATAGCGCAACTGGTTGATTTCCGACAACCCGGCGACGTCGAGTCGCGTGCGTGCCACCAGCCATTGCGCATCGGACCCCGTCGCGACTTCAGGCAATCGGGAAAGCGGATTGTCGCGCAAGTCGAGGAGAAAACCACGCGGGCGGGGCTTGGCCAGCGTTCCTTCGGGCCAGGCGGTCAGCCCGGTATTTCTCAGTGTGATCACCTTGAGGCGAGGCATGCGTGTGAGGTCGGGCGACAAATTCAATGGATTGTTGTCAAGTTTCAACACTTCCAGATAAGTCAGGCTGCGCAGGCGCGCGACGGCGGCGGGATCCAGGACGATCTGGTTATCGCTCAAGCGAAGGCGCTCGAGCCGACGCACCGAAGAACCTATCTGGTCTGGCAAACGTGTCAGGCCACAACCTTTGGCACTGAGCTCGATCAGGTGCGGGAAGTCTTTGAGCAGGCTGGACGGGTCAGTGGCAAACCGTGTGTTGTCGAGTTTCAGCACGGTGACTTTGTCGAGGAATTTCTTCAAAACCGGCCGCTTTGCCCACCAGGTCTGCAGGTCCAGTGGCAGCATTTCCCGCGAGAGGTCGAGGGTGTAAGACGTGGGATCTGCGCGGTTGCCGAGGTCCTCATTCTTGCGTTCGAAACAGTCGAGCAGACGCTCATAAATATGCAGCCCGCCATCGTCGCGAAAGCTCTGACTATGCGGCCCCCAGGTCTCCGGTTGCTGGTAACGCCAGCGATGAACGATATTGCGCAGCTCATCGAGATCCTTTGCCTGAGTTTCAATGGCTTTGAGCGGTTCGCCTTGCTCGGTCAGGGCTTCAGCAAATACGTTGACTTCATGCGGGCTGAAATGCGGGTGCAGATCCTCGATGCGCTCCTGCAGGGTGACGGCATTTTTGGTCAAGCCTGCGCCACGCACCAGAAACAATGTGTCGTATTCAGCCACCGGGCGTATCGGTGGGCTGGCGAGCAGCGTGCGGCGCTCACTCAGCGCCGTGGTCTTGGCGAGAATCCACTGTTTGAAGGGTTCAATCTCGCTCGGCCGGTAACCCAGGACACTGCCGCCGTCCTTGTCGATGGCGTGAAGGATCGATTCATACAGACCACTCGTGTCGTGGATGGGACGATTTTCGCCATCGCGCACTTGGTAGCGGTCTGTCGCGAGCCGCACCAGCACTCGAACCTGTTCGGCTGAATCGCTACCGGCGCTGCAGCGTAACTCGCCATCGAAAGCGCCATCACGGATCTCGATCCGCAGGGCTCCAAAAGTGTCGCTGTAGTGGCGCAAGGTCCCGAGAATCAGACGCTCGCTGTCGACGTTGCTCAGCGTTTCGAGCTGCAAGCCCTGGGCGGCCCTGACCGATTGCAGTTCGAATTGCACCTCGCGCGCCAATGTTCTCAAGCGCAGCGGCAAACGACGGCGCAGGGCAATCTGCTGCAACTCCATCGGCCGCGCCTGGGTAATGACACGTTCTGCAAGGACGGACGTGAGTTGCGGACAATCCACCAACACTTGTCGGGCGGGTAGCGACGGTGCTGGTGCGACCTCATCTGGCGCCATACCCAGGTGTATCAGGGTGTCGAGCAACAAGGGCGGAGGTGGAGTGTTTTCAACATGCATGCGACGCAGCGTGTTCTCTTCGGTGCCGGTAAACAGACGAATCTGTTCCAGTTGCGTATCGCTTGAACCTTCAGTGCCATGGACGACCCGGCGCATCAGTTGCGTAGCGGACCACTGTCGCGGGTTTTCCGTTTCGCAGACCCAGGCGCCACGGGCGTTGTGCACGAGAGCAGGCGAGTAGGCGCGGGGCCGCTGCGGGTGGCGAATGCGATGCTGGCCGGTAAGCCGATCCTGCTTTACTTCAAACAGATGCTTATCGAGCCGCAGCAGCTGTTTGTCGCCCACCGAATGCAACCCTTGTGCATCGGGCGTTACGGTTGTCGGCAGGGCCTGATCGGGCAAGCGATAGGGCGTCAGGTCAGGATTCCACAAGCGCGTCTGGCCGTCCGCCAGTTGCACCGGCTTCATGCCCTCGATGAACGGCGACAACTTGAACCGGGCGACATGACCGAGGGTGGCTCCGGCGGCGAACGCACCCAACTGAACAACGCTTTCGAGTATGCCGATCGCTTGCTCACCCGCCTCGGCAAAGTGTCCTTCGGCCATATCCACCACTCCTTCGAATGCGCCATCAAGCAATTGATAGGTGGTGTAAGCCAGCATCAGCTCGCCCACAAAGGGTACGAACGGTGTTACCACCAGCAGTGCTACGTTGAAAATGTCCGAGAGCAGTTTCTCCAGATTGTCCCACCAGGCCCAGCGCGCCATTTGATCGGCGTAGGCGGTGGAAATCGCAATCTCTGCAGCGTCACCAAGGATTTTGTTGAGCTTTTGGCGATACAGATAACCCCATAGATCACCGTTGAAACGAGTCTCGCGATCATCCCGGAACCGCAACAGGCTGAATTGCAGATTGGGGTTGTCCACCGGTGTATCGCGCCAGCTCGGTGCGTTGGAACCTGGCGATGCGGGTTGCCATTTAACCCGGCTCAGGCGGTCGTTCAAACGTGAAAAGAAATGCCCACGCTGTTGCTGATTGACGAACTGGCTGAAGAACGTCTGATAGCTTGCCGGCGAGGACTTGTTGCGCAATTGCCGGGTGAGCTCGCTCATGAATTCGAGCGCCGAGGCGTATTGCTTGAACGGATGTTCAGGGTCGTGGGGAACGTAGGCAATTATCGGGACAGGAGCTTTCGCGCTGCCTGCATCAGGGATGATGAGGACAATCCCGGTCAACGTCACGTCCATCAGGGCAAGGTTGTAATAATCGACCGGTTGACCGTTCCATTGCAGGTTGCGGCGGTCATCCAGCATGCCTTTGACAACGTGGTAGGCATCCTCGCTGAGGTCTTTTTTAATCAGCGCCATACGGGCGGCAACATTCATCGCGGACTTTTGGCTGAGCACGACTTTGTGTCGTAAAACCTGCTTTGCAACGCCATCGGACGGCAGTAGAAATGCATGCAAATGCTTTTCGTAGCGAGCACCGAGATCCAGTTCCCGACACAGTGACTTGAATTGTTCGACCGTCAGTTTGTGTTTAAGTGGCTTAACGCTGAAATGCCCATTGGCGTCAGGGCGAGTAATGAACTCCGAGTCCTTGCTGAAGACTTCGTTACGGGAAAAATTATGCAGCGCAGCATCCAGCAGAGAGACGGTGCGGCTTTTCGTTCCGGCAGCGAAGTCATGCGTCCACCATGATGTATTCACTGGCGCATACAAGCGCAGCCAGGTGTGCTCGACGTCATCCTCGACAGCAAAGCGCTGCTTAAGCGCCTCCTGCAACAAGGGTTTGGCAAAGGCGTAGACGTCTTGCAGGTTGCTCAGTGCGCTATCGACGCCGTTCTGGCTTTTCCAGGCCAGTTGCAGGTCGTTTTTCAGGCGCTGGTGATCCCGGGTCGAAGCCTCTCGATGCCACTGTGCAAGGGTCGCGCGGGTATTTTTCAACTGCTTGATGCGCGCCGCATTACTGCTCAGCAGCCAGGCTGGAAGGGCTTTTTCGATTGTCTCGTAATGAACGCTGGCATCGGCAGGCGCCAGCGTTGAGGGTGCGGGCGGTCGCCCAGGCAAGGGAATGAGGGGCATTGAGGTGATCGTCCTTGATCAGAATGGGACAATCAGACTAGGCAACAACACTCACCTGAAAAAGCGCAAAAAACTGTTTGGAACTGCACTGAATTCGATGTCTGGCGTCGAAAATCAAGGTGTGAAAAATACAATGTTATCGCCACGGCGCAAGCGTTCTGTGCATCAACGCGCTGCGGTGACCTCCGGCGTCTGGCACATCGTGTGCGTGCCCGGTTGCAAGTACGGTGACAGGATCGGCGCCATACCCTTGAGCACCTGCACCGGCAGTGCCGAGGTGAATTTGAAGTTTTCCGCCGAGCGCCCAGGCACGAAGGCGGTCAACGTGCCGAAATGATTGTTGCCGATGTAGAACACAAAGGTCGCAGTGCGGTTGATGGATTTCGAGCTGAGAATGCGTCCGCCGGAACCTATGGCTTCGATGCGGTTGTCACCCGTCCCGGTCTTGCCACCCATGACCAGTGGCGTGCCGTCGGCGATTTTGAAACTGCCGGAAACACGTTTCGCCGTGCCTGAATCCACCACTTGCGAGAGCGCCTCGCGCATGGCCGTGGCGACTTCCGATGGCATCACTCGTTTGCCGACGTGGGGGTCGTTGGTCAAGCGTGTTTCGTACGGGGTGTCTGCGGCAAAGTGCAGGCTGTCGATACGCAGCGTCGGCATGCGTACGCCGTCGTTGAGGATGGTGCCGATCAGTTCGGCCAATGCCGCAGGGCGATCGCCAGAGCTACCGATCGCAGTCGCCAGCGATGGTACGAGATGGTCGAACGGATAGCCGACCTTCTGCCAGCGCTGGTGAATCTCCAGGAACGCTTCGATCTCGAGCATGGTGCGGATACGACTGTCGCGGGCGCCTTTGTGCTTGCTCTTGAACAGCCAGCTGTAGACTTCCTGACGCTCGAACTGGCTGGCCTTGACGATTTGGCTGAACGTCGCGTCGGGGTTGTGCAGCAAGTAGCCCATCAACCACAGGTCGAGAGGGTGAACCTTGGCGATGAAGCCTTGATCCGGCAGGTCGTAGCTGCCGGGGCCATAGGAATCGTAGAGGCGGATCAGGCGATCGTCGGTGAGTTTTTCATTGAGCCTGGCGCCTTTGAGGTGCGCGCGCACGAAGGTATTGAAGTCTTCCTGACTGGCATCTGGCAACAGATAACGGTGCACGGCGGCCATGCGGATCGGCGTTGGACGCATGCTGTCGAGGAAAGTATCAAGCCGTGCCTGGGTGTCCTTGTTTTTGTATTTCTTCCAGAATTTGAGCAGGAACGAGGTGCCTTCGCGGTCGGCGAAACTGGCCAGGTATTCCTGACGGCGCGGGTCACGATCATCCTTGAGCAATTCGGCGCTGCTGTTGGGGCCGGAGTAGGTGACGTAGCGCACCACATCGCGCATCAGGCGAATGAACGGCAAGTTGATCGATTCACGAAGCGCATCGCGCAGCGTCGGTATGCGACCGTTGTCCTCCTTGCGAAAGTTGTGAAACACGTGCAAACCGCCACCGGTGAAAAACGCCTCGCCAGGGCTGGCGGAATATTTGCGATCCAGCGCCGCGCCGAGCATTTTCGACAGGTCGCGATCCTTGTTTTGCACCAGGTAATCGATGACCCACTGGCTCAGGCGATCCTGATCGGGGATTTCGACTTTCTTCAGCTCCGGTACCGACATGCCGCCATATTTGTCGTGCAGTTCGGAGATGATTTGCAGATAAGTGGTCAGCACCCGCATCTTCGCCGTTGAGCCGAGTTCCAGCTTGCTGCCTTCGTTGATGTCGAACGGCTGGTCGGTACTGTCAGTCTGGATGCGCACCCGCGAGCCGTCCGGGGTCAGCTCGAACAGGGTGAAACTGTAACGCACCTGGGTCGTGCTGGTCGGGGTGAGCAGGCGCTCGCCCATCAAGCCGATCTGCGCGGCGAAGGCCGGGTCGGCAAGTTTTTTCAGGTACTCGGTGGCCTGGGTCTGCAAGTCGCCTTGCAAGGTACTGGTGGCCGACAGATCGAGGCGGTCCAGGTCGTACAGCGGTCGGTTGAGCATGCTCGCCAGACGGCTGCGGGCGACGCTGATGCCTTTATTGGTTTCGATAGGCTGGATGGTCGGTTGGGTCTGCCAGTCGCGGTAGGTGACTTTGCTGGCCAGTGCTGCATCGGCCACTGCGGCATCGATCACGCCGTTCTGCTTGAGCAGGCGCAAGTGGCTGTCGGTGAGGTCGGCGAGTTCTTCACGGCCCTTGGTCAGGTAATGTGAAGGGCGCCGCTGGGCGATCATCAGCGAAAGCATTTCGCGCAAGGCCAGGCCTTTGTCGGCCATGGATTGCGGATCGGTGGCCGGGCTGTTCAGTTGCTCGTTGGCCTTGGTGAAATCACTGCCGTACCAGACCCGCAAGCCTTCCGCCATGCCGTGCACTTCACCGTGCCCCGGCACCGCCGACAATGGCACGCTGTTGAGGTAATCGCGGACGATGTTCTGCCGTGCGCCGAGGGTTTGCGGGCCAGGCTGATAGGCGCGCACGCTGGCGGAAATCATCTGGCGGATTTTCTCCGCACCGGACACCGTCAGACCCTCCGGTGAGTGGCGGTATTTTTCCAGTTGCGTCGCCAGCGTACTGCCGCCAGCCGACTGACCGGGCAGGTGTAGTAATTTCGCCACCTGCGACCACGCAGCCATGCCGAAGCGGGGCCAATCCACTGCCGGATTGGCGCGGGGCTGTTTGGGGTCGAGCAGGAAGCGGTTTTCAATGAACAACAGACTGCTGACGACCACGGGTGGTATCGCCGCGAAGCTGGGATACAGCTGCTGCGGATAGTTGTATTTGTACAGCGGCGCAGCGCGGCAATCAGTGATGGTCAGGCCAGCCTGGATTTTTTCCGAATACGGCACGAACAGACCTTTGTCGGTGTAGCTGAGCAAGGCCGGAGAAAAACGCGTTTGCTCGCTGATCACGTAACTGCGCTTGAGCAGGCGCGGCAGGAATTCATCGAGAGAGCTGTAGCCCAGACGTAAATCGAACGGACCATTGCCGGGGTAACGGATCGCTTCACTGGGACCTGGTTCCAGCTTGTAGGTCAGCGAAGAAGCGTACTTGCTGACTTCAGCGGACTGGAAGCGCGAGGTGCGCATTTCTTTGGACGCAGCCAGTCCTGCCACGATCGCGATAATCAACAGCAACAACCAGAATGCCTTCCAGCCATGCCGAGGGCGGCGTGGTTTATCGGGGACAGGCGCTTGATCCACACGTTCAGTCGGAACCACGGTTTTACTCGAATCGGTTTGCCACAAAGCGCCCATAGTCGATTGATCCATCCACACAGATTGATCGGACTTGTCTGAAGCTTAGACGGTGGTTGGCGCTGGTGAAAAAATTGTGAAGGGTTGGGGGAGGGGAAGTGCTGAACAAATCTGGAAGTCGAGCAGATGGCTTTGAGGTTTGGAGATTTGTGGCGAGGGGATTTATCCCCGTTCGGCTGCGTAGCAGACGCAAAACCAGTCACCGCGGTGTGTCAGACAATCTGCAGTGACTGGTTTTGGGACCGCTTCGCAGCCCATCGGGGATAAATCCCCTCACCACAGGGGCAATGTGAGTCAGAGAGTTCTGAGTTAGAGCCTTTGCAGGATCAATTGCACTTAGGCAGGGGCATGACGGTGCACCAATGCTGTGCAATACTCGCCGCCTTTTTCAGCGGTGAAAATTCCTGCGAAACCCAGGGAATGCCTCTCCGTAAACCGGGCTTTTGCCGAGAGTTGTCGCTGAATGTTGTGGTTTATAGAGTGAAAAATCCTGCCCAAGGCTTTTTATACTGCACGCCCCGCTGATCTTGCAGGTTTTGTCCTACAAGACGCGTCTGCCCACGAGGCAAGCGCGGTTTCACAGCAGCCAAGGCTTATCGGTCGAGGCTTCGACACTCGGTGGTCATATCCAATAACAAGACGAGGTTGCACCCCTATGCCAGTCGGCAATCACCTGCCTCACGGCGAAACCGCTCAGGGCGGTCCGCTCAAACGCGAACTCGGCGAACGGCATATTCGCTTGATGGCGCTCGGCGCCTGTATCGGTGTCGGTCTGTTTCTAGGCTCGGCCAAGGCCATCGAAATGGCCGGCCCGGCGATCATGATTTCCTACATCCTTGGTGGCCTGGCGATCCTGGTAATCATGCGCGCCCTCGGCGAGATGGCTGTGCACAACCCGGTGGCCGGTTCGTTCAGCCGTTACGCGCAAGACTATCTCGGCCCGTTGGCCGGCTTCCTCACTGGCTGGAACTACTGGTTCCTGTGGCTGGTGACCTGCGTCGCGGAAATCACTGCGGTGGCGGTGTACATGGGCATCTGGTTCCCCGATGTACCGCGCTGGATCTGGGCCCTCGCGGCGCTGGTCAGCATGGGTTCGATCAACCTGATCGCGGTGAAGGCCTTCGGTGAGTTCGAATTCTGGTTTGCCCTGATCAAGATCGTCACGATCATCGCCATGGTCATTGGCGGGGTCGGCATTATTGCTTTCGGCTTCGGCAATGACGGCGTGGCGCTGGGCATCTCCAACCTGTGGGCCCATGGCGGCTTCATGCCCAACGGCGTGACCGGTGTGCTGATGTCCTTGCAAATGGTCATGTTCGCCTACCTCGGCGTCGAGATGATCGGCCTGACCGCCGGTGAAGCCAAGAACCCGCAGAAGACCATTCCCGATGCGATCGGCTCGGTGTTCTGGCGGATTCTGCTGTTCTACGTCGGTGCGTTGTTCGTGATCCTTTCGATCTATCCGTGGAATGAAATCGGCACCCAGGGCAGCCCGTTTGTGATGACCTTCGAACGTCTGGGCATCAAGACCGCCGCCGGCATCATCAACTTCGTGGTGATCACCGCCGCGCTGTCGTCGTGCAACGGCGGCATTTTCAGCACCGGGCGCATGCTCTATAGCCTGGCGCAGAACGGCCAGGCGCCGGCCGGTTTCGCCAAAACCTCCAACAACGGTGTGCCGCGTCGTGCGCTGCTGTTGTCGATCGCGGTATTGCTCCTGGGCGTAATGCTCAACTATCTGGTGCCGGAAAAAGTCTTCGTCTGGGTGACTTCGATTGCCACCTTCGGTGCGATCTGGACCTGGGTGATGATCCTGCTGGCTCAGCTGAAATTCCGCAAAGGCCTGAGCGCCAGCGAGCGTGCCGGCCTCAAATACAAGATGTGGCTGTACCCGGTGAGCTCGTACTTCGCACTGGCATTTCTGGTGCTGGTGGTCGGCCTGATGGCGTACTTCCCGGACACCCGCGTGGCGCTGTATATCGGCCCGGCGTTCCTGGTGCTGCTGACGGTGTTGTTCTATGTGTTCAAGTTGCAACCGACCGGTGATTCGCAAGTTGCGGCGCGCTCGGCTTCGTAAGTTGTAGACGCTGAAATCAAAGCCCCGGTCGCAAGGTCGGGGCTTTTTTGTGGGCGAGCCGTACTGTTTTTTCGCTTTGTACTGTTTCGCAACCGTGAGGTATGAAGCGCCAGCCTGTCGAACAGACTGACGCTTTTCAGCTTATGCTGCGGCGATTTCGTTTGGCTCGAAACTGTCCGCCCGCGCCATCTGCCACATCCGCGAATAAAATTCGCCGTTCACCTCTCCAGTGAGCAACTCCCCCGGTTTGAGGAACACGTGCAACTGCGAGAACAGTTTGATTTCAGTCGCCGACATGCGCCGCACCAGATGTTTGGCCGACAGTTGCGATGGTTGTTCAAGACCTGCGGCGGCCAGCATTTCCGCCAAGGCTTTCAATGTGCTGCGATGGAAATTGAACACACGCTGCGCTTTGTCCGGAACCACCAGCGCACGCTGGCGCAAAGCGTCCTGAGTGGCGACGCCGGTCGGGCATTTGTTGGTGTGGCAGCTTTGTGACTGGATGCAGCCGATCGCGAACATGAAGCCGCGTGCAGAGTTGGCCCAGTCTGCGCCGATGGCCAGCACGCTGGCGATGTCGAAGGCACTGACGATCTTGCCGCTGGCGCCGAGCTTGATCTTGTCGCGCAGATTCAGGCCGACCAGGGTGTTGTGCACGAACAGCAGGCCTTCGCGCATCGGTACGCCGATGTGGTCGGTGAACTCCACCGGGGCGGCGCCGGTGCCGCCTTCCTTGCCGTCGACGACAATGAAATCCGGAAGGATGCCGGTTTCCAGCATGGCCTTGGCGATGCCCATGAATTCCCACGGATGGCCGAGGCAGAACTTGAAACCCACCGGTTTGCCGCCAGACAGTTCACGCAGTTCCTGGATGAAATGCATCATCTCGATCGGCGTGGAAAACGCGCTGTGGCGTGACGGCGACACACAGTCTTCGCCCATCATGATGCCGCGAGTCTCGGCGATTTCCCTGGTGACTTTATGCTTGGGCAGGATGCCGCCGTGGCCGGGTTTGGCACCCTGGCTCATCTTGATTTCGATCATTCGCACTTGTGGATTCTGTGCCTGGGTGGCGAAGCGTTCCGGGTCGAAACGGCCATCGCTGGTGCGGCAACCGAAGTAGCCGCTGCCCAGTTCCCAGGTCAGGTCGCCGCCGTGTTCGCGGTGATACGGGCTGATGCTGCCTTCGCCGGTATCGTGGGCGAAATTGCCGAGTTTCGCGCCTTGGTTGAGTGCACGGATCGCGTTGGCACTCAGCGAGCCGAAGCTCATCGCCGAGATGTTGAACACCGATGCCGAGTACGGCTGCGTGCATTGCGGACCGCCGACGGTGACGCGGAAACTGCTCGGATCGCTCAGCGGCGCCGGGCGCATCGAGTGGCCGATGAATTCAAAGCCCGCCTGGTAGACATCGATCAGTGTGCCGAAGGGCTTGTCGGCGCTTTCGTTTTTCGCGCGCGAATAGACCAGCGAGCGCTGGGCTCGGGAGAAGGGCAAGGCGTCGCTGTCGGATTCGAGCAAGTATTGGCGGATCTCGGGGCGGATGCCTTCAACCAGATAGCGGATGTTGCCGAGGATCGGGTAGTTGCGTCGCACTGCGTGGGGGCTTTGCAACAGGTCGAACACGCCGAGCAGGCTCAGCACGCCGGTGACGACGGTGATCGGCCACAGCCAGTCATGTTCGAGAAAAGGCAGGCTGGCGAGGGTGAAAATCACGCAGACGGCAAAGAAGGCGTAGCGGCTCAGGAGTGACAGGCTCATACGGTTTCCTTGGTTCGGACTCGGAATAATCAGCGAAGATTGAGGAATAAACACATTCCCCTGTAGGAGTGAGCCTGCTCGCGATAGCGGTATATCAGCTACAAATGATTTGACTGACCCGACGCTATCGCGAGCAGGCTCACTCCTACATAGAGAAACTTCACCAAACGATCAGGCGTTTTGCGCCTGAAGAAAAATCGAAAACAGCTCGGACTGGGATTTGATTCCCAGCTTGCTGTACATGTGTTTCTTATGAACTTTCACGGTTTCTACGGAGATTTCCAGCTTACGGGCGATTTCTTTACTGGAGCAACCGCTGAGCATCAGGCGGCCTACATCCAGCTCGCGGGCGGTCAGTTGCGCGCCCTTGAGTTGCTGCACCGACGCTTCCAGTTGCACGCGCCAGTCTGCCTGCGCAGGTGCGGCGGCGAGCGCCACGGTTTCGTTGATTTCATAGGGTAGCCGCTGGCGTAGCAGGCCGAGCACCCACGGCTGAATCAGTGACAGCAGGGCGATCTGCTCAGAGGTAAAACGCTGTTCGCTGCCCAGCGACAGGCACAACGTGCGCTCGCCTTCGAGCTGGCAATTGAACTGGATTTCGTCGGCCACGACATTCAGACGAAAGTATCGCTGGTAATACTCGGTCAGCTCGAAATGCTCCGGGGCGACCTCCGACAGGCGATACAAACCGGTGCGCGATTGCTCGCGGCAGGCAATGTAAAACGGGTCGAGCAGATACAGACCGCGCAAATAATCCTGAAACAACTGATCAGGACTGCCGTCCTCACCGGGGCATTCGGCAAAGACCTGCGGGTGCTGATCGGCACTGAACAGCAGCGCGACCCAGCTATCGAACGGCACGTACTGATCCAGCAGGCGCACCAGTTGCGCCCAGAAATTCGGTTTGTCGAGCGCGTCGATCAGTTGTCCGACGGCGCGGTGCCAGGTGATGTCGTCAAACGAAAGTGTCATGCAACTACCCCTATCGGGTTACCCCGGCCGCGTGATTCCCTGGCCGGCTGCTTGCTGCGCATACTGGCCCACAGACAGCCACCGGGCAATCTTTCAGCGCCCGACGCTCATAACAAGGAATTCTCATGAAAGTCGAACTCGCCCAACTGGCGGGCCGTGACAATGCCACGGCATACAACCTCGAACGCGCCTTGGCGGCGATTGCCGCGTGCGCTGCCGATACGCAACTGATCGTGTTCCCGGAAACCCACTTGATGGGCTTCCCGACTGCCGAGACTGTCGCGCAAACCGCTGAACCGCTGGATGGCCCGACCGTCAGCGCGGTGTTGGCCGCAGCGCGCGAACGCAATATTGCCGTGGTAATCGGCATGGCCGAGAACGACAACGGGCGCTTCTTCAACACCACGTTGTTGATCACGCCTGAAGGCATCGCCCTGAAATACCGCAAGACGCATCTGTGGGCGTCGGATCGCGGTGTGTTCGAGGCCGGCGACCGCTACGCCACCTGCGAGTGGAACGGGGTGCGTGTCGGCCTGTTGATCTGCTACGACATCGAGTTCCCGGAAACCGCGCGTGCCCTGGCGCAACTGGGCGTCGAGTTGCTTGTCGTGACCAACGGCAACATGGACCCGTACGCGCCGACGCACCGCACCGCGATCATGGCGCGCGCGCAAGAGAATCAGGCCTTTGCGTTGATGGTCAACCGCGTGGAGGCGGGGGATGACGGTTTGGTGTTTGCAGGTGGCAGTGCGCTGGTCGATCCGCTGGGGACGTTGCTGTTCGAGGCCGGACGGGAAGAAGGGCAGTTCAGTGTTGAGCTGGATTTCGACCGGTTAGAGATTGCACGCAGGGATTATCGCTATCTCGATGATCAGCGTTTGAAGTTGCCGGGGGAGGTGGAGGAGCGTGGCGATGGTGTTCGTGAGTTGTTGATTCCACGCCGTTGACCGATGCCCTCACCCTAACCCTCTCCCAAGGGGAGAGGGGGCTGACCGAGTTGATTGTCCGAGGTACGCCGACCTGAAATACCGAGTCGCACTCAGGTTTTACCCGATCGTTCCCACGCTCTGCGTGGGAATGCAGCCCGGGACGCTCCGCGTCCCAAGAGCGGACGCAGAGCGTCCATTGAGGCGTTCCCACGCAGAGCGTGGGAACGATCAGACACCAGAACAATAAAACACACCCGAAAACATTCGCCGAACCCGGCTCTGCCATAAATCCAATAAAATTCGGAGTAAGTCGCTCATGGCTCGTTTGCAACGCACCCTGTCATTAGGGTCGGTGGTGCTGTTCGGCATCGCCTACATGACGCCGATCATTGTCCTCGGCACCTTCGGTATTCTTGCGCAATCCACCGCTGGCATGGTGCCGGCCGCCTACCTGGCCGCGCTGGTGGCGATGTTCTTCACCGCCATGAGCTACGGGCGCATGGCTGCCGCATTCCCGGTCGCCGGTTCCGCTTACAGCTACGTGCGCAAGGCGATCAGCCCGAAACTCGGCTTCATCGCTGGTTGGGCGGTGCTGCTCGACTACCTGTTCCTGCCGATGGCGATCTGGCTGATCGGCGCAGCCTATCTGGCGTCGGCGTTCCCCTCGATTCCGCAGTGGATCTGGGTGCTGGCGTTCATCGGCATCACCAGTACGATCAACATCGTCGGCCTGAAACTGGCCAACGGCATCAACGCCTTGTTGATGCTGGTGCAGTTCCTCGTACTGATCGCGTTCGTCGCGCTCTGCGTGCACTACATCGGCGGCGATGCGAGCACGCCGCTGTGGTCGAGCAAGCCGTTCTTCAACGGCGACATGCAGATGCCACTGATCATGAGCGGCGCGGCGATTGCCTGTTATTCGTTCCTGGGTTTTGACGCGGTCAGCACGCTGACGGAAGAAACCCGCGATCCGCGACGCACCATTCCCCGGGCGATCATGTTGATCACCTTGATCGGCGGATTGATCTTTGTGAGCGTGTCGTACTTTGTGCAGATCGCGCATCCGTCGTTGCAGTTCGACAGTGTCGACTCGGCAGCTTACGAGATTGCCCGTAATATTGGCGGCGATCTGTTCGTGTCGATTTTCCTAATCGGTCTGATCGTCGGCCAATTCGCCTCCGGTCTTTCCGCCCAGGCCAGCGGTTCACGACTGTTGTTCGCCATGGGCCGCGACGGGGTGTTACCGAAGTCGTTTTTCGGCACCCTGCATGCGCGCTTCGGTACGCCGGTCAACAGCATCCTGCTCTGTGCGGTGGTGGCGCTACTGGCGCTGAAACTCGACGTGACCACGTCTACCTCATTCATCAATTTCGGCGCGTTCCTCGCGTTCAGCCTGGTCAACCTGTCGGTGATCTTCCATTACTGGATCGCTGGCGAGAACAAAGGCCCGCGTGAGCTGGTGCTGTTTCTGATCTTCCCGTTCATCGGTCTGGTCGCGGACTTGTGGCTGATGGTCAGCCTCGATCATCTGGCGCTCTATCTGGGGCTGAGCTGGCTGGCCATTGGCGTGGTGTATCTGGCGATACTCACCGGCGGCTTCCGTCGCCAGCCTCCGGAAATGGATTTCCAGGAAGCGACCTGAGATCGTCGGCAACCGCTTTGCGCACAAACGGCAGGCATGTGATGCTTGCCGTTTTTACGCCAAGGCTTTCTCTGTCATGTCGACTTTTTCCGCACAAACGCCTGCCCTGATCCGCATTGCCGCCGCGCTGTTGCTTAACACTGACGGCCAGACACTGTTGGTGCGCAAGCGCGGCACTACGGCATTCATGCAGCCGGGTGGCAAGATCGAAGCGCACGAGTTGCCGGTGCATGCGCTGGCACGTGAACTGGAAGAGGAATTGGGTCTGCAGATCGATCCGGCGCAAGCGACGTTTCTCGGCCAGTTTTCCGCCCCCGCCGCCAACGAGCCGGGATTCGTTGTACAAGCAGAGATCTTCCAACTGACCATCGATGCTGAGGTCACACCGGCAGCAGAAATCGAAGAGGTGATCTGGGTCGATCCTGCCACTGATCCAGCCGTCGAGCTGGCGCCATTGACACGCGACCTGATCCTGCCGTTTTATCGCCAATCATTGACGGCCATCGCCTGATCATCCTCGCAAAGGACTTTGCCATGATCCCGCTTCAAGACGTGCTGATCTTCGCCGCTGCAGCCTTGTTGATGGTGCTGACACCGGGGCCGAACATGATCTACCTGATCTCGCGTTCGATCTGTCAGGGACGCAGGGCCGGGATCACGTCGTTGTTGGGTGTGGTGGCGGGTTTCTTTGTGCATCTGTTTGCCGCGGCGGCCGGGTTGACTGCAGTGTTCCTCGCGGTGCCGATGGCTTATGAAGTGTTGAAGTGGGCCGGTGCGCTGTACCTGCTGTGGCTGGCCTGGCAAGCGGTGAAACCCGGCGCGCGTTCCCCGTTCGAGGCACAGCAGTTACCGCCGGACTCGTCGCGCAAACTGATCACCATGGGTTTCCTCACCAGCGCGCTGAACCCGAAAATCGCCGTGTTCTACCTCTCGGTGTTTCCGCAGTTCATCACGCCTGAGCACGGTTCAGTGTTCACTCAAAGCATCATCCTCGGCCTGACCCAGATCAGTGTCAGTTTCAGCGTCAACCTGCTGATTGCGTTGTTCGCGGCAGGCATTGCGTCGTGGTTCGTGCGTAATCCGACGTGGCTGGCGATGCAGCGTTACTTCATGGGTTTTGTCCTCGGCGGCCTCGCTGTGCGGCTGATGCTTGAGCAACGCAGGACGGCTTGAACATGTGGATAGAACGGCTGGACGCCAGTCACGCCCTAGCTTATCGCGAGCTGATGCTTGAGGCTTATGACCGGCATCCGCAGGCTTTCACTTCCAGTGTGCGTGAGCGCGCAGTGATGCCGTTGAGCTGGTGGGAAGGGCGCCTGACCAGCAAGCTTGACGTTGTGCTGGGCGCTTTCGAGGGGGGCCGGCTGGCTGGCATTGTCGGTCTCGCCTTCGAGCCGCGCGAGAAAGCCCGACATAAAGCCACTTTGTTCGGCATGTACGTCTCGGCCGACTTCCGCGAGCATGGCCTGGGATTCGAACTGGTCCAGGCGGCACTGGCCGAAGCGCAAAACCACCCGGCATTGAAAGTTGTCCAACTGACCGTAACCGCCGGCAACGGCGCCGCCTGCAAACTCTATCAGCGCTGCGGCTTCATCCAGTTCGGCCTGGAACCGCTGGCGGTGCGGGTCGGTGAAGATTACTTCGATAAGATCCACATGTGGCGCCAACTCTGACTCCTGCAGTAAAGGCTTCAGCGAACTGCGCTGACACCGTCCAGGGTCGAAAACGAAGTGTCCTTGGCTGTCAGCAGGAAATCGCGCATGTACGGCGCATCGAGCATGTCCGCACGAATCGCCGCGTACAGCGTGGCAAACAGGCCTTTCTCGCCCAGGCGCTTGGCCTTTACGTAACCACGCGAGCTGTACTCATGCAGCGCCCAGTGCGGCATGCCGCAGACGCCACGACCGCTGGCAACCAGTTGCATCATCATCACCGTCAGCTCGGAAGTGCGTACCTGTGCAGGCTCGATGTCGGCCGGTTCAAGGAAACGGGTGAAGATGTCCAGGCGATCGCGCTCCACCGGGTAGGTGATCAGGGTTTCGCTGAGCAAGTCTTCGGGGACGATGTACGGTTTGCTCGCCAATGCGTGTTGATTGGCTACCGCGAGCATGGCTTCGTAGGTGAACAGCGGCACGTAGGTGATGCCGGCGATTTCCAGTGGATCGGAGGTTACCACCAGATCCAGATCGCCACGGGCCAGTGCCGGTAGCGGGGCGAAGGAAAAACCCGAGGCCAGATCGAGTTCGACTTCCGGCCACGCGTCGCGGAACTGGTCGATGGTCGGCATCAGCCACTGAAAGCAGCTGTGGCATTCGATGGCCATGTGCAGGCGCCCGGCAGTGCCACCCGCCAGACGGCTGATGTCACGTTCGGCGGCGCGCAGCAGCGGCAGTGTCGCGTCAGCCAGTTGCAGCAAGCGCAAACCGGCGCTGGTGAAACGCACCGGTTTGGTCTTGCGGACGAACAATGGCATGCCCAGACGTTCCTCCAGTTCCTTGAACTGGTGAGACAGCGCCGATTGGGTCAGGTGCAAGCGGTCAGCGGCGTCGACCAGGCTGTCGGCTTCGCGCAGGGCGTGCAGGGTTTTCAGATGACGGATTTCAAGCACTGCAGGCTCCATGAAACAAATTTGTGATCATAGTGATTGCGGTGAGTTTGTCTCATGTTGGTGGAGCTGTCGACCAGCATGACTTTCTGCATGTCCGGGGTTTATGGCAGCGGAGCACTGGTAATGCTCCGCTGCTTTTACCTACAGCTTTGAAAAGTGCCGAATGCCCAGCGCTCTACCGACATCGCCACGCCAGATCGCTTCGACCTGCGCGCCACTCGCGGCCTGCGCCTGCTGCCATTGCAGACCAAGGTTGCGCTGCTCGGGCAGTTTCAAATGAGCTTTGACGAAGTCTTCGAAAGGGACCTTGTCCGAGGTGTAGTGAAAGTGCGCATACCAAAGCGCGCGTGGCGGATTGGTGCTCAGATCGCGCACCTCGTACTCCTGGAGAAAGTCTTTGCGCCCGTCGGGTCGTTTGCCCAGTGCGCGCAGTGTGCCCTCCTTGCGGATATCGACCTTTTTCTGTTGCAGCAGATAGTCCAGATATCCCTCGGTAGGTGTTCTGCTGCGCAGTGACTGGTCGATGCGCAACGTACGGCCGAGGCTTAACAACTCCTGAGCCTTGTCCTGCAATTGCACGACCAGCGGCTCGTCTGGCGAGAGCCGCGCGATGGCATTCGCACGGGTACTCAATTCTGTCGATTCACTGCCGAACATGTGTTCCAGATCGATTGGCAGCATGTCCTGGCGCGCGTAACCGGTGACTTTGCTGTTATAGGCGGGTACGGCGGCGAGACGCTTGCGGGCTTCGCTCAGCAGGGGTTGTACGTTGGTTGGCAAGGATTGAGCAGAGGCCGCAGGTTGCGCGTCCAGATGGTACTTGCCGCTCGAACGCGGCAGCCAGGTTTCCCGGTAACCGTCGAGTCCTGCGATGGTGAAACGCTTTTGCCGGGTCCCGGCATCAATACTTTCGATACCGATCAGCAATTGGTTGTCCTCGGTTTCAAACAATTGCTTGCCGCCCGCTTCTTTGGGCTTGATCGGCGGACGTTGCTTGATCGCTTGACGGGCATGCTGTTCAACCTGGGTCAGACCGTCGAGAAACGCCTTGACCTGCTCGAGATCCAGGTGCTGCGGATAACCCAGTGACCACGCGTTCAACTGACGTCGAAAGCTTGCGTAGATTTCCAGGCAGTCCTCGATCACACGGTTGCGTTGGGCAAGGCTGGCATGTACTTCAGGTAAATGATGCTGCGTCAGCAGAGCACGTCCGACCTTGACCCGGGCGTCTTTGAGTTGCACGTGAAAGTAGACCCAGGACAGGTCGTCGACCGCCTCGTAGTGGGTAATGATCTCCAGAATGTGCGCGGTTCTCAGGTAATAGTGCGTGGTTTCGCCAAACCGTTGGTTGAGTGGCGCGAGCTCCGCTGCCATTCTGGCTTTATGCGCCCGGTTAGTGATGCGGCTTTGCCAGAGATTGGCCTGTTCGATAAATCCGTGCTGGTGATCGAACTCCTTGAGGAAGTTTTTGCGCACGACTTTGCGTTGGGCCATGAGACTTATATGGGCTGTAGTGTTATCGACGGGTGTCGCGTCAGACTGCGCAACGAGTGCGTCGACACTGTTCAGATGTTCCAGCAGGCGTTGGCGGGAAATGGCGGCGCGCTGTAATGACCGATCAACCTGCGCCCATGCGCAGCGACTCTGAATGTCTTCGAGCAACAGGCGTTTTCTACCGTGACTCAGCGGCAGTAGTTCGGCAACATTCTGGTATAGCACCTGGGCCAGTTCGATATCGTTGAGACAGGCTGCGTCAACCGTCGCTTCCAGAGATTGACGCTCGGCAATGGGCAGTTGCCGGTAACGTTCCAGAAGTTGGTTGGAGCTGCGCGTCTGGGTATCAAGGCGCCGGGTGTAGGCATCGACGGTGTTGGTCAGAGTCAGTTGCCTGCGCAGTTGGCGATCGGTCCACCAACGTGGCAGCCACTGACGGATGGATTCGGGCCAGAGCGGGTCGAGGCCATTGGCCAAATGCCCGATGGCCGCGCCACCGCCGGCACCGCCGCCGTCCATCAACGTGCCATGCACGGCGTAATGGGTGTTCCATTGACCGGCCTCATCAAGGGCGATCGGCTGTTTATAGGTGCGCGCCCACGTGCCATAGAGCCTCCAGCCGCGTGGGGCGTCGTGCAACTCAATGCGGTAGATGCGCCCCTGACGCACCATGAAATCCCCATCGGGATGGCGATAGACATTGCGATAAATGCCGTGGCTATCGGTTCGCAGACCCGTCAGGGAAATCTCGAATTCATACTCGTAGCCCTTGAAGCGATCAAGTGACTGGCGCGCCCATTGCCATGAGGTCGGCGTGGCACCGGACTTTGTTGTCAATGCTGTACCGCGGCGCTGGCGTGGTATCAGGCGGGCGGCGGCGGGTACCGAGATCGTCGCTGGGAGAATATCCATGGCGGCATCGATCAGGGACAGCAACACCGATTCGACTTCCGCCAGACCATGCCCGATGTCTCCGCGTAGAAACGCCGCAACCGCGAGGTTGGCGCTGTTCCACGCGTCATACAGGGCGACCGAGGCACCAATGAATGGCAGCATGCCCACGGCCATTTTCAGGTAGTTGAACAGCGTGCCGGACTTCAGAGCGCATGTTTCCAGATACAAGGCGTCATTGGAGCGAGAACTGCTGCGATGAGCTTGCAGCATTCGGCCCATGTGCACATTGAGCAAGTGCGTGGCCAGTGACGTCGAGGTTGGCCAGGCCAGCCCGGTGCCGATCAGCGCGTGGAAATTGCGCAGTTGCGCCTCATTGATCCGGCTGACATGGCTGGCAAAATCGCCGCTCAAGGTGCGCCCGGCCAGATAGTTGACCATGCGCGCGTCTACGCAGCGTTTGAACAGATCCAGACTTGCCTCTTCCAGCGTGGCGTACTGGCGCAAGAAAATCCCGTCGGTGCTGTCCGGTAAATACAGCAGGGTCAGGCCACTGACCTGTTCGACGATGAACGTCACCCCGGCCAGGGTGCTCGGCCCCTGGTGGGCGGTGTCCGCGCCGCCGACGGTCAGATGTGCAGGCAACAGCACGATACGTTGGCCCTTGACGCTATATGCTTCCCGCGTCGAGGCATCGATGGCAATCTTCAGCAGCGCGTATCCGGCGCTGTCGATATGCCGTTGCAGTACGGCGAATTCGCCTTGCAGCATGAGCATCAACCGCCATGGCTCGCTCAGGCATTCGCGCCGATACGCCAGGTCGAACGCTGATTCGTCGGGCATCCCAAGAAAGGTCTGGCGAATAAGTGTTTCATAACCTCCGGCCAGGTCCAGATCGGTTAATGAGCTGCGCAAATAGGCCGGAGTCAATCCGCTTTCCACCGCTTTTCGATCCTGCTCATCTTCGGCGCTGACCTTGACCCGCAGGAATGACAGTCGCCACCACATCGCCTGGTCTATGTTGTCCTGCGCCAGTTCCTCGAGGGCCAGTTCGCTGCGCCGGGTACTCGCCATCAGCGTGTTGCGTTGCGGTGTGCCAGGGGCTGCGCCGTCGATCAAGGTTTTCCGCCATTCGGTGCTATCGGGCAGATCCAGCATCACGGACACGCTTCGCTTGAGCGCGAAATCCTTGCGCAGTCGAGCGTCAAGGCGCTTTTTGCTGAAGGCGGGGCGAGCGGGCAGATCACGCTCGAGCAAGGCATGACAACGCTGCATGGCGTTGAGGTAGTCACGGATCAACGTTTTGATACGCGCGCGCTGTGCGTTGTCGAGGTTGTCCAGCCAGGACGGCAGGTTGCCGGCGAGTGCGGCGGTGCGTTCCTGTTCGAGGCGATAGGCATACGCCAGTTCGCGTGCCTGTGACAGGGGCACGGTCAAGCGTGTGAGATGTTGTTCGCGTAGTTGCTCCATTGCTGCCGCACGTTCGCTGGCACGGGAGGGCAGTGGATTTTCACGGATGACGGTTGCTGCCTGCTGCTCGCATTGGAACAGCTGCCGTTCAAGTACCCACACGAGCGGATCGCCGCTGATTGGCGTCAGTTGCAACAGCAACTCCCGATCATTGGCCGAGTGCTTGAACACCTTTTGTTCCAGCGCCTGACGTGAGCTGAAGCGCTGCAATCCGCCGGACTGCCCGGGCCAATACAGCAGCAGGCTTTCAGTGGCACCGGGCTCCAGCGCAAAAGGCGCAGCGATGACCAGCACACCGTTCAGATCCTCTCCCATCGGTTGGTCATCTGCCGCTGCCGCCAAAGTCACACGGGCAAATACTGTTTCCTGATGGAGCAGCGGACGCTCGGGTGCCTCGAGCAAGGCAATGATCCGCCGGTGTTCATCGACGGAGAGCTGATTGAGCGTCAGTTGCAGTTCGACTTCTGCACGCAACCCGCGTAACCGGGCCTGATGCAGGACGTGGTAATGGGCATTGGTGGCGTGGCGCAGCTCAAGCATTTTCAGTGGCGCGCGGTGGTCGAGCAACGCTGAAGCCGCGTTATGGCTGGCGTTTTGCGCCTCGCTCAAGGCGTCGAACTGTTGCGTCAGTTTCTGCCGTAACGGGGTGTTCAGGCTGGCTGCCACGGCATCGCCCAGCAACTGTTCGAGGGCTTTCTGCTCAAGAGCCAAAGCTTGGCTGCGCTGGCTGAAAGGAATGTCGGGGTTCAGCAGACCGAACAGGGCCGGGTCGTCGACAGGCACTGCTTCATCGGGAGTTGGCAAGGGTGGTTCGGCGATCAGGCTCGACAAGTCGGGCGATGCGGGTGAAAGGCGCGCATCGGCTGGCAGGTTGAAAAGTGCTTCAAGGTTACTCCCGAGTGGGTCGTGATCGAGCGCGACTTCCACCACTGTCGGTGCTTTCAGCTGCGGCGGCCGGCTGTGTTTCTGGCAATGTCCGATCAGCCAGCGGTGCAGATCGGCGTGTTGCCTGAAGAGACTCAAGGCTGGCGAGTATGAAGGCAGATACAACAGATGACAGCCGGGCGAATCGTTGCCAATGCGCAATAGCAATGCACCCGGCAACGAGACGTGGCTGTCATCGGCACGTTTGAGCTGAAGCTGCGCGATATGCACCTCGGGTGTGACCGCTGTTGAAGGATCTACGGCCGCCGACAATGTCTGCAACTGTCCGATGCTGATCATCCCTTCTGCACAGGCGATCTGGCTGGCCGCCTCGAAGTGCTGACGGTAGATGCGCAGGGCCTGATCCCGGCGCGACAGTGGTGTGCCGGTTGCACGCAGGCTCCAGTCGCGGTCGCTGCCGGTCGGAAACCGGGCCATGAGGTCCAGCCACTGGCGGTGACAGTCGCGCAGACGTGCGCCAGCGCTCAGGTAAAGGTTTTGATCGAGGTTCGACCGTAGAGGCTGGTCCAGGCCGAAGTCGGCCGTAGAATGGGTATCGGACATGCGACAGGCTCCAGAAAACATGAAGGCCGGCTAATCCCGGTCTTCATGCCATTAGAGGCGAGCCGTCACTGGCATCTGCGGTACATAGTTATCGCTTTTTGCCGCGTTCGTTTCAGGAGGTGTCGAGGTCACGCGGGGCTGTCGTGAGCATGCGTGCATGACCATTCGGCAAACTTCATCAAACTGTCACGCAACTGTGGCAGCGCGCTTGAACAAACTTCATCAGACTCGCGCTCTACTGGGGTTCTGCGTTTCGGTGTTTTTCATGCGTTTATTTTTCCTGTTGGCCGCGCTGATGTTCGGCCTACCGTCGATGGCGGCTTCGCGTTGCGATGTCAATGTACCGACCGAACGGGTCGACCTGGCGCAAGTGAGCCTGGCCTACCAGAGCATCGGCCGTGCATCGGATCCGGCGTTGCTGTTGGTGATGGGGCTGGGCGGGCAGTTGATCCACTGGCCGGATGAAGTCGTGGCGGCTCTGTGTCAGCAAGGCTTTCGGGTGATCCGCTACGACAACCGTGATGTCGGTCTGTCGACCTGGCGCCAGGCACCGGCCGAGGCCAACCTGACGTTTGAAGTGCTGCGCTACAAACTCGGTTTGCCGGTGGCGGCGCCCTACAGCCTGACCGACATGGCCGACGATGCGTTGGGTTTGATGGATGCGCTGCACGTCGAGCAATTTCATGTGCTGGGTGCCAGCATGGGCGGGATGATCGCCCAGCACATGGCCGCGATGGCGCCGCAGCGAGTCGAGAGTCTGACGCTGATCATGACCACTTCCGGCGCCGAAGGGTTGCCGGCACCGAGCGCGGCGCTGGTGCAATTGCTGTCGCGACGCGGCGCACCGAATCGGCAGGCAGCGCTGGAGCAGCAGGCTGATTTGTTGGCAGCACTGGGTAGCCCGGCGGTCAGTGACGATCGGCAAGCATTGCTGCAACAGGCGGCGGCGTCCTACGACCGCGCGTTCAATCCTGAGGGCGTGAAGCGGCAGATCATGGCGATCCTCGCCGAACCGAGCCGGGTGGCGCTGCTCAATCAGTTGCGGCTGCCGACGCTGGTGGTGCATGGCACGGCGGATCCATTGCTGCCGGTGATGCATGGCGTGCATCTGGCGGCGCACATTCGCGGCAGTCAGTTGAAGCTGATTCCGGGATTGGCCCATCGTTTTCAGGAGGCGTTCAAGGAGCCGTTGCTGGCGGCGGTGCTGCCGTACTTGCAGGCGCATCGGGAAGACACATCGCACTGGGCGCAGATTGAGCCGGTGGTGGGCGGGAATTTGCTGTAACCGAGGGGTTTTTGGCGTTGGTAGTTGCCCCTTCGCGAGCAGGCTCGCTCCCACATTTGGAATGCGTCCCCCTGTGGGAGCGAGCTTGCTCGCGAAGGGTGCGCCACAAAGTCCGGGGCAGGTGTATCGTGCAAACTTTCCCGCACGATTTTCCCCCGCGAGGTGAGTGATGAGTTCTGCCTTGAAAATCGATTTTGTCAGCGACGTCTCTTGCCCGTGGTGCGTCGTTGGTTTGTATGGCCTGTTACAGGCACTGGAAATCCTGCGCAACGAAGTGCAGGCCGAGATCCGTTTCCAGCCGTTCGAGCTGAATCCGAAAATGGGCGTCGACGGGCAGAACATTGCCGAACATATTCAAGAGAAATACGGCTCGACACCTGAGCAGTCGCAGAAGAACCGCGAAGCGATCCGCGCCCGGGGTGCCGAGCTTGGGTTTGCCTTCCGCACCGATGGCAACAGCCGCATCTACAACACCTTCGATGCACACCGCTTGCTGCATTGGGCGGGGCTTGAAGGTCTGCAATTGCCGCTGAAAGAGGCGTTGTTCAAAGCCTATTTCAGTGATGGCGGCAATCCGTCGGAACATCGGCAACTGGTGCAGATCGCTGAAAGTGTCGGGCTGGATCGCCAGCGGGCCGAGGCAGTTCTGGCGTCGGACGAGTTCGCCGATGAGGTGCGCGAGGAAGAGCAGCTGTGGCTGCAGCGCGGGGTGAGTTCGGTGCCGACAGTGGTGTTCAACGGTCAGTACGCGGTGACGGGCGGGCAGCCAGTGGAGACGTTTGTCGGGGCGATTCGGCAGATCATGGCCGACTCTAAGGGCGGTACCGTCAACTGAAGAGCAAAAGCCCCTCACCCTAGCCCTCTCCCGGAGGGAGAGGGGACTGAATGGGGATGCAGGAGTGATACGCCGACCTGAGCGTGCTGTACCGAATCCATAATCGACGGAATCTTTCAGGTCGATGTCAGCGGTCGGCCTCTTTCTGTGAGGGAGAGGGGACTGAATGGGGGATGCAGGAGTGATACGCCGACCTGAGTGTGCTTCGCTGAATCCATAATCGACTCGGTTTTTCAGGTCGATGTAACTTGAACGACACCTCGGTCGGCCCCCTCTCCCTCTGGGAGAGGGCTGGGGTGAGGGTCAGCTGTGTAGCCGAACCCAAACGGTCACCAAAACAGTGGCGGCCATCAACCATGCCACCGCCGCCACGGCCAGTGACGCTTCAAGCCGCAATCGATCAACCATCACATACAACGTCGCCAGATACACAAAATACGGAATGATCGACCACATGCCGAACACGATCGTGGTCTTCAGATCGTCGATCGAGCGCCCTTTGCCGACGATGTAATGCGCGATCAGCGCAAACGTCGGAAACAGCGGCACCAGCCCGGCGATGTAGTAGTTTCTGGTCTTCGACAATGCCGCCAGGATCACCACCACCGCTGCGCCCAACAGGGCTTTGAAAATCAGGTCCACGTCGTTCTCGCTTAATGGCTCAGGCCGTACTTTTTCACTTTGTCGAACAGCGTGGTCTTGGCCATGCCCAGCTCAAGGCTGGCCTGCGTCAGGTTGCCGCCGCTGCGTTGCAAGGCATCGCTGAGCAGGTTGCGTTCGAAAGCTTCCACCGCTTCGGCGAAGGCCAGGCCCTGTCCGCCGCTGCTGGCGCCGGACTTCTTGAAGGCCGGCAAGCCGAGAGCAAAGCGTTCGGCGACGTTGCGCAGTTCACGCACGTTGCCCGGCCAGTCGTGGCTCATCAAATTCGACAGGGTCTGGTTATCCAGTTCTGGCAGCGCACGATCAAAGCGCAGCGCCGATTGCTGGGTGAAGTGTTCGAACAATTGCAGGATGTCTTCGCGGCGCTCGCGCAGGGGCGGCAACTCCAGCGTCACCACGTTGAGGCGATAGTACAAGTCGCTGCGGAATGCGCCGGCCTTGCTCGATTCGTCGAGGTCGGATTTGGTCGCCGCGATCACCCGGCAATCCACCGCCACACTCTGGTTCGAGCCGAGGCGTTCGAGGGTGCGTTCCTGCAACACCCGCAGCAGTTTGATCTGCAACGGCAGCGGCATGCTTTCCACTTCGTCGAGGAACAGTGTGCCGCCGTCAGCGTGTTCGATCTTGCCGATCCGCCGTTTGCCCGCGCCGGTGAATGCATTGGCCTCATGACCGAAGATCTCGCTTTCAAAGAGGTTCTCCGGCAGACCGCCGCAGTTCAGCGCGACGAACTGTTTGCTGTGGCGACGGCTGAAATCGTGCAGGCAACGGGCGACCAGTTCTTTGCCGGTGCCGGTCTCGCCTTCGATCAACACGTTGGCCGAGGTGTCGGCAACGTTGGCGATCAGTTCGCGCAGGTTCTGCATCGCCGGTGAGCGCCCAATGATCCGCCCTTCAAGGGAGTCTCGTTCGGCCAGTTGTCGGCGCAGCGACGACACTTCGCGGGCGAGGCTGCGCTGCTCCAGCGCGCGCCTTGCGACATCCACCAGACGTTCCGGCGAGAACGGTTTTTCCATGAAGTCATAGGCGCCTTTCTGCATCGCGCCGACGGCCATGGAAATATCGCCGTGGCCGGTGATCAACACCACCGGCAGGCTGCGATCGCGCTGCTTGAGGCGGGTCAGCAGTTCCAGGCCATCAATGCCCGGCAGGCGGATGTCGCTGATGACGATGCCGGCAAAGTTTTCGCCGACCTTCTCCAGCGCTTCCTCGGCGCTGCCGACACCGACGCAGGGAATGTCTTCGAGGGTCAGCGCTTGCTGGCAGCCGAGCAGCACATGGGGGTCGTCTTCGACGATCAGTACACTGAGTTCGGGGTTCATATTGGCTCGGCAGGTGTAGGGCTTACCAACGGTAAACTGAGGACGAAGGTGGTGCCACCGCTGGCCGGGTGTTCAACACCCAGGTGTCCGCCGGTGGCGGCCGCGAGGCTGGCGGAAAGGGTCAGGCCCAGGCCCAGGCCCTGTTCGCCAGGCTTGGTGGTGAAGAATGGCTCGAACAGATGCTTACGCGCTTCGGCATCGATGCCGTGGCCGTTGTCGCGAACCCGCAGGCGATACTTGCCGTTGAACTCCTCGCCGTCGAGCCACAGTTCGGGTTGTGGTTGCGCCTGCATGGCGTCGAGGGCATTGCCGATCAGGTTGACCAGAATCTGTTCGAGGCGGGTCTGGTCGATCTGCACTTGCACGTCGATGAACTGCCGATGCACGTTCAGCGCCGAGGTTTCCACCCGGGCACCGAGCACTTGCAAGGCGGCATCGACCGCTTTGCCGAGGCTGGCCTGACCCTGATTGTCGCCGCGTCGGGCGAACGAACGCAGGCTGGCGGTGATGCGGCCCATGCGGTCGATCAGGTCGTTGATGGTGTTCAGGTTGGTGCTGGCGACATCGAGCTGACCGCGTTCGAGGAAGCGTACGGTGTTGCCGGAGAGCGTGCGCATCGCCGCCAGCGGCTGATTCAGTTCGTGGGCAATGCTGGTCGACATCTGGCCGATGGCCGCGAGCTTGCCGGCCTGCACCAACTCATCCTGCGCGCGGCGCAAGGTCTCCTCGGCCTGGCGGCGTTCGCGGATCTGGCTCTTCAGTCGCTCGTTGCTGGCGCGCAGGTCGGTAGTGCGTTCGGTAATCCGACGCTCCAGCTGATTGTTGGCTTCCTGCAGGGCTTCGCGGGCGGCGAGGCGGGTGGCGATGACCTTGCGCCGCTCGTTCCAGGCGATCAGCAGGAAGGCGACCAAGGCAAACGCTACAGCGACGAGAATGCCTTGGTTGATCGCTTCGCGACGCAGATCCTGAAGGGGCGTGAGCAGGGTGAAATTCCACGGCGTGTCGCTCAGCGGTCGGGTCTGCGCCAGGTAGCTGATGTCGTCCTCGCCGGACTGAACTTCGCTGTTGGCCGGGAAGGTGAGTTTCTCCACGCCTTCGGACAGGGTTTCGCGAGCCAGCGGTTGCAGTTCGTTGAGCGGGAACCAGTAATACTGCAGGCTGCGGGCGAGTTTTTCCTTGGTGGCTTCACTCAGGGGAATAACCGCTTTCAGGCGCCGGGCCGGATCGCTGGAGAGAATGATGATGCCGTTTTCATCGCTGACAAACGCTTCCAGACGCGCCCGCTGCCAGCGTTCTTCCATGGCCTCAAGGCGCACTTTGACCACGGCGACGCCGATGATCTTGCCGTGTTCTTCGAGGCCATGGGCGAGGTAGTAACCGGGTTCACCGTTGGTGCTGCCGATGCCGTAGAAACGCCCGGGTTCGCCGCGTACGGCTTTCTGGAAATAGGCGCGAAAGGACAGGTCTTCGCCGAGGTAGCTGTCGACATCGCGCCAGTTGCTGGTGGCCATGACGCGGCCGGTGGTGTCCATCACGTAGATGGCCCGACTGCGGCTGCGCCGGTTCAGGCCTTCGAGGTAAGCGTTGACCGTTTCCCGGTACTCCGGGGTCGGGTCGGCCAGCAGCTGCGAAACACTGGTTTCGAGTTCCAGCAGGCTGGGCAGGTAAGTGTATTTGCTGATCTCGCTTTCGACCGCGCGGGCGTGCAGTTCCAGTTGACGCTGGCCGTTCTCGCCGAGGCTGCGGATGCCGAAATGTTCACTGGTCCAGAAGCCGATGAAACCCAGGCCGATCATCAGGGCGATGATCAGTGGCGGCAGGAACAGATGACGAATCAGACGGGGCTTCACGGCAAGTGATGGCGGCGCTGCGCGATAGAGATTGGGGTCGCATTTCATCACAGATGCCTTGGGTCAACCACCACAACAAACTTCACCAATCCCCTGTAGGAGCTGCCGCAGGCTGCGATCTTTTGACTTTGTTTCTAAAGATCAAAAGATCGCAGCCTGCGGCAGCTCCTACAGGGGGAGGCGGTGTTGCTTTTAGTGCTGCAGGATTTTCTCGAGGAAGTGCTGCGCGCGTTCGGAGCGGGCGCTGATGTCGCCGAAGAATTCCTCTTTCGGGCAGTCCTCGATGATCTTGCCGGCGTCCATGAAGATCACCCGGTCGGCCACTTTGCGCGCAAAGCCCATTTCGTGGGTCACGCACATCATGGTCATGCCTTCGTGGGCCAGTTGCACCATCACGTCGAGCACTTCGTTGACCATTTCCGGGTCGAGCGCCGAGGTCGGTTCGTCGAACAGCATGACGATCGGGTCCATCGCCAGCGCGCGGGCAATCGCCACACGCTGTTGCTGGCCACCGGACAGTTGCCCCGGGTGCTTGTGGGCGTGGGCCGACAGGCCAACGCGTTCGAGCAGTTGCAGACCTTTCTTGGTCGCCTCTTCCTTGCTGCGGCCCAACACCTTGATCTGCGCGATGGTCAGGTTTTCGGTGATGGTCAGGTGCGGGAACAGTTCGAAATGCTGGAACACCATGCCGACGCGCGAACGCAGTTTCGGCAGGTTGGTTTTCGAATCGGCAATCGAGGTGCCGTCGACGACGATGTCGCCTTTCTGGAACGGCTCCAGCGCGTTGACGCATTTGATCAGGGTCGATTTGCCGGAACCCGACGGGCCGCAGACCACGATCACTTCGCCTTTTTTGACCTCGGTGCTGCAATCAGTCAGCACCTGGAAGTCGCCATACCACTTGTTGATGTTCTTGATAGAGATCATACGGCAAACCTTTTTTGCAGACGCTTGACCAGCAGCGAGGCGGAAAAGCTGATGATGAAGTAGACGACACCGGCGAAGATCAGGAACTCGTTGGAACGACCGATGATGTCGCCGCTGGAGCGGGCGGAGTTGAGGAAGTCCACCAGGCCCACGGTGTAGACCAGCGAGGTGTCCTGGAACAGGATGATCGACTGTTGCAGCAGCAACGGGGTCATCTTGCGGAACGCCTGGGGCAGGATGATCAGACGCATGGTCTGGCCATAGGTCATGCCCATCGCTTGTGCTGCGGCCATCTGGCCTTTGGGGATCGACTGCACACCGGCGCGGACGATTTCGCAGAAGTACGCGGCTTCGAACATCATGAACGCCACGACGCAGGAGGTGAACGCACCGATCGGCGTGTCTTCACCGGTGATCCAGCGCAGCACGAACGGCACCGCCAGGTAGAACCAGGTGATCACCAGCAGCAGCGGGATCGAGCGGAAGTAGTTCACATAAGCGCCGGCCACGCGCGACAGCAGTTTGCTCGACGACAGGCGCATCAGCGCGAGGATCGTCCCTAGTACGATGCCGCCGACCACGCCCATGACCATCAACTGCAAGGTCATGACCATGCCGTTCCACAGGCCCGGGATAGCGGGGATGATGCCGCTGAAATCGAAGTCCATTATTTACCCCCCACGGAGATCAGGCCGGGCACCGCAACTTTCTTCTCGACCATGCGCATCAGCAGCATCAGGCTCATGTTCAGGGTGAAGTAGATCATCGTGGCCAGGGTGAAGGCTTCAAACAGGTTGGCCGAGAATTCGTCGGTCTGTTTGGTTTGTGCCAGCAGTTCCATCAGGCCGATCAGGGACGCCACGGAGGAGTTCTTGAAGACGTTGAGGAATTCCGAGGTAAGCGGCGGAATGATGATGCGGTAGGCCTGAGGCAGCAGCACGTTCCAGTAGATCTGCGGCAGCTTGAAACCCATGGCGCGAGCGGCGGATTCCTGGCCGCGTGGCAGCGCCTGAATACCGGTACGCACTTGCTCGCAGACACGGGCGGCGGTGAACAGGCCCAGGCACACGACAACGCTCAGGTAAGCCGAGGTGGTCGGGTTGAGATCCTGTTTGTACCAGTCCTGCAGGTTCTGCGGCAGCAGGTCGGGTACCAGGAAGTACCAGATGAACAGC
>NZ_JBIUVX010000024.1:0-79889 GCF_044743175.1 Pseudomonas sp. NPDC087690
TAGGCCGGATTTGCTTAGTTCGCTATTTTCATCCATGGTCAGCTTTCTCGCGATGCTGCTTCGCAGCTTCTCTTAATGCGGGTATGATCGGCGTTTACGTTGTCCCAGCCAAGATAGTGGAAGTCGCCCAACGATGCAAAACAAAAAGCTCATGCTAACCAGTTTCACCTTTGTGGGACTGCTCGCACTCGCCGGTTGTTCATTCCCCGGGGTTTACAAAATCGACATCCAGCAGGGCAATGTCGTCACGCAGGATATGATAGACCAGTTACGCCCGGGAATGACCCGGCCGCAAGTACGGTTTATCATGGGTAACCCCCTGCTGACCGACACGTTCCATGCCGATCGCTGGGATTATCTGTACAGCCTGCAACCGGGTGGCGGTGAACGCCAACAGGAACGCGTCAGCGTTATTTTCAACTCAAACGACCAGCTTGTCAGCCTGTCCGGTGACTTTATGCCCGGCGTCAGCCGTGACGAAGCCATTCTCGGCAAGGACAGCGGCACTTCTGTGACCGCTCCTGCTGAAAACGCCGAGAAGCCAGAACCGGAAAAACCGGTCAAGCCAGGTTCCTTGCTGGATCAGATCCAGAAGGACGTCGATGGTGTGGAAACCGTTCCGGTTCCAACGCCAGAGCCCCTGGACACCTCGCCGCAATAATTTGCGACGCAATAAAAAACCCGGAAACTCCGGGTTTTTTATTGTCTGCGATTTGGCTTTTTACGCGTTTCGAGCCTTGGCTTCGGCAGCCTTGGCCGCTCGCAAGCGTCGAACCTCTTTAGGATCGGCGAGCAATGGGCGATAAATCTCGATGCGATCTCCCGCCTGAATCACCCGCGAATCCGGGTCAGCAACTACTTTTCCAAAGATGCCCAGCGGGCACTCCGCCAGATTCAGCTCAGGAAATTCGCTATCAATACCCGATGCAAACACCGCAGCCCGCACCGTCGCGCCTTCTTTTACGCTGACAGCGCGTAAAACCTGACGATCCACAGCCGCGTATACCACCTCTATATCGATCACTGACTCAACCATGCATCTGCTTGGCGCGCTGACAGAACGCGTCCACCAGCGTATTCGCGGCCTGATTGAACAGCGGCCCCAACGTCGCGCGCACCAGCGGCCCGGCATAGTCGAACGACAGATCCAGGCTGATCTTGCAGGCCTTCTCGTTCAACACCTTGAACACCCAGACGCCGTGCAGTTGATTGAACGGCCCTTCTTCCAGGTTCATTTCGATCGACTGCCCCGGCACCAGCGTATTGCGCGTCACAAAATGTTGACTGAGACCGCCCTTGGCCACGCCAACACTGGCGCGCATATGCTCCGGCGAGCTTTCCAGCACCTCAGCCGAAGAGCACCACGGCAGAAATTCCGGGTAACGCGCCACGTCGTTGACCAGGTCATAGAGGAATTGCGCCGGGTACGGCAGCAGCGCTGATCGTTGAATATGTGTCGTCATGTAAGCGTTACTTCCAGAGCTGAGCGGCAAACACTACAAGAATGCCGATGGGCGCCACGTAGCGCATCAAGAACAAAGACAGGGCAAACAGCGCCGGGTTACGGATCGACAGTTCGTCGCGTACCGCTTCACGCCCCATCACCCATCCGGCAAACAGCACAAAACACAGGCCACCGAGCGGCAACATGATCCGCGAGGTGAAGAAATCGATCACGCCAAAGAAGTCCAGACCACCCTGCGCACCCCATTGGTAGAGGTGGAACATCCCGCCTTCGTTCACGAAAAATTTGGCTTCCTTCCAGATATTGAAGGAGAACACCGTGCCCAGACCGACGAACCAGCAGATGAACGCCAGCCAGAAAGTCACCCATGCGCGACTGATTTTCGTGCGCTCAACCAGATAGGCAACCATCGGCTCGAGCAACGAAATCGCCGAACTCCATGCCGCAATCGCCACCAGCACAAAGAACACCACGCCCATCAACTGACCGAAAGCCACATTACCAAAGGCAAATGGCAGACTGACGAACATCAGGCCAGGCCCTTCGCTAGGATTCAGGCCTCCGGCAAACACAATCGGGAATAAGGCCAGACCGGCGACCAGCGACACAAAGGTGTCCAGCAGTGCTACACCGACAACCGTGCCCGACAACGACGAACTCTTCGGCATGTAAGCGCCGTAGATCATGATCGAGCCGACACCAACGCTCAGCGAGAAGAACGCGTGCCCCATCGCTGGCAACAGGCCGTCGAGAACTTTTTCCGGGTGGAAGTCGAACATGAAATGCACGCCCTCCATGAAATGCCCGGTGGTCATGCTGTAACCCAGCAGCACCAGGATCATCACGAACAGCAGCGGCATCATGATGCGCAGGCTGCGCTCAAGCCCGGCGACCACGCCTTTGGCGATGACGAAGGCCGACAACAGCATGAAAATCGTATGCCAAAGTGTCAGGCGCCATGGGTTGGAGATGACATTGCCGAAATAAGCGCCGACCTGATCGGCCGTCGCGCCCTGGAAATCTCCGCGGCCCATGTCGACGATGTAGTCCAGCGACCAACCGCCAACCACGCTATAGAAAGACAGGATCAGCAACGCCGTGATCATCCCGGCAAACGCTCCCCACGACCATTTGCCCGAGTGCCCGGCTTCCAGCGCCAGCACCTTCAAGGCGTTCGCCGGACTTTGCCGGGCGCGCCGGCCGATCAGGGTTTCAGCGAGCATGACCGGGATGCCGATCAGTGCGATGCACGCCAGAAACATCAGTACAAACGCACCGCCGCCGTAGACCCCGACCATGTAGGGGAACTTCCAGATACTACCCAGTCCCACGGCCGAACCGGTCGCGGCGAGTATGAATACCCAGCGGCTAGCCCAACTGCCGTGGACAGAAACCTTGTCTGTCGACATCGTTTATCACGCCCAAGCGTTAGAAAAAGAGGCCGCATTGTCCGGGATTCACTCAACCTGCTCAAGCACGCAGCATCACCGTAGCCGACAGCCTTTTATCTCCATATATTGCCGCCCCTATGGCTAAACAGAAGAAACACCCAACAGGGACCATCGCGCAGAACAAAAAGGCGCGACACGATTACTTCATCGAGCACAAGTTCGAGGCTGGTCTGGTCCTGGCCGGCTGGGAAGTAAAAAGTCTGCGGGCAAGCAAGCTACAGCTGGTTGACAGCTATGTCCTGCTCAAGGATGGCGAAGCGTGGCTGCTGGGTAGCCACATCACGCCTCTGATGACCGCAAGCACCCACGTCATCGCCGACCCGGTGCGCACACGCAAACTGCTGCTCAACCGCCGCGAGCTGGAAAAGCTTGCAGCGATGGTGCAGCAGAAGGGTTACGCCTGCGTCTGCCTGTCCTGGTACTGGAGCAAGCACATGGTCAAGTGCGAGATTGCTCTGGGCAAGGGCAAAAAGGAATACGACAAGCGTGATACCGAACGCGAGCGCGATGCCGGTCGTGAACTGCAGCGTGCCGTGCGCAACAAGGGCAAGGAAGATTAATTTCTTCTGCCTTTAGAGCGTATTCGCGAGCAGGCTCGCTCCCACCTTGGAATGCATTCCAATTGTGGGAGCGAGCCTGCTCGCGAAAGCTATTGCATCATCAACACAGAAATAACTGATCACATCCCCTTGCGCCGCTCCGCTCGAGCCATGCGCTGAACTTCCTGCCGCACCTCTTCCAGCACTTCCTGCACATACAAAATATGTCGGCTGGAGACTTCTCTAGCCTGCTCCGCACGACCTTCAATAATCGCCAGATACAATTCCCGATGCTGGGTAATCAGCATGTCGCGGGTTTCCGTGCGCTGCTTGTACATGCCGCCGATGTTGGTCACCACGTTGCGCTTGAGCAGATCGAACAAGCCACGAATGGTGTGCAGCAGCACTGCGTTATGGCTGGCTTCAGCAATCGCCAGGTGAAACTTCGCATCTGCCGCCCCCTCTTCTGCCCGACTGACTTCGTCGTGACGCGAGTAGCAATCCTGCAATTCTTCAAACGCCGCCGTCAGCCGCTCGCGATCAACATCAGTCGCACGCAATGCTGCGTAATAGGCGCACGATGCCTCCAGGGTGTGGCGAAACTCGAGCAAATCACGCTGCGCCTCGGGGTTGCTTTCGAGCAATTGCAGCAGCGGATCGCTGAACGTTGAGCCCAGACTCTCGACCACGTAATTGCCGCCGCCCTGCCGGCTGACCAGCAGGCCTTTCGCCGCCAGTTTCTGGATCGCTTCACGCAGCGACGGCCGTGATACGCCAAATTGTTCGGCCAGCGTGCGCTCCGCCGGAAGCCGTTCACCGGACTTCAGCGTGCCCTCAAGGATCATCCCCTCAAGCCGCTCAACAATATCGTCAGACAAACGGCGCTGCCGAATCTGATCAAACCCCATAACTCATTTCTCCACGATCCCGACCGCTCGCCGGGCTCTCTATTCTGGCCTATCGGCGCCTTGCCGACACCTACCAGACGCCACTTGCCGAAACCGGATCAGATGCGCTCTGCACCGCTTGTTCGACAAAAGTTTCAGCGCGGCAAATTGACACACCGACATCAAGGCTTTTACCCTAGCCAACAGCGATTGTAAATTGGTCTTACCAATTATCCAAGAACGCTGACAGTGCCTGACCAACAACAATTAGGGGCCACCCCATATGCAAACCTGGCAACAGCTCTACAGCCCGCTCGGCAGTCTCGGCGTGTCCGCACTCGCGGCCGTCATTCCCATCGTGTTCTTTTTCCTCGCGCTGGCGGTGTTCCGCCTCAAAGGCCATGTGGCCGGCAGCATTACCCTCGCCCTGTCGATTGCCGTGGCGATCTTCGCGTTTCAGATGCCGGTCGACATGGCTTTCGCCGCCGCCGGTTATGGCTTCGCCTACGGTCTGTGGCCGATTGCCTGGATCATTGTCGCGGCGGTATTCCTCTACAAACTGACGGTGAAAAGTGGTCAGTTCGAGGTCATTCGCAGTTCGGTGTTATCGATTACTGACGACCAGCGCCTGCAAGTGCTGCTGATCGGTTTCTGCTTCGGTGCGTTCCTGGAAGGTGCCGCCGGTTTCGGCGCTCCGGTGGCGATTACTGCCGCACTTCTTGTCGGGCTGGGCTTCAATCCGTTGTACGCCGCCGGCCTGTGCCTGATCGCCAACACCGCACCGGTTGCGTTCGGCGCACTGGGAATTCCGATCATTGTTGCCGGCCAAGTCACCGGTATCGACGCGTTCAAGATCGGCGCCATGACCGGTCGCCAACTGCCGCTGCTGTCGCTGTTCGTGCCGTTCTGGCTGGTGTTCATGATGGATGGTCTGCGTGGCGTGCGCGAAACCTGGCCCGCGGCACTGGTGGCCGGCCTGAGCTTCGCCATCACTCAATACTTCACCTCGAACTTCATCGGCCCAGAGCTGCCGGACATCACTTCGGCGCTAGCGAGCCTGATCTCCCTGACCCTGTTCCTGAAAGTCTGGCAGCCGAAACGCACAGCAGGTGCGCAGATCGCTGGCGCCACATCCAGTGCTGCAATCACCGCCAGCGTCGGTGGCTTCGGCCAGAAGCGTACGACCGTGGCGTCGCCTTACTGCCTCGGGGAAATTTTCAAGGCCTGGTCGCCGTTCCTGATCCTCACCGTGCTGGTAACGATCTGGACGCTGAAACCTTTCAAAGCGATGTTCGCCGCTGGCGGTTCGATGTACAGCTGGGTGTTCAACTTCGCGATTCCGCACCTTGATCAACTGGTGATCAAAACCGCACCGATCGTGGCCGCTCCAACAGCAATTCCGGCGGTGTTCAAACTTGATCCGATTTCCGCGACCGGCACCGCTATTTTCTTCTCTGCGCTGATCTCGATGTTGGTGCTGAAGATCAATTTCAAAACTGGTCTTACCACTTTCAAAGAGACCTTCTACGAACTGCGCTGGCCAATCCTGTCGATCGGCATGGTGCTGGCGTTTGCCTTCGTCACCAACTACTCCGGCATGTCTTCGACCATGGCCCTGGTATTGGCCGGCACGGGCGCGGCGTTCCCGTTCTTCTCGCCATTCCTTGGTTGGTTGGGCGTGTTCCTCACCGGTTCGGATACCTCTTCGAACGCCCTGTTCAGTTCGTTGCAGGCGACCACTGCGCATCAAATCGGCGTCAACGACACCTTGCTGGTAGCGGCGAACACCAGCGGCGGCGTGACCGGCAAGATGATCTCACCACAATCGATCGCCGTGGCCTGCGCAGCGACCGGCCTGGTGGGCAAGGAATCGGATCTGTTCCGCTTCACCCTCAAGCACAGCCTATTCTTTGCAACGATTGTCGGCCTGATCACCCTGGCTCAGGCCTACTGGTTCACCGGCATGCTGGTGCACTAAACCTGCAAGACGCCTACAAGAAGCATGGAAATAACCGACGCCGGTTGGTGATGCCGGCGTCAGCAACTCACAACCCGGTCTGTAAGGCTGCTGAAAGCATTGCTCTCTATATTCAGCAGCCGCAACAGACGGATAACCGGGCCCACCCGGAGACACGCCTGATGAGCGAGCTTTTTTACAACGCCGTGCCAAACGCGACCCGCGTGGCACCGCCACTGCCCGAACCTCGGCAATACCCCAGCGAGAAACCGCCACGGGTCTACCTGTTCGGCACATGCGTAGTCGACCTGTTCTACCCCGAAGCCGGGATGGACGCGATCCACTTGCTGGAGCGCGAAGGCATTCGGGTCGAGTATCCGCAAGGGCAGAGTTGCTGCGGCCAACCGGCCTACACCTCGGGTTATACCGAGCAGGCGCGGACGGTAGCGCGCTCGCAACTGGCGCTGTTTGCCGGGGATTATCCGGTGGTGGTGCCGTCGGGTTCCTGCGCCGGCATGCTGCGCGAGCATTACGCCGACTTGTTCAAGGACGAGCCGGAAACGCTGAAACAGGTTCAGGCCCTCGCAGCCCGTACCTATGAACTGGCCGAGTTTCTGCTGTTCGTCTGCAAGGTGCAGCTCAAGGACAGCGGCGAACCGGTCAAAGTCGCGCTGCACACTTCGTGTTCGGCACGCCGCGAAATGAACACCCACCTGCACGGCCGCGAGTTGTTGGCGCAGTTGAGCAACGTGGAACGGGTCAATCATGACCATGAAAGCGAATGCTGTGGCTTCGGCGGAACATTCAGCGTCCGTATGCCAGACATTTCCGGCGCGATGGTGGCTGACAAGACCAAAGCGCTGAAGGATTCCGGCGCGCACAAGGTATTGAGCGCCGACTGTGGCTGTTTGATGAACATCAACGGCGCATTGGAGAAACAAAAAGAAACGCTACGCGGGCAACATCTCGCCAGCTTCTTGTGGCAACGAAGCGGAGGTGCGCAATGAGCACTTCCGCGATTATTCCTACGGTCGCCGTAGAAGAAGATTTCCGCACCCGGGCACACAATGCCTTGGGCGATCAGCAGTTGCGGAACAACTTCCGCACTGCCATGGATTCACTGATGGTCAAGCGGGCAGCCGCTTTCAGTGATCCCCATGAAAGAGAACATTTGCGCGCACTGGGCAATTCGATCAAAGCCCGCGCGCTGTCCAAGTTGCCCGAACTGCTCGAGCAACTGGAACAGAACCTGACCCGCAACGGTGTGACAGTGCACTGGGCGGAAACGGTGGACGAGGCCAATGGCATCGTCTTATCGATCATCCGCGCTCACGAGGCGCGGCAAGTGATCAAGGGAAAATCGATGGTCAGCGAAGAGATGGAGATGAACCATTTCCTCGAGGCTCGGGACATTGAATGTCTGGAGTCCGATATGGGGGAATACATCGTCCAGCTCGACCACGAGAAGCCTTCACACATCATTATGCCGGCGATCCACAAGAATGCCGGTCAGGTCGCGTCCTTGTTCCACGACAAACTTGGCGTGGAATACACCAAGGACGTTGACCACCTCATTCAGATCGGTCGCAGAGTCCTGCGGCAGAAATTCTTCGAAGCGGACATCGGCGTCTCCGGTGTCAACTTCGCCGTCGCCGAAACCGGCACCCTGCTGCTGGTGGAAAACGAAGGCAACGGCCGCATGACCACCACCGTGCAGCCGGTGCACATCGCCGTCACCGGCATCGAAAAAGTCGTGGAAAACCTGCGTGACGTGGTGCCGCTGCTGTCACTGCTGACCCGCTCGGCGCTGGGCATTCCGATCACCACTTACGTCAACATGATCTCCGGCCCGCGCAAGGCGCACGAACTCGACGGCCCGCAGGAAGTGCATCTGGTCCTGCTCGACAACGGTCGCAGCCAGGCTTTCGCCGACAGCGAATTGCGCCAGACCCTGAACTGCATCCGCTGCGGCGCCTGCATGAACCATTGCCCGGTCTACACCCGCGTCGGTGGCCACACCTATGGCGAGGTTTACCCTGGGCCGATCGGCAAAATCATCACCCCACACATGGTCGGTCTGGCCAAGGTTCCGGATCACCCGAGTGCTTCGTCGCTGTGCGGCGCCTGCGGTGAAGTGTGCCCGGTAAAAATTCCGATTCCGGCGATCCTGCGGCGCCTGCGCGAAGAGAACGTCAAAGCCCCTGACAGCCCGAATCAAGTGATGCGCGGTCAGGGCAGCAAGTATTCGCGCAAGGAACGCTTTATCTGGAACGCCTGGGCGAGACTCAACAGCTCGCCAACCTTGTATCGACTGTTCGGTTTCTTCGCCACGCGCCTGCGTGCGCTGACTCCGAATAACGTCGGCCCGTGGACGCAAAATCACAGCGCACCGAAACCCGCCGCGCGCTCACTGCACGACATGGCCCGTGAGCATCTGGCCAAACAGGGAGACCGTTGATGAGCGCCAAGCAAAATATCCTCGGCAAACTGCGGAAAAGTCTGACGGGTACCACGCCGATTGCCGACGACTTCGATGTCGATCTGGTGACGCAGCCTTACACCTACAGCGCCGAACAGCGCATCCCGCAACTGCGCAAACTGATGGAAGCGGTGCACACCGAAATCCACCTGACCTCGGGCGAAAAGTGGCCAGCGCTGCTTGCGCAATTGCTCCGCGACCGTCAGTTGCCGAGCCTGTTGATTGCACCGACTACCGCCCACGGGCAGAAAATCACACAGCACTGGGCGAACAATCCCGAGCTGCCGACGCTGAAATCCTACGACCGACCAATGGAAGAGTGGAAAGCCGAACTGTTCAACGATACGCCGGCAAGTATCACCGGAACCCTCGGCGCCATCGCCGCAACCGGCAGCCTGATTCTGTGGCCAACCCGCGAAGAACCGCGTTTGATGAGCCTGGTGCCACCGGTGCATTTCGCTTTGCTCAAGGCCAGTGAAATCCGCGACAACTTCTATCAGGTGCAACAGCAATTCGAATGGGCGCAAGGCATGCCGACCAACGCGTTGCTGGTGTCCGGCCCGTCGAAAACTGCAGACATCGAGCAAGTACTGGCTTACGGCGCCCACGGTCCGAAAGATCTGGTGGTACTGATTCTGGAGGACCAATGACGCTCCCAGTGAGTTTCCTGCGTGATGCGCAGCAATTGATTCCGGCCCAGCGCCGCTTTGATGATCCGTTATCGACACTGGCTTTCGGCACCGACGCGAGTTTTTATCGGCTGATTCCGCAACTGGTGATTCGCGTCGAATCTGAAGATGAAGTGGTGGCACTGCTGAAACTGGCTCAGCGCGATCATGTTCCGGTGACGTTCCGCGCCGCCGGCACCAGCCTGTCCGGTCAGGCGATCAGCGATTCCGTGCTGATTGTGCTTGGGGATAACTGGAACGCTCGCGAAATTCGCGGCCAAGGCACGCAGATTCGCCTGCAACCGGGGGTGATCGGCGCACAGGCCAACGCGTGGCTCGCACCGTTCGGGCGCAAGATCGGCCCCGACCCGGCATCGATCAACGCCTGCAAAATCGGCGGCATCGTCGCCAACAACGCCAGCGGCATGTGCTGTGGCACCGCGCAAAATACCTATCACACGCTGGCTGGCATTCGCCTGGTGCTGGCCGATGGCTCGCGCCTGGATACCGAAGATGCCGCCAGTGTTGCGGCGTTTCGCAGCAGTCACGGCGATCTGCTCGAACGCCTGACGACGTTGGGCCGCGAAACCCGCGCCAACGCCGAACTGGCTGCACGAATCCGCCACAAATACCGCCTGAAAAATACCACCGGCTTGTCACTCAACGCCTTGGTGGACTTCGATGAGCCTGTGGATATCTTGAGCCACTTGCTGGTCGGCTCCGAAGGCACGCTCGGCTTCATCAGCGCGGTAACTTACGACACCGTGATCGATCACCCGAACAAGGCGTCGGCGCTGATTGTGTTTCCCGATGTGGAAACCTGCTGCAACGCAGTCACCGTGCTGAAAAGCCAAGCGGTTTCCGCCGTAGAGTTACTGGACCGGCGCAGTCTTCGCTCGGTGCAGGACAAACCCGGCATGCCCGCTTTCGTACAACAGCTGTCGAATAAAGCCTGCGCGCTGCTGATTGAATCCCGCGCTGCATCTTCTTCTTTGCTACAGGAACAACTGGCGCAGATCATGGCGTCGCTCGGTGGTTTCCCGGTGGAGAAACAGGTCGACTTCACCGAAGACCCTGCCGAGAACGCCAAGCTATGGGCGATCCGCAAGGACACCTTCCCCGCCGTCGGCGCCGTGCGAAAAACCGGCACCACGGTGATCATCGAAGACGTGACCTTCCCGGTCGAACAACTGGCCATCGGCGTAAATCGCTTGATCGAGCTGTTCGACAAACATTCCTACGATGAAGCGATCCTTTTCGGACACGCACTGGAAGGCAATCTGCACTTCGTCTTCACTCAAGGCTTCAACAACCCGGAAGAAGTCGCCCGCTATCAAGCGTTCATGGACGACGTCGCGCAATTGGTGGCAGTGGAATTCGGTGGTTCGCTGAAAGCCGAACACGGCACCGGACGCAACATGGCGCCGTTCGTGGAACTGGAATGGGGCAGCGACGCCTATCAACTGATGTGGCAGCTCAAACGTCTGCTCGATCCGAACGGCATTCTCAACCCGGACGTGGTGCTCAGCGAAGATCCGCAGATCCACCTCAAACATCTGAAACCGCTGCCGGCGGCCGACGAGATTGTGGATAAGTGCATCGAGTGTGGCTTTTGCGAACCGGTCTGCCCGTCGAAAGGCCTGACCCTGAGTCCACGCCAGCGCATCGTGATCTGGCGCGATATACAAGCGAAGAAACGTGCCGGCGTCGACACCACCGAACTGGAAAAAGCCTACGAGTACCAAGGCATCGACACCTGCGCCGCGACGGGTCTGTGTGCACAGCGTTGCCCTGTAGGCATCAATACCGGCGAGCTGGTGAAAAAGCTCCGTGGCCGACACGCGAAGCATCAGAAAACCGCTGACTGGATCGAAGGAAACTTCGCCAAGACTTTGCAAGGCGCACGCTTCACCCTGCATGTGGCCAACGGTGCACGGATGATGCTCGGCGCACCGCGCCTGGCGAAACTTTCGGCGACGATTACGCGCCTGTCCAAGGGCCAGGTGCCACTGTGGACGAATGCGATGCCACAACCGGAGAAAGCCATTCGCTTTAGTCCGAGCATGTCGGACGAACGCCCGCGCGTGGTGTATCTGGCCGCGTGTGTGTCGCGGGTCATGGGCCCGGCGGCGGGTGATAAAGAGCAGATGTCGCTCTACGACAAAACCCGTGGCCTGTTGGAAAAGGCCGGTTACCAAGTGGTCTTCCCGGACAACCAGGACAACCTCTGCTGCGGTCAGCCTTTCGCCTCCAAAGGCTATGCCGAGCAAGCCGAACACAAACGCCAGGAGCTGATCAGCGCACTGCTGCATGCCAGTCGCGGCGGGCTCGACCCGATCTACTGCGACACCAGCCCATGCACGTTGCGGCTGGTGCAGGACGTAGGAGAAACCCGTCTGGATCTGTACGACCCGGTGCGTTTCATCCGTACGCATCTTCTCGAACGACTGGATTTCACCCCGCAAGACGCACCGATTGCCGTGCACGTGACCTGCAGCACGCAACATCTGGGCGAAAGCCAGACGTTGATCGATCTGGCGCGCAAGTGCAGCAAGACCGTGGTGATCCCAGAGGGCATTCATTGTTGCGGATTTGCCGGTGACAAGGGCTTTACCACGCCAGAGTTGAACAGCCACTCACTGCGCACGCTCAAGGAGGCCGTGCAGCATTGCAGCGAGGGAATTTCCACCAGCCGAACCTGTGAGATCGGCCTGACACAACATGGCGGAATCGACTATCACGGGCTGGTCTATCTGGTGGATCGAGTGACCCGGGCAAAGGCCTGCTGAAGAAAAATAGAACCCTTGAGTTCGACTGTAGTCCACAGATTAACCCCGACTGATCGGGGTTTTTCATCCATTCGGTTGCCCGTCCTGACGGCCAGCGAAGTCTGGACCCACTCGGTTCAAGGAGATACACATGAAACGTTCTGTACTGTTAGGTCTGTTCGTTACTGCATCGATGATGGCGTCCACTTCGTTTGCCGCGGACAAACCTGCGGACCTGTGCGATGCCAATATCCAGACCATTCAAAGTGGCAAGGCGCAGTTGTCTGCGAATCCAGAGCTGAGCCAGCGCGCTGAAGCCAGTGTGACCAGAGCTCAGTCGCTCAAGGCCGAGGGCAAGATCGATGACTGTGTAGCGGAAACCTCGCAAACCATTGTCGAACTGCGTAAAGCCACCGGCACCAACAACTGATCAGCGTCCCGGCCAACCTTCGGGTTGGCCTTGTGGGGCTGATTGGCGTACACTGCGCAGGCTTGTTGCTCAAACAGATGTACTGAGCAATGAGTTCGGGGCCGTTTAGGATTCGACGCCGGTTGCGAAACTCTAGGTGCATGCCGACTTGGTAACAGAAGTCGTAAATCCACTGTTGCAACTACTTATAGTTGCCAATGACGACCAATACGGTGTTGCTCTCGCTGCTTAATTGCAGCTGACAATGCTCCTGGTACCTTCGGGTCCAGCAATCATCAGGGGATGTCTGTAAACCCAAAATGATTGTCATATAGAACAGAATCGCCGTGCAGTACGTTGTGGACGAAGCGGCTAAAACTTACACAACTCGCCCAAAGCACCCTGCCCTTCGGGTCGCTGAGGGTTAACTTAATAGAAACGGCTACGCATGTAGTACCGACAGCGGAGTACTGGCGGACGGGGGTTCAAATCCCCCCGGCTCCACCAACTCTCAACGACAAAGCCCGCCAAGTGCGGGCTTTGTCGCATCTGAAGTTCGGGATTTTCCGGATCAGCGCGATTGGACTGGCGTGCTGCGCCGGAACTATGCTTTGAGCCATCGGCAATGACCCAAGGACTTTCATGAACGTTTGGCTGCGCGTCCTATTGGCTACCCTCGTTTCACTGTCTGCGCACGCCGCGACCACCGACATCCCACCAAGAGTCCAGCAGGTCGTCTACAAGAGTGGCCACGGCAGCGTGCAATTCAAGCAGTCGATCAAGGGCTATAAAACTGCGGAGTACACGCTCAGCGGCAAAGCCGGGCAGATGCTGACGGTGGGCTTTAAATGTGCCAACCTTTCCGCCGCCTTCAACCTCGCCACCAAAGGTGCTGATTACGCGCTGTTCAACGGTTCGGTCATGGGCAATCATTTCCTCGGCTCGTTGCCGGCCGATGGCGATTACACGGTGCAGGTCTATCTCATGCGCAGTGCTGCCCGACGCGATGAAGTGGCCAACTACGAGATTTCCCTCACTCTCGCCAACGGCGACGCAGTGGATAACCAGCGACCTTTCGATCAACACGTGGCGTTGCAGGGCATCGATTTTCATGTGAAAGCGGATCTGCTCGATGGCAAACCCACATTGCGTATCGACCCCCAAGGCCTGGAGATCGACAACTCAGTGATCACCCGCCCACTCAACGGCGATATCATCCGCGCCGAGGTCGGCGACCTGAATAATGACGGCTCGCCTGAGCTCTACGTCTTCACTCGTTCGCCCGGTCGCGGGATGCCCGGTGAACTGATCGCCTACTCGGCGAATAACAAAAAATCCCTGAGCGAAATCTATCTGCCGCCCATCAGCGACAACCCGAAAACCGCCGAGGGTTATCAGGGTGAGGACTCATTTGCTGTCGTGGAGAACACGCTCATTCAGCGCTTCCCTGTGTATGGCAGCGCGGACGCCGGAACCGGTCGCACGGGGAAGATGCGCCAGGTTCAGTACAAGTTGGTGCCCGGAGAGGCGGGATGGGTTTTACGTGCAGGCAAAGTGGCGGAGTATTGACATGATCATGGCCGCCAGTCACCGGGATGCCGCAAGGAGTGGGTGCGGGCACGTGCGCAAGCAGATGCCGCTACCGATCACATGCCCTGAACCCTGCTCTTCTCTACCACGATAACGCTTTCGCAACGTGCTCCGCTTCAGTCCTGGATCGACCACTGTCTGTAATCGGTGCCCGCAACATCGACCGTTGCTCTTTGCGATCGACGATCCAGAACGCCATCTTCGTCGGCGTCTTGCGCGAGGCGCCCGTCTCAGGATCTGCGCTGGAGGAACCTTGTCCATCCGGCGACTGCGTCACCTCGAACTCCCATTTATGGCCGATTGCCGGGATGTCTTCATGGGCTACCGATTTGGCTGAAAACCCTGTTTTGCTCAGACCCGCAGCTTGCAAGCCGAGATTATTCGCCATGAAGGAGCGCAGCATGGACTCCAGCTCCTGATCAGAAGAGGCTGGCATGCCCACGGTCAGGCCGAGCTGGGCCCCGCTCTGCAGGTTTTCGTAGTAAAAGCGCCCATGGGTGTTCGGTCGCAGACGGTAATCGCCCACGCGCAGCGGCAAATGCACGCCTTGGCGTTCATTGACCAAGGCGTTTTCATCCTTCGGTATATGCCAGCCCAGTGTCGCATCGCTCATCTGCCATTCGATGAATCTGCGGTTCAGCGCCACGGCGTCCTCGTTTCGGCCTTGCCGATAATCGATGTCCGCGGCGAAGTCCAACGCGCTGCGAAAAAGCAGTTCATCGACGACCCGTTCGTCCCAGGCTGACACCGCCAAACCCAGTGCACGACGTGCGGCCTCGAGATCTGCGCGCCGATATTGATCGATGCCGATGTAAGTCTGCATCCGCGCAATCTCGTCCGGGAAGTGCGCGTCGGGCAGCGCCTTTTCCGCCAGTGCCGCAGCCTTGGCTACGCCGTCCGGCAGTGAAGCGGCCACCTCGATATCCCGCACCTGCTGAGCCAGTGGCCGTTCACGAAACAGCGGCGGTGCGCTGCGCCATTTCAGCGCGGCGAACAATTGGCGCACTTGCTGCGCGACTTGGGCCTCGTCTTGCAATCCGAAATTGACATCGATATCCATCCGCCAGTCGCCGCGGAAGATAAGCCAATGAGCATTGATGCACTGCTTGTCCTCACATTCACTCTGATCTGCGCGCTTGAAAGCGGTCAGGCCGTCGTAGGCGAGATCGGGCATGGTCATTTCCAGCGCACTTGGCTTGTGCCGCGCCTGATAGGACTGCAGCGATGCCTGCCGTTCGGCAGCGCTGATCTTGCGTTGATGCTCGTCATAGGACACGGCAATCTCGGCAGTCAGGCGACCGCCCGGGAGCGCCTGCGTGTAAAGAACAAGAGTGTTGAAGTCGCGTTGTTCGGCCGGCTGGAACCTGGTCAATGTCCACGCCCCCACCGTGAGGGGCATCGAAAAGTCAGCGAGGTCGTATCGCAAGCGGGGCTCGTCCGGCGACAAACGCCATGAAGCGGGATCGGGGCTGGTCACCGCGAACAGCTTTTCTTGCAGGCGGGCGACCTCTGTCCTTTCACCCGCCATCATGCTCGCTTCGATTGCCCGCTCCAGCATGCCCGTGCTCCGAGCGTCGCGCTTGCCCGATGCACCGTTGTCGGCGGCTTGCTTTTCCCAATACGCAATCTGCTCTTCAGCGGCACGGCGGGCCTCGTCATATCGGGCCTGTTTGTGCAGCAGATCAACGAGCAAGGCGCCCGCGTCGAGTTCGATAAAATCGAGGGCGCTGCCTTTTCGGCCAGCAACCATGGCCGCCCGGGCAGCGACCGTGGCATCCGCCAGCAAGCCATCGCGGCTCAGACGTTGAGCTTCGTGCATCAACCCTCTAGCGTCGGGTGCCCGAGTCTGTGCCTGAACCGCCGCCGCGCTGCAGACCGCCATGGCGGTTGACAGCAGCAGCGCGGCAAAAAGGCGCCAGCGCCGGCTTTGCCTTGAACGCCGGGGCTGAACCACCGTCCCGGTGCTACACGCTGTTGCCAGGACCTGGGGATACGCGCCATGCATCATTTTTACTACTCCTTGTAGAGCCATCCTCCGGGTTTGCGACGGCTGATCCTGTTTGGCAGAGACACCTGTCATGACGTTCGCGGGTTTTGATGACCACCCACAAAGCGTCGCGACATTAGTGCCCTCGACAAACATTATCAAATGAGATTTCAGCTGATTTTTGCACCCTGTCAGGGGTCGATCGCAGGACTGATCAGGGAACTCGCTTTTCAAGGTCGTTATTGCTGGGTGAAACGTGCGCAGGTCGACTGGCTGCCGGTCTGCCTTTTTATGCCGGTGCATCAGCGTCGAGACCGCACATCGATATGAATTTTTCTTCACTGCAGCTACGCGGCCCAACCTTGTAAAGTCCACCCGCTCATTCAAGAAACTACGGTTCGCCCGCGGCTCTCCCGCGGGCTTTTTTTTGCCTGAAATTCAACACGACTTGCCGTCACCAGGACAATTGCGCGACGCTGCCGGTAGATCCTTCGCCCAGGAGCACCCGATGCCGCTGCTGTCCCTGCCCTGCCAACGCCTGACGCTGGCGATTCTCGCTCCGGATCAGGCCGGCCTCGAAAGTGCGTTCTACCAACGCAACCTGCGCCACCTCGCCCCTTGGTCGCCGATCCGCACCACTGAATATTTTTCCACCGAGCAGATTCGCCGCCGCCTGGAGATTCAGGCCAGCGCCTTTGAGGCCGGGCTGGCGATGCATTTCGCGCTGTTGACTCCGGATGGCGAGCAGATGATCGGCGCGTGCAATTTCAGTGGCATCATTCGCGGCGCGTTTCAGGCCTGTTACCTCGGTTACCACATCGACGAAGCCCATCAGGGCCAGGGTTTGATGCGTGAAGCGCTGGAGGCCGGGATTGGCTACATGTTCGACACGCAGAACCTGCACCGGATCATGGCCAACTACATTCCCGGCAACGAACGCAGCGCGCGGCTGCTGGAGAAGCTGGGGTTTGAGCGGGAGGGTTATGCCAAGGCCTACCTGAACATTGCCGGGCGCTGGCAGGATCATGTGCTGACGTCATTGGTCAATCCCGCATTCGAAACGCCGGAAAAGCGCTGGTCACGCCCCATGGTGTGAGCTTCACGATTTGTTCAGCAATGGCGACGTATGCTCGAGCTCCCGCCCCCTTCGGTAGCCTGAAACCATGTCGCGTGCCGCCCCTTCGCTGTTTCTGCTTGCCGCCTTGTTGTTTTTCTTCGCGCTGGGCGGTCATCAGTTGCAAGGCTCCACCGAGGCCCGCGTCGCCGGGATCGCCATGGAAATGCACCTGGACAATGACTGGGTAACGCCGCGCCTGTTCGGCGAACCATTTCTGGAAAAACCACCGCTGAGTCTGTGGCTCGACGCTGGCGCCATGCGCGTGTTCGGCGTATCGCCGTGGTCGGTGCGGCTGGCGTCGGCGGTGGCCGGAATGCTCAGCGTGATGGTGCTCTACGGCATGTTGCGCGGTTTCGAGCGGCCGAAGCGAATCGCGTGGACGGCGGGGATTTTGCTGGCGACCATGGCCAGTTATTGGAGCAACGTGCGCGGCGTCGGCGAAGACGCGCTGCTGGCCCTCGGCGTGACGATGGCATTGCTGGCGTTTTTTCAGGCGCAACGTGCATCGACCGCCGGCAACTCGCTGCTGTTTGTCATCGGGATCGCCATTGCCACATTGAGCAAGGGTGTCCTGGGGCTGGCGATGCCGGGGGTGGTGATTTTTGCTTATCTGTTGGCCGATACCTTGATCGATAAACGCCTGAAGATCGCTGATTGGTTGCGACCGGGATTGTTGACCTTGATCGGGCTGATTCCGCTATTGATCTGGCTGGTTGTGCTTTATCAGCATGACGGTGCGCAAGCGGTCAGAGAAGTGTTGCTGACCAACAGCGTCGGACGCTTCAGCGGGTCGTTCGTCGAGGCCGGGCATTACGAGCCGTTCCATTACTACCTCGCCAAGTTGCCGCAAGCGTTTTTGCCGTGGAACATTCTGGTGTATCTGGGGCTGTGGCATTTCCGCAAACAGCTCAAGGCCAATCGTTATCTGCTGTTTTTCAGCCTGTGGGTCGTTGCGCAATTCGTCATGCTGACGTTGGCTTCGAGCAAACGCATGGTGTACCTGATGTCGATGACACCGGCCGCCGCAGTGATCGCAGCGGAGTATGCCTGCGTGCTGTTCGAGCGATTGAAGCAGTACGAATCCGGTAATCGATTGGTAGGCCGAATCGCCCGGCACCGTCAGACACTGGCAGTCGGCGTACTCACGCTGGTGATCGGCAGTTATCTCGCGGCTGCGCAATGGGCGCTGCCCCACGCCGACAAAAAGTTATCGTTCCTGCCGTTGAACGAACACATTCAAATGCTGCAAGCCGAAGGTCGACAAGTTGCGTTGTTTCAAGCCAATGAACGCGTCGGCGGCGCCAGCGTTTTTTACACCCGACAGGTGCTGAAAGGTCTGGATACCGACGCGCAACTGAAAGACTTCCTCGCAGCCTCGCCATCCCACGTCGCCGTCATGGCGGCAGACCGCGAACCTGTCGCACCGTTGAAAGTGCTCAAGACCCTGAGGGTCGGGCGGCAGGCTTATTACTTCGTCGGTTATTGAGGTAGACGCTACACGATCATCTCGTGCAGGCACGCCCCTGAACCCTCAATGAAAAAGAGCCTCAGCGGGGCTGTTACAAATTCTGTCGGACAAAAACCTTTCAGCTCTCGGATTTGCGGCCGATACAGACCTGCTAACACCCTTGCTGGCTCAAAAAAACAACAATCTTCCAGCCTAACCGACGACAAGAAACCCAACGTTTCTGGAGGATTTTTGATGAATAGCTGGTTCGGCAACATCAGCGTGAACATGAAACTGGGCCTGGGCTTCGGCCTGGTGCTGGCCCTGACCTGCGTGCTGGCCCTGACAGGCTGGACCAGCCTCGGTGGCCTGATCGACCGCAGCAACTGGATGAGCGATATCACCCAGCTCAATGCCGGTCTGACCAAACTGCGCGTGGTGCGCCTGCAGTACATGCTGACCAATGGCGATGAAACCGCCGCACAGAATGTGCAGACCACCCTCGAAAGCTTTGCCGCGCAGCAGCAGAAGCTCATCAACAGTTTCAAGAGCCCGGAAAACGTCAAACTGCTCAAGGAGCAGGCAGCGACCATCGCTGAATACCAGACGTCGCTGAACAAAATGCGCAACGCCTATCGCACCGGCAACAGCGCCCGCGACAGCATGAGCGTGAGTGCCGAGACCGCGTACAACCAGATCGAGTCGATCAGCAAACGCGTGCAGCAGATGGACATGAGCGAACAGCGTTTCGAACAGTTCCAGGCGATCACCGCCGCCAAGGAAGCGTTCATCCTCGCGCGCTACGAAGTGCGTGGCTACACCGCCACCACCAATGCCGAAACCGAACAGAAAGCCATCGGCCAGATTGACGCCGCCATTGCCAGCCTCAAGCAACTGAACGTGCATTTTGCTGACTCGCAGCAAGAAGCGCTGCGTCAGCTGGAAACCGCACTCGTCAACTATCGCAGCGCATTGATGGCCTATAAAAACGCCAACACCGATGCGGTGCAAGCCCGTAAGGAAATGACCGATCAAGGCGCCGCCATCGTCACCACGAGCGAGCAGCTGTACCAGATCCAGCTCGACCGTCGTGACATCGAAAGTGCCCAGGCGCGCACCTTCCAGTTGATCAGCACCCTGCTCGCCCTGCTGGTTGGCGTGATTGCTGCGGTGATCATCACCCGTCAGATCACCCGTCCACTGCAGGAAACCCTGGCTGTGGTCGAGCGCATCGCCAGCGGCGACCTGACCCAGAACGTCACCGTTACCCGCCGCGACGAACTCGGTGTGCTGCAACAAGGCATCGCGCGCATGGGCGTGACCCTGCGCGACCTGATCAGCGGCATCCGCGACGGCGTCACCCAGATCGCCAGCGCCGCCGAAGAACTCTCGGCCGTGACCGAGCAGACCAGCGCCGGTGTGAACAGCCAGAAAGTCGAGACCGATCAGGTCGCCACCGCGATGCACGAGATGACTGCCACCGTGCAGGAAGTCGCGCGCAACGCCGAAGAAGCCTCGCAAGCCGCTGCCGCCGCTGACGGCGAAGCCCGTGAAGGCGACAAAGTGGTCAACGAAGCCATCGCCCAGATCGAGCGTCTGGCCAGCGAAGTGGTGCGCTCGACCGAAGCCATGAGCGTGCTGCAACAGGAAAGCGACAAGATCGGCAGCGTCATGGACGTGATCAAGGCCGTTGCCGAACAGACCAACCTGCTCGCTCTCAACGCCGCGATCGAAGCAGCGCGCGCCGGTGAAGCCGGTCGTGGTTTCGCCGTGGTCGCCGACGAGGTTCGTGGCTTGGCCCAGCGTACGCAGAAGTCCACCGAAGAAATCGAAGGCCTGGTTGCCGGTCTGCAGAATGGCACCCAGCAGGTTTCGGCGGTAATGAGCAACAGCCGCGCGCTGACCGACAGCAGTGTCGCCCTGACGCGCAAGGCCGGCGCGTCACTGGAAAACATCACCCGTACGGTGTCGAACATCCAGTCGATGAACCAGCAGATCGCCGCCGCTGCTGAACAACAGAGCGCCGTGGCTGAAGAGATCAGCCGCAGCATCATCAACGTACGCGACGTGTCAGAACAGACAGCTGCGGCGAGTGATGAAACAGCGGCGTCGAGTGTTGAACTGGCGCGTCTGGGTGGTCAGTTGCAGCAGATGGTCAGCCACTTCCGCGTTTGATCTTCTTACAGCGCTGAAGCAAAAAACCAATCGCGGGCAAGCCCGCTCCCACAGGGTTTTGAGTCGTTCACAGATGTTGTGTTCGACTCATGAACTGTGGGAGCGGGCTTGCCCGCGATTGCGTCAGGCCTGTCACCCCGATGCCCCGGAAAAAACTCCGCCTAATGTAGGAGCTGCCGCAGGCTGCGATCTTTTGATCTTCGCTTTTGAACAATCTGAAGCAGGATCAAAAGATCGCAGCCTTCGGCAGCTCCTACAGTGCCATGTGGGTAGCGAGCTTTTTCAGGGGCTATCTACCTCGCTTTTGTGATGCTCAAGCTGCCCACGGGTTAATCATCTCTACACCGCTAAACTCGAAATCCTTCACGTTACGGGTAGCTATGGGGAGGCCATGGGTTCGGCAGATCGCAGCAATTTGCGCATCGGCCATCGAAACCGCGCGGCCTTTTGATTCGCAATCTGCAACAAGCGTTGCGTACTCGACAGCGGCATGAGCGTCGAAAGACAAAATACGTCCGGCAAAGTCTTCTTCGAACATCGCCATCGCATGGGCCTCAAGTTTTTGTTTGCGCTTTCCGGAAGGCAGCCGAGCGATACCGTGAAATATTTCTGCCACGGTCACGGCACTCACTGCCAGCTCCATCGCGGGTTGCGCATCAACCCAGGCGAGCACCCGGGTCTCAGGCTCGGTTCGCATGAACTCTGATAGAACGTTGGTATCAAGCACTATCATTCAGAGAAATCCACCGCAGTGGCTTTTTCTGAACGCTCCGGCAAATCGAGGTCTATTCCGCCGACAGCACTGAATCTGTCGCGGATTCGGCTGCCAAGACCACCGGCACGGTCTATCGTCGTCAGAGCTCGGCCTAAAATAAGTCGAGCCTCTTCCTCCATGGAATGCCCATTGTGAGCCGCGGTGATGCGCAGTTGTTCCTTGAGCTTTTCATCAAGGTTTCGAATTGTAATGCTGGCCATGATGCCCCCTGCAATCAATGAAATCATTGATTGCAGGCTAGCACATCCTTTCTGGCTAAAAATCGGTGATCGTATAAGCGGCCACTCTCATTTCGACTGGCGCGCTTGGGTGGTCAACTGCAGCAGATGGTAGCCACATAAATAGTGGCTGTACCAACATCTTCCCGAGCAGGCTCCCACACTTGGCCAATGCGATACACAAAAGCAGCCGCTGATCAGTGCCCGTGCTGGCGCGGCCTTTTACCCTTAGTCAAACCCTCAACAGCAAATATCACCTCGACTTTGAAATACTTGTTGCCGATATATTCGGTCGTGAACGTCAATTTGCCATTGACGCTCAACCCGGTCGGCACATCCGGTCCATCCTTGTTCTGAAATACAACTTCACCGGCACGCGCCCCGTATGTTGGGTAAAACTCGCCGTCGATAAACACCAGATGCTTGATCTCTGCATTTGGAAAAGAAAATTTGCCACTGGGCTGACGGTCATTTTTAAAAGCCACGTAAATCTGCGCGTTGCGTGGCTTATCTATATCTCCCGAAACGATCAATCCAATGCCCTGGTCGTCAAATCGGTGAACCAGTGTCGATTCAAATCTGAACTCGTCAACTAACTGGTCATCACCTCCCCGGTAACTCTGAACCATTCCTTTCATCGTGCCACGCGATGCTTTACTTGCCTGATCAGCATCCATATCGTCCACCTCTCGCTCTGCCCAACGCCCACACCGGTATCGGCGCAAGAGCAGCATGCTGCAAGTAAAGAGTCTTTTGACCTGTTAGAACTGACAGTTCGAAAGACTCAATCGCGATTAAAATCCACTGTTGATACGCGCATTTCGGGCGCAACGTCTGACCATTACCGCGTGCCGCGCTGGCGCAACGCCGACGGCATGAAGTAAGCGTCCTCCGGCACCGGTTGCGCAAAATCCACGGTCTCCGCTTCTTCGTTATCAAGGTTCTGCACGTAGTAACGCCGCGCCTGCAAATCGTGGAACACATCCAGCGCACTCCACGTCGTCGGCAGGTCGTAGAAGTTTTTCAGGTAGGCCATCGACACCCGCCACAACTCCCCTCGTCCATCGTATTGATCGACCAGTGCCGCGCCCCAGCTGTCTTCATCGAGAAACAGCACACGCTTGGAATAGATATGCCGCGAACCCGGTTTCAGGTTGCCTTCTACGACCCAGACCCGGTGTAGTTCGTAGCGGGTGTATTGCGGGTTGAGGTGGCCGGGGGTGAGCAGTTGCGCGTATTTCACCTCGGGGCTGGCGACTTTGTAGTTGTTGTAGGGAATGTAGATTTCCTGTTTGCCCTTGAGCTTCCACTCGTAGCGATCCGGCGAGCCGTTGAACAGGTCGGTGTCGTCGGCGGTGCGCAGGCCATCGGAGGAGGCGATTGGCGTGTCGTAGGCGAGGTTCGGCGCACGGCGCACGCGGCGTTGGCCGGCGTCGTAGATCCAGGCTTGGCGCGCATCTTTGAGTTGATCGAGGGTTTCGTGCACCAGTGCGGCACCGCCGGCCAGTCGCGCCGGGCTTTTCACGAAGGCGAGGTAGTAGAACAGGATGTTTTTCAGGTCGGCGAACTGGCCGTTCGGGCGGTAGTAGTTGAACAGGGCTTCCTGCTGCGAGGTCACCAGCGCGAAGCTGCCGTTGCGCTGTACCGGTGCTTCGGAAGCGCGGCGCACGACGTAGATGCCGCGATAGCGGGTGATGTGGTTCCACAGCACTTCAACGCCGTCCTTGGGCACCGGGAATGGTACGCCGCCGTAGGCATCGGAGAAGCCGCTGCCGCCTTCGAGCAGCTTGGCCGAGGTCGCATTCTTGAGGGTGTTGTCGTACAGCCACTGCGGCGCTGAACCCGAACGGCGTGACGGGTAGACCGGCATCTGGAAGGTGTCAGGGTAGCTGTTGAACAGGGCGATCTGGCCGGGGCTGAGGTGGGCTTTGTATTGGTCGAGATTGGCTTTGGTGATGGTGAACAGCGGTTTGTCCGTTGCGTACGGATCGGGGTGATGCTGGCCGGGTTTGTAGCCGGCCGGGGCTTGAGTGATGCCGCCGGTCCACGCTGGGATGGTGCCGGCGGCGTTACCGGCCCGCTCGGCGCCCATGGGGGTCAGGGTGGTTTTCAGTTGCTCGGCTTGTTGTGGGGTGATGGCGGCGAAAACGCTGCCGGTTGCCAGACCTAGAACAAGCCCGAGCGAAGCCTTAGTCAATCGTGAGTTGTGAAACATGATCAATCTCCGAAATGGGAGTGAGGTCTGCAAATCACCGCAGATCCCCCGTAGGAGTGAGCCTGCTCGCGATAGCGGTGTATCAGGCAAAAACTACTGCGACTGAAAGTCCGCCATCGCGAGCAGGCTCACTCCTACAGGGGGTGCACCTGTGTTCTGGGTATCAAAGGAAATACTTGAGGTTGAGCCCGACGTTGTCGCGGTCGCGGATGCCGTTGTTCTGCCCGCCACCGTAAAACTCGGTGTATTGCAGTTCGGCTTCGAGCTTGTTCTGGTAGTTGGCCTTGATCCCCAGCGTGTAGGCCTTGCGACCTTCGATGGTGTTGCCGGCCTGATAGCTGTTGCCCTCGAAATCGTCCTTGTAAACGATGTAAGGCGAGACGTTGACCCCGGCGTACACGTCGTTCCAGGTGCCGTTGAGCATCGCCGTGTAGCTGTAGGAATCACGGTTGACCTGATCGTCGCGATCACCGCCCGACACATAGGAATAGTTACCGGTGCCGGCGTAATAACGGTTCGTGCCGTCATAAGCGGTGTATTGCAGACTGCTGCCGCGCAGATGTTCCGAGGCCAGTTCGAAGATGCCGAACAGCGAGTCGAACGAAGCCGTGGGGCCGAAGTTGTAGATAGTGCCCAGCGAGGTGTTGAACGCTTCGACACGTTCGGCGTTGTTGATCTCGCTGTTGAGGTTGACCATCTGCCCGCCGACGTTGATCGACCGCCCCGTTACCGCCACGGCAGCTCCGTTGGCCAGGTCACCGATCAAATCGTTGGTCGCCGCGACACCGATTGGCAGGTTCGGCCGATAAGCGATTTCACCGAACACCGAGGCCTCGCCCAGCGTGGTGTTGAAGCTGAAGCCGTACATGCGGATGTCTTCGGCGTAACGCCGATGCGCCTGGATATTGCCCATCACATCAGCGGTGGCCAGACCATTGGCCAGCGCGCCGGCCTGATCACCTGCGACGCCGGACAGCAGGTTGGTCAGGGCATTCATGTCGATGCCTTGGTAGCCGCCCAGATCTGCTGCAATGGTCGGTTCCTTGGCATGGTAATTGACCATGTACAAACCGAACTCGGTGCTGTTGAGCTGCTCGGCTATGTAGCGAAACGCGAAGCCGAATTGGCCGTCGTTGCGCGCGTTGTAGTCCTTGCCGATGCTCGCCACTTTCAGCGTATTGCCGTAGGTCGGGGTCACGCCGTTGGCGTACAACCCCGTGCTTTGCAGCGCAGAACTCAACAAGGGATTGTTGCCCAGCGCGCTGTACAAACCGATGACATTGCCAAACCCCGGCACCGGCGTATCGAGCGCCGTGCCGCTGAAGTTGTTGTAACCGGTGTTACCGCCATCGGCGAACAGGTCGGTTTGCGAGTAGAAGGTGCCGACCGGATCGATGCGGGTTTCCTTCCAGTTGGTCTGGTAGAAACTCTCCATCGTCAGCGAATCGGTCAGGCCGATGTTGAAGCTCAGCGCCTCGACCGGCACCAGCACTTCCTTCACTTCGGCGCCGGGCAAGCGGTACTTGGCGGCGTCCACCGGGTTGGTGGTGTTGATCCCGCCGCGATAGAAAATCCCCTCGCCCCAGTTGAACACCTGCCGACCGACGCGCGCGGTCACCGGCATCTGCGCAACGTCCCAACTGCCATGCACGTAGGCGTCGAGCATCTCGATGCGGCTGCCGGCGATGTCGCGGGTCTGGCTGGTGAAATGATCGTCCTGCGGGTAGCTTTGGCTCGGTTGCGAGGGGCTGTTGTTGTCGTAGTAGTTGTTGCGTTTGTCCATCAGCTGCGTGTCGTAAAACGCGGTGCCGCGCACGAACACGCCGTAGTTCTGATAGTTGGCTTCAAGCTCGGAGGTGATCTTGTACACCTCGGAAACCAGCCCGGTATCGAAGTTGCGATTGCCGTCGTTGGTGTTGACGTCGTCGTTGCTTTTGTCGCGGCCCTGCACCCGCCACAAACGGCCATAGGACAAGGTCGTGTCGAACGAGCCGGTGACCTGTTTGTCCAGCACGCTGAACTCCACTGCGTGCGCGCCATCGACTGCGCACAGTTGCAGCAACCCGGCCAGGCCGACACCGGGGAGCGCCGCGCCCGTCAGGCGCAATCGAGAGTTGATCATGTGTTCCTCCTTCCCTGTTTTTTATTGTTGTGGTGTGCGTTGCTGCGTTACGGCGCCAATCCGGCGCTGACGTAAATCCGGCTGTGCGCGGCGAAATGGCCGAGCAATTTGAACAGCTGCTGATTGAGCGCCGGATGGTCGAAATTTTCCCGTTGCAGCTGATTGCCGCTGCTGAAATCACTGGTCGCTGGCGCCGTTGCAAGCCACTGGCCGATGGCCTCGTCGAAAGCTGCGGAATCGTCGACCGACTCGGCGCTGACCACTTCACGCAGGTAGTCCACCGAGTACGGCGGATAGCGTTTGTCCTGGGCGACATCGACGTAAGCGTCGAGCATCGGATGCGGCTGACCGACGCGCAGCAAGCGGCGCAGCCAGGTTGACTGGTACTTCTCCACCTCCGTGTGCCGGGTGGCGACGCGCTCGATCGAGGCCTGTTTGTCCTCAGCGAAACCGGCGATGGCCTTACCTTCCAGCAGCAGGAGATTGGCGAGGTCGACGCCGGGCAACGGCTTGGCGTGATAGGGCTGGGTCAGGTCCTGAATGTGGTGCAGGCCCCAGCCGAGAAAGCGATAGCCCCAGTACCGATGACCGTTGGCAAACGCCAGGCGCGCCAGCCCCATGTATTGATACGCGCGCCAGTCCGGCCAACTGCGTTCGAGGAAACCGGCAGCGGCGCACACCACAGGGCTTTCATGGAAAAAGCCCATGTGGAACGGCGCTTGAGAACTGTATTGAAACCGCTCATCGCCGAACGGTTGCGGACCGAAGCCATACAGCGCGCCGACTGCACCGGGGTTGTCGCTGAACAGGTTGATGTCGTGGCCGTAATCCGGCTCGTCTGCAGCACTGGCGAGCACGGCCAGCGGGGCGACTTTTTCGTGCTCGGCGACAACGATGAAGCGCTGGCGATTCCACGGCGAAAGGGTTTGCTCGACCATGACTTGATTGGCCTGCAAATGCTCACGTTCGGGCAGGTCTTTGCCGGGCAATGGCTGAATGACCATCGCCAGATGAATCTGCGGATTGATGCGCAACGCGGTAAGGAAGTCGTGGCGCAGATTGTCACTCGGCGAGGCGGGTAATTTCAGCGCGTCGGGGCGTGGTGGATATTGGGCGAAGTGCTCGCGGGCGAAGGTTTCCTGTTCCTCCAGCAGTGCACTCACGGCCTCGTATTGCTGCGCAAGAAAGGTTTCCAGCGGCTCGACTTCCACCGGTGGCGCATCGCGCAACGCCGGCAGTTCCTGCAATGCCAGATAGCTGCCCACCGTATGGTTCGACCAGCCCCAGGCGCTCGGGGCCGTTGCATAAAGCAGCAACAGGAGGAAGGTCAGCTTCATTGCTTTTCGTTCTTATTGGCGGTGCCGTGGGGGATGAGCCTAACAACCGACCCCGCCGCTGACACTGTCCGATCTCACCAGAAAAGTTCTCCGATGGCGCCATATACCCGATATCAAAAACACCACCGCCCCCTGTAGGAGTGAGCCTGCTCGCGATAGCGGTGTGTCAGTCAGATAGATGTTGGCTGACCCTCCGCTATCGCGAGCAGGCTCACTCCTACAGGGGATTTGTGGTGGTCAGCTAAACGGGATAGCCGGTGATTTTGCGGATGCTTTGATACAGCGGTTTGAGTTGGCGGTACATGCGCAGGTAGACCTCTTTGTACAGTTGCTGGTAGATCTTCTGCGCTTCGGGCTGCGGGGTGAACACCGCGCCGACGCGGGTCATCGCCGCGATGGCCGTAGGAAAATCCGCATGCAGCCCCAACCCCACCGCACAACAAATCGCCGCGCCCAAACCCGACGCCTCATACACATGCGGACGCTCCGCCGGCAGGCCGAAAATATTCGCCGTCAGCTGCATCGCCGCATCACTTTGCGAGCCGCCACCGGCCACGCGCAAACGCTTGACCGACACCTTCGAACGCCGCTCGATATTCTCCATGCCCTGGCGCAACGCATACGCCAACCCTTCAAGAATCGCCCGATAAATATGCGCACGGGTGTGCACATCGCCGAAGCCGATCATCGCGCCTTTCGCCTCGACGCCCGGTTCACGAATCCCCGGCGACCAGTACGGCTGCAGCATCAAACCCATCGATCCCGGTGGAACGGCATCGACCAGTGCATCGAACAGTTGCTCCGGCTCGATGCCCTGCTCTTTGGCCTGCTGCATCTCGCGCAGACCGAACTCGTTCTTGAACCAGCTGACCATCCAGTAACCGCGATAGATCATCACCTCGCAGTTGTATTGATCGGGCACTGCCGAGGGGTACGGCGGAATCAACGGGACGATTTCCAGATAGCGCGAACGGGTGCTGGTGATCGTCGCCGTGGTGCCGTAGGACAGGCACACCGTACCCGCATCAACCACGCCAGCACCGACCACTTCACAAGCTTTGTCAGCGCCAGCCGCAATCAGCGGCAAGCCTTCGGGAATGCCGGTGTGGCGAGCCGCTTCAGCGGTGATGTGGCCGAGGGTTTCACCGGGTTTGTATAGGGTCGGCAATTGCTCGGGGCGCACCGCCAGCGCCTGCCATTTCCAGTCACTCGGCGCGGCCCATTTCAGCCGTTTGAAGTCGAACGGCAGATAGCCAACGCAGCAACCCACCGAGTCGACAAAACGTCCGCACAGTCGATGGGTGAGAAACCCCGACAGCAGCAAAAACTTGTCGGTCGCCGCCCACACGTCTGGCTGATGCTGCGCAATCCAGTTGGCCTCAGCCTGGGCGCGAAAATAATCCACCGTGCCCTGCGCGCCGACCAGTTTGAACAACCAGCCCCACGGCCCTTTGATCCCGCCCGCGACTTCACTCTGCCGTTGATCAAGCCACAGAATCGCCGGGCGCAGCGGCGTGCCCTCGGCATCGACATTGATCACCGTGCCGCGCTGCGTGGTCAGGGAAACGCCAGCAATCTGCGAACGATCAATGCCGGTTTGCGCCCAGACTTGCTGACACGCCTCGCCGAGCTTCGCCCAGTAATATTGCGGATCCTGCTCGGCCCAGCCCGGTTGCGTCGAGTAATACGCCTGCAGTTCAACCTTGCCTTTGCCAAGCAGATTGCCCTGCAGATCGAAGAGCAGCGCGCGCACGCTCTGGGTGCCGTTGTCGATGGCCAGCAGGTAACGCTTGTTCGGGTGGTTATCCATGGAGCTCTCTTCAAGGGGCATCAAGGCGTGGCATCCGGCAAACCGTGATGGCGTTGCCACAACGCCCGATAACGCTGAATTTCCTGCTGCCAGTGTTCGTCGCTCCAGCCGAGTCTTGGCTGGCAGAGCTGGCGGATGGCGGTGAAATAATCTTCGCCGCCACGAGGCAGCAACAGGCCCAGACGTGTGCGGCGCAGCAGCAGATCGTCGAGGTGCAAGACCATTTCCGCTTCGCAGGCGAAGGCCAGTTCTGCCCATAAGGTGTCCGTGGCGCCAACCTTTTCGTGGCCGATATCGTTGATCAGTTGCGCCAGCCTCGGCAGGTTTCGGCCATGCCTTCCGGCCAGTCGTCGCCATTGCTGGTTGCTCAATTCTGCAATCGCCAGCGCAGGTACGGCGGCAAACACCGGCGCTGCGTCATCTACGAAGGAACGATCCAGCATGTCCGCGCACGCCTTGAGCACTTCGATGGCTTGCGGGCGGAACGTAGTCAGTTTGCCGCCGGCCAGCGTCACGCAACCGGGCTCCTGCCACAGCACATGCTCGCGGGTTTCGTTCGACGGTTTGTCTTGATGCGCACCTGCGTTGCCCACGACCGGACGCACGCCCGACCAGGTCGACAGCACGTCATTGGCCGTCACTTCTGCACCGGGGAATTGTTGTGTGCAGGCCGCCAGTAGATAGTCGAGTTCCTCGCCGCTGATACTCGCGCTCTGATCTAGACCCTCGCGATGATCAAGATCCGTGGTGCCCACCACCGTCGCGCCTACCCAAGGGAAAACAAACACCGGTCGCCGATCGCGCTCATGCATAAAAGTGAAGGCCTGCGCCACCGGCAAACGCCAACCCGGCAACAACAAATGGCTGCCGCGCAACGGCCGCAATTGCCGTGGTGCCTCAGTCGGCCGCAAGCGTTCAGCCCATGCGCCAGTGGCCACAGCAAGCACGCCGCAGCGCAATTGCAGGGTTGTGCCGGCTTCGCAATCTTCGATCTGAACGCCGCACACTCGTCCGTTTTCTCGCAGCAAATGCTCGACGCGAACGCCATTGACCACGACCGCGCCATCCGCCCGCGCCTCGCTCAACACGCGCATCACCAGTCGCGCATCATCGGTCAGCGCATCGACAAAACTGGTGCCGCCGAGCAAGTCACTTTCCTTCACGCCCGGCGCCAGATATCGGAGCTGTTGTGCATCATGAAAACGATGGCTGCGCCGTCCGGCCAAAGCATCGTAGACGCTCAACAAACCACCCAGCACCCGAGGCCCGGGAAAGCCGCCGCGATAGTGCGGCATCAGGAAACTCATCGGTTCGACCAGCCCCGGCGCTTCGTCGAGCAAGCGCTGACGCTCGCGCACCGAATCGCGGGTCAGACGCCACTGGCCCTTGGCGATATAACGCAAACCGCCATGGACCATTTTCGATGATCGGCTGGAGGTGCCCCAAGCAAAGTCGCGCTGTTCCAGCAACAGGCAGCGCCAGCCGCGACGCGCCGCTTCACGCAAAATCCCGGCGCCGCTGATACCGCCGCCGATGACGATCAGATCCCAGGTTTCATCCGCCAGTGTTGGCAGAATCTGCTGGCGCCATGCGGCGTTCCAATCCTGACTCATGGCGTCATTCCGGCAGCAGCGTGCCGGGGTTGAGGCGCCCGGCCGGATCGAAGTGTTTGCTCAGCGCCTGCAAGGTGTCCATCGCCAGCGCGCCCTTCTCGCGCAACAGGTACAGCGCGTGATCCTTGCCGACGCCGTGCTGATGGCTGATGGTGCCGTGGTTGTCGACAATGGTCTGGCTGGCCGCGTGTTTGAGCGCTTTCCAGCGCGCCAGCGTCGCCGGATAGTCAGCCGCCGGGCGAAACACGTACGTGGTGTAGATGCTCGAACCTTCGCCGTAGACGTGGGACAGATGGGTGAACACATGCACGCGCTCGCCCTCGGCGGCCAAGGCGTCGCGCAGGCTGGCTTCGATGAGGTTGAGCAGGTTGTCGACGTTGCTCCAGTCGGTGGCGGTTTCGAGGGTGTCGACCACGTAACCGGCGTTCCACAGGTTCTCGCGCAAGTAAGGGAAACGGAAGCGGTTCTGCGCCCATTTCTTGCCGAGCAAGGTGCCGGTGAACACGCCGCCGAAGGCTTTGATGTGTTGTCTCGCCTGTTTTAGCGACAGTGCGTTTTGTCGGCGATTGCCGGTGACGCCGAAGGTCAGCAGGCATTTGCCCTCTGCCGCCCCCCTTAGCTTCAGATACTTTTCCAGCCAGGCGATTTGTTGCGGATGACCGGCCAGTGCCAGTTGCGTTTCGGTTTCCACGGCGTTGGACAGGCGCAGCATCGACAGCGGCACGCGTGCCTGGGCCAATTGGCGAATGGCTCTGAGAGCCTGCGGCCAATCGGGCAAAAATACGCCGTAGAAACGTTCATCGGCGGGCAGTGCACTGACGCGTACTTTCACCTCGGAAATGATTCCGAAACGGCCCTCGCAACCGAGCACCACTTCGCGCAGATCAGGACCCGCCGCTGAGGCCGGGAACGTTGGAATTTCCAAAGGCCCGGCAAAGGTTTCCAAGGTTCCGCCCGCAAATAATTGCTCGATGCGGCCATAGCGCAACGACTGCTGACCGCTGGAACGACTGGCCACCCAGCCGCCCAATGTCGACAACTCCCACGACTGCGGAAAATGCCCCAGCGTGTAGCCCCGCGCACGCAGCTGACTTTCCACCTGCGGGCCACTCGCACCGGGGCCAAACGTCGCCAGCAGGCTCTGTTCGTCGAGGTCGATCAGGCGATTCATCCGCGCCAGCGACACCGTCACCACTGGCCGCGCTGAATCCGGCGGATTAATGTGCCCGGCCACCGACGTGCCGCCGCCATACGGGATCAGGCACAAGTCCTGTTCGTGGGCGAGCGCCAGCAATTGGCGAATATGTTCAGCGGTCTCGGGAAACGCCACGGCATCGGGATAATTGCCCAGCGCACCTTCGCGCAACGCCAGCCAGTCCGGCAGACTCTGGCCTCGGGCATGCAGCAAACGGTCGTGGGCATCGATGCTGTACAACGTGTGCGCCGACAACCGCGAGGCCGGCACAAGCGCCAATGCGGCTTCAAGCGTGGCATCGGGCAGCGCGCGCCCCTCGCCCAGTCGCTCATGAAGAAACTCCGCGCCCTGGGCCGGCAGTTCGACCACCGTGGTTGCATCTCCCCAGCCGTTCCAGCGTCGCATGCGTGTGTCCTTCTAACCGTCAGATCAGTGATATTTCAGGCCCCCATACTAGCCAGCGGCCGCAAAGTGTCACGGTCGCATCCGGCCAGTTCGTGTAGCCAATTGAGTCAAACGTCGCGCAAGCGTCAGCCATTTACTTTAGTCGGGGTTTCAAATTACCTTTCAGGCATTCATCCGCCCACGCGGCCGTCGATCAAAGGAAGGGATCATGCAATCGCTCGGCTTCACCTCAGTTCCGCCGCTGCTCAAATACCTGCGCCATGCCGAACAACTGGGCATGGTCATCGAGCCTGCATTGGCGGCGGCGGGTTTGCAGGCGCAGCAGTTGAGCGACAACACCTTGCGTTTGCCCGGTGAGGCGCATGAACGGTTGCTGGATTATTTCTGCGAACACTCGGGCGATCCGTTGTTCGGGCTCAACGCGGCGAATTTCGTCCTGCCCAATTCGTGGAGCGTGCTCGGTTACATCACCATGAACTGCGCGACCCTCGGTGATGCCATGAGCCGGATCATGCCGTTCGAGAAACTGGTCGGCGACATGGGCGTCAGCCGCGCCGAGGTGCTGGATGGCCACGTGCATCTGATCTGGACCTGCCGTTATCAGCGTCCACGGATTCGTCGGCACCTGGTGGAAAACGTACTCGGTTCATGGCTGCAATATGCACGCTGGATCGCCGATACACAGATGTCGCCGGCCGGGGTCTGGCTCGAACATTCGTGCCCGGCCGAGGCTACGCCGGCGCAGTACGAAGCGTTTTTCGATTGCCCGGTGGTGTTTGATCAGGCGTATTCGGCGTTGATCGTGCCGCTGGCTTATTTGCAGTTGCCGTTGCGTCAGGCGGATGCGCAGTTGCTGCGCACGCTGGAGGAACATGCGCTGGGGTTGATGGCAACGCTGGAGGATGCGTCGCTGGAGCAGCAGGTGAAGAACATCCTGCGGCAGTTGCTCAAGGAAGGCTTGCCACGCAAGGAGCAGGTTGCCGAACAGTTGAGCGTTTCGGTGCGAACGTTGCAGCGGCAGTTGCATCAGGCGGGGACGTCGTATCAGCAGATTCTCGATGATTTGCGCCAGGAGCTGGCGGAGCATTATTTGCTCAACAGTACGTTGCCGATTCAGGACATTGCGCAGTATCTGGGGTTTACCGAGCCGAGGTCGTTTCACCGCACATTCAAGAGCCGTCGAGGGATGCCGCCGGGGGAGTTTCGGCAGATGCATCGGGGGTGAATGCACCGGCCTCATCGCGAGCAGGCTCACTCCTACAGGGGGCCGTGTCGGACACAGAATCTGCGTTCACTGAAGATCAACTGTAGGAGTGAGCCTGCTCGCGATGAGGCCTCTCGCCACAACGCAATAAACACTTTCGAAAAGGATGTTTAAGGACACCCGGCGTTACGCGAAACACCCCACAAATCCTTGCGCCGTAACCTACGCCTGCGCCAGAATCCGCCGGCTTGTGCGCCCTGAGCATGCCGACGAACGCCGACCTCATGGCCACGCCCTACACCCCCAACACGCTGTACATGGCCAACCCCAATACCGACACCGAATTCCTGCTGGCCGACGCCAGCGAAACCCTTGGCTCGGAGACGGTCATGCTCAACAACCATGCCGCGCAGGTTGAAGGCACCGCACCGCAAGACCCTGCAAGGCATCGCGCAAGTGGTGATGGTGGCGGAAATGGCGGTCAATCGCGTGCTGGACCAGTTAGTGCCGACCGAGTAACGCAAGAGCCCGCGGCCCAACAGGAAGGGTTGGATGGCGGGCTTCTTTTTGCGGTGTGTCATGTTCCCCTCACCCCAGCCCTCTCCCGAGGGAGAGGGGGCCGACCGAGGTGTCTGGCGCTATACATCGACCTGAATGACCGAGTCGATTATGGATTCGACCGAGCTGGTTCAGGTTGGTGTATCTCTCAAGCATCCCCGGATCGGTCCCCTCTCCCTCCGGGCGGTCCGACGTTTCGGGAGGGCTAGGGTGAGGGGCTTTTCGTTCTAGAGGCTAATCGCGTTGGTAAACACCAACCGATTGCCAAACGGATCGGCAATCGTCATGTCCTGACTCCCCCACGGCATGGCCTGAATCTGCGGATGCGAGAACTTGTAGTCCTTGGCGATCAATTGCTGCTGAAACACCTCCAGCTCATCCGTCTCGATGCGCAACGCCGAACCCGGGCTCGCATCGCCATGATGTTCGGACAGATGCAACACGCACTCACCGCGAGACACCTGCAAATACAGCGGGAAGTTCGCCTCGAAGCGATGCTGCCAGTCGATCTTGAAGCCAAGGAAGTCGACGTAGAATTCTACGGCCTTGGCTTCATCGAAGATCCGCAGGATCGGGGTGGTTTTACCGAAGCTCATGGGGTGCTCCCTGACTGGTTGGCCCGACAGTGTAGTTGGGCTGGATGTCAGCACTTCGGCTTGTTGCTGGCTTTCTTTAATCTCAGAGTGCCACTATGAGACATGGATCAAAAGATCGCAGCCTGCGGCAGCTCCTACAGGGACATTGCGCTCAATGAAAACCTTCGCGCAAATCACCTTCGCGCGCCAGAAACCGCCCTTCCCTGCGCCCATTTGCCTGCCCATCGCGGTAACTCAACACGCCATTAACCCAAACCCCGTCAATGCCCTGCGCCGCTATTTGCGGATCATTGAAATCCGCGACATCGCGCACCGTCACCGGATCGAACAACACCAGATCCGCCCAAAAACCTTCACGAATCTCGCCGCGCGCCTTCAAACCAAACCGCGCCGCCGACAACCCAGTCATCTTGTGTACGGCGGTGTGCAGCGGAAACAGCCCGACATCACGACTGAAATGGCCCAACACCCGTGGGAAAGCGCCCCACAAGCGTGGATGCGGGAACGGGTCTTCCGGCAGTCCGTCAGAACCGACCATCGACAACGGATGCGCGAGGATTCTTCGTACATCCGCCTCGTCCATGCCGTAGTACACCGCGCCCGCGGGTTGCAGGCGTTTGGCGGCATCGAGCAACGGCACGTTCCATTCGGCGGCGATGTCGATCAGGTCGCGACCGCTGACTTGCGGGTGCGGTGTCGACCAGGTGATGGTGATGCGGTGGGCGTCGGTGACTTGCTTCAGATCCAGCGTCGAAGAACTCGCCGCGTACGGATAGCAATCGCAGCCGACCGGGTGGGTTTTCGCGGCCTCTTCCAATGAAGCGAGGAGCTCAGGGCTGCGCCCCCAGTTACCCACACCTGCACACTTGAGGTGGGAAATGATCACCGGTGATTTGGCGTGGCGACCGATTTGAAAAGCTTCGTCCATTGCTTCCAGCACCGGGGCAAATTCGCTGCGCAAATGGGTGGTATACACCGCGCCAAATGCTGTCAGTTCTTCAGTCAGTTGCATGACTTCATCGGTGGAAGCGTTGTAGGCGCTGGCGTACGCCAGACCTGTGGATAAACCCAACGCACCGTCCTCAAGGCTTTCACGCAATTGCTCGCGCATCGCGGCAATTTCATCCGGGGTCGCGGTGCGGAACAGGTCATCCAGATGATTACTGCGCAGCGCCGTGTGGCCGATCAGTGCGGCGACGTTCAGCGTGGTGTTCGCCGCTTCGACTGCCGCGCGGTAATCGCTGAAACGTGGATAAACAAACGCCGCCGCAGTGCCAAGCAGGTTCATCGGGTCCGGTGGATTGCCCTTCAGTGTCACCGGCGAAGCGCTGATCCCGCAGTTGCCGACAATCACCGTGGTCACGCCTTGGCTGAGTTTTGGCAGCATCTCTGGCTGACGAATCACTACGGTGTCGTCGTGGGTGTGCACGTCGATAAAACCGGGTGCCAGCACGCGGCCGGCGGCGTCGATTTCTTCGGTTGCCGTGGCGTCGTGCAAGTCACCGATACGCTCGATGCGGCCCTCGCGAATCGCCACGTCGGCGCAGTAACCGGGGGTGTTGCTGCCGTCGATGATCAGGGCATTGCGAATCAGGGTGTCGTACAGCATGTCAGTCTCCCAGCGGCAGGTGATCGTCGCCGCCACGGTATTCGTCGAGGGCCAGTTTGATCCGCCGCAGACGTTCTTGATTGTCTTCAGGATTGGCCAGCGCCAGCTCGGTCGCGAGCACGTCGATGGCGAGCAGCATGCCGTAGCGCGCCGCCGTCGGTTTGTAGATGAACGAGGTCTCGGCACCTTGCAGCGGCAGGACGATGTCGGCCAGTTCGGCCAGCGGCGAATCGCCGCGGGTGATGGCGAGAATACGTGCGCCGTAGTTGCGCGCCAGTTCGACAGTTTCCAAAAGCTCCGGGGTGATGCCGGTCAGCGAGCAGACGATGACCACTTGTTCGGCGTTGAGGCTGGCGGCGGTGACGCGCATCATCACCGCGTCATGACACACCGCAACCGGATAGCCGAGGCGCACCAGCCGCACCTGTAATTCATCACTGCACAGCGTCGAGCAGCCGCCCATGCCGAAGGCGTGAATCATCCGTGCCTGGCCGAGCAGTTTCACTGCGTCGGCGAAGCGTGATTCGTCGAATCCGGCAAGATGCTGGCGCAGCGTGGTTTCGATGTCGCCGACGATCTGCCCGTAGAACGCCGACTGCTCTGGCGTGCCCGTCGGGTCGAGAAAACGGCTGCCAACGCCGCTGGCCTGAGCCAGTTGCAGGCGCAGATCACGCAAGTCGCGACAGCCGACCGTACGGGCAAAACGCGACAGCGTGGCGGTGCTGACTTCGGCACGTTGTGCGAGGTCTTCGAGGCTGGCGCTCGCGGCAAAACCGACGTCATCGAGCATCAAACGGGCGATGCGGCCTTCGCCGGCGCTGAAGGAATCCTGGCGGGCGCGGATCTGGTAGAGGATGTCCATGGGCGGCAGGCTCCGGTTACAGCAAGTAAGAAAGGCCGACGGTCAGGCCGAACGCAACTACCGAGATAAGCGTCTCGAGCACGGTCCAGGTCTTGAACGTCTGCGCGACCGTCATGTTGAAGTATTCTTTGATCAACCAGAAGCCGCCGTCGTTGACGTGGGAAAAGATAACCGAGCCCGCGCCGGTCGCCAGCACCAACAGTTCTGGGTGTGGATATCCCAGACCAATGGCCACCGGCGCGACCACGCCGGACGCGGTGGTCATGGCCACGGTCGCCGAGCCTGTGGCGATGCGCATCAGCGCGGCGAACAGCCAGCCCATGATCAGCGGCGACAGGTGGAATTCATGAGCGAGGCCGACGATCTGATCGGTGACGCCAGCGTCGACCAGAATGCGGTTCAAACCACCACCAGCACCGACCAGCAAGGTGATGCTGGCGGTGGGTGCCAGGCATTCGTTGGTGAACTTGAGGATCGATTCACGGTTGAAACCCTGGGCGATACCCAGCGTCCAGAAACTCAGCAAGGTCGCCAGCAACAGTGCGATCACCGAGTTGCCGATGAACAGCAGGAACTGGTTGAAACCGCTACCCGGCGTGGAAATCAGGTTGGCCCAACCACCGATCAGCATCAATACCACCGGCAACAGAATGGTCGCCATGGTGATGCCGAAACCCGGCAGCTTGTCGCGCGGTTCGCGGTCGAGGAATTGTTTTTCCAGCGGGTTATCCGCCGGCAAGTGAATGCGCGGCACGATGAATTTGGCGTACAGCGGCCCGGCAATGATCGCGGTGGGAATGCCGATGGCAATCGCATACAGCAAGGTCTGCCCGACTGAAGCCTGATAAGCCTGCACCGCCAGCATCGCCGCCGGGTGCGGCGGCACCAGCGCATGCACCACCGACAGGCCCGCGACCATCGGCAACCCGACCATCAGAATCGACACACCCACGCGTCGCGCCACGGTGAACGCAATCGGCACCAGCAACACAAAACCGACTTCGAAGAACAACGGCAGCCCAACCAGAAACGCGATGCAGACCATCGCCCAGTGCGCGTTCTTCTCGCCGAATTTATCGATCAGCGTGCGCGCCATCTGCTCGGCACCGCCGGACTCGGCCATCATCTTGCCGAGCATCGTCCCCAGCGCCACCACCAGCGCGATATGTCCCAGCGTTTTGCCCACCCCGGCCTCATACGCCCCCACCACACCTGACGGCGGCATCCCCGCGACCAGCGCAAGACCAATGGAAATCAGGGTGATGACGATGAACGGGTTGAGCCGGTAACGGGCGATCAACACGATCAGCGCAATGATGGCGACGGCGGCATAGACCAGCAGCCAATAGCCGAAGGAAGGCGTCATGCGGTACTCCTCGAAAGGGTCACGTTCGAATGGGTTGTGAAACTCATAAATCATTTCGAGATCGAGATTTCAAACCGCATGAAAGTAATTTTCGTGGAGAGGTAAGGTGTGTCGCTAATAGGTATGTCTTGTCGTGATTAATGAAAATCAGGGGGAGGGATTTACATGGCTTTTCGGTGAACGAGAAACCAATGTGGGAGCGAGCCTGCTCGCGAAGGCGGCTTCACATTCAACATCTCTATCGACTGAAAAACCGCTTTCGCGAGCAGGCTCGCTCCCACAGTTTTGATCGCATTCCTCCAGACAGAATGCGCAAAACCTGTGGGAGCTGGTGGACGACTCACACCATTTCGTTACGAATCCATTCAACCACCGACGTACGCTTCGGCACCCAGCCATGGACATGTTTTTCAAATCCAGCCAAGCGCTATACTCGCCTGACAACCTCCCGGAGTACCTGCCATGAGCCCCACGCCTCGTACCAAAAAAAAACTGACAACCGAAACGTTGATCCGCGCAGTTGCCAGTTCGACAGCCATCGAGACAGGTCAAAGCGTGGAAGCCATTGAGCGCAAACTCAAACTCAGGTCCAGTAAGTTCCTGCACTTGTCCCTGGCAAAGTAGTTCCGCCTCAAGTCCATAATGCCTGCCGGACCCAATACTCCATGGGTTCGTAGTTGCAGTTCAGCCCTTGGTTGATGGCTGCAAAATAAGCCTCTTTGTTTCGTTCCCAACTGCTGTAGTCCAGCGGCACGTAGCCCGCCTGAACGGCCATGACATCCGCCAATAATCGCGACAAGCGCCCATTACCTTCGCGAAAGGGATGAATCAGGATGAACTCGACGTACGTTACAGCGATGGCGCGAATCAGGTTCTCATCCAGATCGGGACCACATGGCGTGTATTTGGACAGGCAGTCCTTTTCAAATCCATCGAGCAATCGAGGAATTTGCGGCGCAGCAGCAAAGAAAAATCCATCCTTGCCCAAATTTACCGCGCGGACATCGCCCGCCCATGGATAGATATTCCCGAGCCAGTGTCGATGCCAATCCTTCAGATCCTGAACAGTGATTGACCGATCAGGCAAATGCTCGATGAGCACAGACTGGTAGAGCTTTTCCAACAAAACCAGCTCTGCATCATCCATGTCTTCGGGTTCGATAATTCCCAGTTTATTGCTCAGCACTTGCTCATTCGAGCCGGGCTGAAAGCTGCTTTGCGCCCCTTCTGCTTCATATCGGTCAATCATCCTTGTACCTGCTGAACTGGCAATGTTCAGAGCACCATAGGTCTGGCGTGACACAAGCGCAAAGCCCGAAACGAAAACGGCTGCCCGATGGCAGCCGCTCTAAAGGGTGATAACAAAGCCCGGCGGGGCTCAAACAGTAATCACACCATTTCGTTACGAATCCATTCAACCACTGACGTGCGCTTCGGCGCCCAGCCCAGCAGTTCGCGCGCATGTTTGCCGCGCACTCGGCTGTTGGAGCCGAGGCCGTAGTTGGCCATTTCGTAGCCCCATTCGGCTTCGGCGTCTTTCAGCGGCCAGTCTTGTGGTTGGCCCAGGTTCAGCGCTCCGGCCATGGCGGTGGTTATGTCGATGAACGAGGCTTCGCCGCTTTCGACGAAGTAGAAAGTACCCGGGACGTTTTTGGTCAGTGCCAGCAGATACAGGGCGACGACGTCTTCGATGTGTACGTTGGACCAGATGTTCTGGCCGCTGCCGACGTGGCGCACCACGCCGCTTTTGCGAGCCTGTTTGAGCAGTCGCGGCAGTTGCACGCTGTCACGATTGACGCCCAGGCTGTGGCCGTAGATCAGCGTGTTGCAGATCACTGCCGAATTCACGCCGTCCTTCGCCGCGGCGAGGATCAGGTTGTCGATGGCCACGCGTGCGGCCTTGTCGACGGTCGGTTCTGGCAGGTTGTCTTCAAAGTAGATGACGTCACTGGACTTGCCGCCCGACGCATCGCCAACGATGCTCGAACCGCTGGTGTGCAAGAACACTTTGTTCGACCCACGTAACGCGTCGAGCAAGGCTTCGACGGCGCCGCGATGGTCGCTGCTGGCGGCGTTGATTACCGCATCGGCGGCGCGGGCCTGTTCGGTGAGCAGTGCTTTGTCATCCAGAGTGCCGATAACCGGGGTTATGCCCAGCGCTTGCAGCTCGGCAGCCTGTTCGGCGCTGCGCACCAGCCCGGTGACGTTATGCCCGGCCTGAACCAGACCGGTAGCGATCGAGCCGCCGATAAAACCGGCAGCGCCGGTGACGAATACGTTCATGGAGAAACTCCCTGCGTGAGTAAGTGATGGGACGAGTATCGGCCCGTGAGCCCGAGGGAAAAACCCGCCCTCGGCCAATTCACTGTTGCGCAGAGGTCACGAATCAGCCCTTGAAATCGGCGCTGGCGTAGGCGGCGAGTTTGCTCTGGATGAAGTCGAGGAAGCACTGAATGCGCAGCGCCAATTGCGAGTTACGGTAGTACACCGCGTTGATCGGCTGGCGATAACCGCTGTTGAATTCACCGAGCAGGACTTTCAAGCGTCCGGCACGAATATCATCGATGGTCATGAAGTGCGACAGGCAGGCGATGCCCTGCCCTTCCAGCGCCAGATGACGTACGGTCTCGCCGCTGGAGGCGCTGATTGCCGGGGTGATTGGCCAGCGGTCGCCGTGCACGTAGCGCAGCGGCCATTGGTTGAGGCCTTCGTTTTGAGTGAAACCGAGCAAGGTGTGTTCGCCCAGGTCAGCGACTTGCTGCGGCGCGCCGTGTTTTTCCAGATACGCAGGGCTGGCGACGATCAGCAGCGGACTGCAACCGAGCGAGCGCGCGTGCAGCGTCGAATCGGCGAGGGTGCCGATGCGGATGGCGATGTCGGTGCTTTGTTCCAGCAGGTCAATGATCAGGTCATTGCTGTTGAGTTCGAGCTGGATGTCCGGATAGAGACGACGGAATTCGTCGATGTACGGAACCACCGCGTGGAGCATAAATGGCGAGGCCGCGTTGATGCGCAGGCGCCCGGACGGGGTTTGCTGGCGTGACGACAGGCGTTCTTCGAGTTGGTCCATCTGGTCGAGAATCAGCTTGGCGTGTTCGAAGAAGTACTTGCCCTCTTCGGTCAGGTCCATGCGCCGCGTGGTGCGGTTGATCAGCGTGGTGTCGAGCTTGGCTTCCAGCTTCGACAACGTGCGACTGACCGCCGACGGCGTCTGGCCGACCTGTTCGGCGGCGGCGGAGATGGAACCGCACTCGATCACGCAGACAAAAATCTGCAACTCATCGGATCTGGCTTTCACGGGTGTCCTCTTTGAGATCGCCAAGATCGCAGCCTGCGGCAGCTCCTACAGGTGAACGCTGCAGGAGCTGCCGCAGGCTGCGATCTTTCGCTGTTACCGCCGATAGTAGCCCTAAATCACTTAAGCCTTAAGGCCAAACACCTCGGTCAGATGCTGCTCGTAACGCGCCACATCCCCTTCGATGTTTGGGCGTTTCATCACGTCCACACACAAAAAGGTCGGCAACCCGGTCATGCCCAAAAATTCATTGGCCTTGTGGAACGGGAAGTACACCGCGTCCACACCTTTGGCTTCGAAGAAATCCGTCGGGTCATCGAAGGCTTGTTGCGGTGCGTTCCAGGTCAGCGACAGCATGTATTGCTTGCCCTGAATCAGACCGCCGCTGCCGTATTTCTGCGAGGCATCGGAGCGGGTGCGGCCATCGCTGGCGTAGAGGCTGCCGTGGCCTTCGGTGAAGACTTCATCAAGGTACTTTTTCACTGTCCACGGCGCGCCCATCCACCAGCCCGGCATCTGATAAATGATCACGTCGGCCCAAAGGAATTTGGCCACTTCTTCCGCGACGTCGTAACCCTCGTCGATAAAGGTGGTTTTGACGTCGAGCCCGCCACGGTCGAGCACACTGAGCGCCGCTTCATGCAGGGTGGCGTTGTAGCGACCGTCGGAGTGAGCGAATTTTTTACCGCCATTGAGCAACAATACTTTTTTCATGAGAAAGCCTCGGCGCAGCCATTCGACTGGGTGGAGAAGGGAAACTGGAATGGCGGCAGATTAACGATCCTTCTCGCGCGGAATAAGCCGTGATTGCGCAAAATACATTTGACTGAAAAGCACGAATCGAATGCCGATTATTGCCCTAGCATGCGCGACCATCTGCATTTGAGGAGCTATTCGAGATGAGTGAACGCCAGGGATTTATCCTGCACGCCAAGACCCGCCCGGAAAAATCCGCGGCTTTTGAAGCACTGTTCCGCGCCTATGTTGAGGCGAGCCGCGCCGAGCCCGGCTGCATCGAATACCACATGCTGCGCGACAAGGAAGACCCGACGCTGTTCATCTTCTACGAGATCTGGGCGAGCCAGGCGCATCTGGATGTGCATTCGAATTTGCCGCACATGAAGGAGTTTTTTGCCGAGCGCATGGACTATCTGGAGCACGATTTCGACATCCGCCCGATCGACATGCTCAGCGATTCATCGGCTAACCGCTGATCAACAAATGGGCGCCGAGCGCGCCCAGTCCAATGAAGAACACCCGCTTGAACAACACAGCGCTGATGCGTTGCCGCAGCCATTGGCCGAGCAACATGCCCAGCACCGCCGGAATCAGCGCCAGCAGCGAGGCGCTCAATTCACCGCCGCCGAGTGCGCCACGCCAGAGCAGGCCGCCGGCCAGCGCCAGGGTCGAGACGGTGAACGACAGGCCAAGCGCCTGCACCAGTTCGTCACGGCTCAAACCCAGCGCCTGGAGATAGGGCACCGCCGGAATCACGAACACGCCCGTGGCGGCGGTGATGATGCCGGTGATCAAACCGCAGACCGGGCCAAGCCAGCCTTCATGGCGGGGGTTTACGCTGAGCGTCGGCAGCAACAAGCCGCTCAGCGCATACAGCAACAACGCCGCGCCGAGTCCGCGCACCACCCAATGTCCGCCGGCCATGCCGATCCACAAGGTGCCGATGCCGGTGCCGAGGAAGATCGTCAGGAGCATTGGCCAGAGGCGTTTGATCAGGCCTTTTAAATGTCCGCCGAATGCCAGTTGCCAGAGGTTGGTCAGCGTCGCCGGGATGATCAACAAGGCGGCTGCCTGCGAGGGCGCCATAGCCAGACCGAGCAGGCCCATGGCGACGGTGGGCAGGCCGAGGCCGATGATGCCTTTGATCAGGCCGGCCAGCATGAAGGTAGCGATGACCAGCAAGGACAGGGTCAGGCCGAGATTTTGGTAGATGTCTGCAAGTGTGTTCATGGCGTTACTGTGCGCCAGTCGTGCCGGGGTGAAAATCTGCCATATACTGAGGTTGCCTCTCTATTTGCAAGAGGCTGTAATTTTTATTGCGGCTTCTGGCCCCATCGCGAGCAGGCTCACTCCTACATTAGATCTGTGGCGAACACAAAACCTGTTGGAGTGAGCCTGCTCGCGATGGGGCCGGCTTAATCACCACAAAACCGGCTGCCGACATGCACTTCGACCTCACCGACCTGCGCCTCTACCTGCACATCCTCGACACCGGCAACATTACCGCCGGCGCTGCTCGCAGCCATTTATCGCTCGCCGCTGCCAGTGCCAGAATCCGCGCCATGGAAGCCTCGCTCGGCATCGACTTCCTCGAGCGTGGTCGTCGGGGCGTCACCCCGACACCTGTCGGCAAGGCGCTGGCGCAACACGCCCGCGTGCTCCTGCAACAGGCCGAGCGCATGCAGCAGGATCTGGCGGATTACGCGCAAGGCGTCAAAGGCCAGGTGCGCCTGTTGTGCAATACCACGGCAATCACCGAGTACCTGCCGGAAGTGCTCGCCGAATTCCTGCAGCGCCATGCCAATCTCGACATTGATCTGCAGGAGCTGCCCAGCGCACGTATCACTCATGCGTTGCGCCAGGGTGCCGCCGACATCGGCATCGTGTCCGACGCGGTCGACACCAGCGATTTGCAAACCCGGGCGTTCCGCGACGATCCACTGGTGCTGATCCTGCCACTCGAACATCCTCTGTCCGGCTTGAGCGAGGTCAGTTTCAGCGACACCTTGCGCCACGACTTTGTCGGGTTGCGCGCCGACAGCGCGTTGGCGGTGTACCTGGAGGAACAGGCATTGCACGCGGGCGCACGGATGCAGATTCGGATTCGCGCCGACGGTTTCGATGGCGTGATGCGTATGGTCGCGTCGGGCGCGGGCATCGCCATCGTGCCGTTGGCGGCGCTCGAGCGCGCGCCCTTGCCAACCTGCAAAAGCCTGGCGCTGAACGAGCCTTGGGCGCGGCGTAAATTGCTCTTGTGCGCCCGCGAATTCAGCGCATTGCCAAGTTATGCCAGAGCCCTGCTGGACACCTTGTCTGATGCTTGAAGGGCGCGCATTGCCGGTTGATCACACGAGCCAGTATTTCTGCAAAATAAGCACAAGGAATAGCTTGCAAGGTACGTATACATACGTACTATATCGCCAGAGCGAACGTGTTGCCCGATACCGTTTTCGCACAACGACAACGGACAAGGAAGAACGGATCGGCTCCCAATGACCTACATGGAATGAGGTGACGCTGTGGTTGATTCAACGGAGTTTCGTAATGCAATGGCGATGCTGGGGAGTGCCGTCACCATCGTCACAACCGATGGCCCCGCCGGGCGTTTCGGGTTTACCGCGTCGGCGGTGTGCAGCGTGACGGATTCGCCGCCAACGCTGCTGGTGTGTGTCAATCGCTCGTCGTCCAATCACGAGCATTTCAAAACCAACGGCGTACTGTGCGTGAACGTGCTGACCGGTGGCCATCAATCGACTTCCGGGGCGTTCGCCAACCGGCAGTTGACCATGCAGGAGCGCTTTTCCAGCGTCAACTGCCAGACGCTGGTGACCGGTTCGCCGGTGATTGCCGAGGCGTTGGTCAGCCTTGATTGTCGCGTCGCCAAGATCGACGAGGTTGGCACTCACAGCATCTTTTACTGTGAAATTCTCGAACTGCAGCACAGCGAAGCCACGGAAGGCCTCGTCTACTTCAATCGCAATTATTACCGTCTGAACGACGAATTGCGCCTGGCCCCGGATCAGTGATTACGCCTGCGGGCCGACGTGCGCCAGCGCTGCACGTCGGCCTGACGGGCAAAACAGGGAAGTGCCCATGCTATTCAATGAAGACAACTTCGCGGATATCGACCTGAACCTGATCATCACCTTTCTGGTGTTGTTTCGTGAGCGCAGCGTTTCGCGCACTGCCGAGCGCCTGAACGTCAAACAACCCGCCATCAGTGGATCGCTCGCGCGTCTGCGCAAGCGCTTCGATGATCCGTTGTTTCTGCGTTCGTCGCGAACCATGCACCCGACCTTCAAAGCGCAACAACTGGCGCAGGCGTTGAGCCCGGCGATCAGTCAGATTGAAGCGGTGATTCGGCTGTGATCTTGCGGGAGCGTGCTCCCGCAAGGCTTCAACTCATGACGCGGATTTCAGACCCGAGGCATACTCGATACGGGCCCAGAACGCGGGCAAAAAGCACTCACTGACCAGCAGCGGCGAGCCATTGCGGGTAAATCGCGAGCGCCGCGCCAACAGGCGTTTGGCCTGTGGCGCAAAGCGATGGGACAGTGCCGCCAACGGCGCACCGGGGGATAACAAGGCACACTGAAACGGCTCGCGCAGGGTCTGCTCCGAAGCGTAGAGAATCTCGGCCAGTGGGCGTCCGCCGTAGTTATTCAACTCTGCCCAGTCGCTGTTCAACGCAGGCATGCTGGTCAGGCTGCGCGCCGTGACGCACGCCTCGCCATCCAGCTTCATCACCACTTCACGCACCCAGCCCGTGCTCTGCGCGGGCACGTCCAAGGCGTGCGCCTCATCCGGGTTGAGCACGCCCTGGAACTGCTCGACGACTTCGATGGAGTAGGCGCCCATGGCTTTCAAGCGCGGTGTCAGTGCGCCCGGCAGAAACAGCCAGTGATGCTCCGCGCCGGTCAATTGCGCCAGTGGTCGCGACGACCAGTAATGACTCGTATCCATAACTGCACTCAACCTCCCTGTTGATCGTCAATCCGTTGCTGACGCTGAAGAACGGGTCCTTCAGCGTCGCGTTGTCGTTGTCACTCTGTACTGCTGTCTTCGGTCACTTCGTGCTTGCTGATCACATCAACGGTCTGCTCATCGAACTTGACCGCTGTGAGCAGCGAATCGAGCAGGCCGGGAAACCGCACGTCCATGTCTTCGCGACGCAGCGACAGCAGGTTTTCCCGACCGTAAGGCCGTTGCCAAATCAGACCGCTGTCACGCAGCACTCGCCAGTGGTGAGTCATGGTCGACTTCGATGCGCCCCTGAGAATCCGGCCGCAAGGATGTTCCTGGCCATCGGCCAACACTTTCAACACGGTCAGACGCAATGGGCTGCCCAATGCAGACAGAACATTTTCAAGAAGAATCTGATCCTGATTGGGGTGATTCGGGACGTTCATAGGTAGGTACCTTTGATGATATAGGCGGGAGAAAACTTGCTTGAATTCGTCTATACGAGAACAGTAAGACTATACACAACAAGCCCTTCTCCCGCGACAGCCGTCCCGGTGGCTACGGCACGTCTGAAACTACAGTCCAGCGCTCTTCTCGCCCTGCAGCGGCGGCTCCTGGAACCCGCCGCCCAGCGCTGCCATCAAGGAAATCGAGCTGTCGATGTGCTTGCTGTTGAGGAACGCCAGGCGCATCTCGTCCTGAATCAATTGTTGCTCGATGTTTAGCGCATCGAGGAACGTATCCTCCCCGGCCTTGTAGCGCGACTGCGACAGATCGTAAGACGACTGGGCAATCGTGCAGGCATCACGCTGCACGACAATCTGCTGCTCGAATGAGCGCAATTGCGTCACCGAAATCGCCACTTCGTGCAGGGCCGAACTCAGCACGCGGTTGTACTGTGCAATTGAACTGTCCAGCTGTGCATTGCCAGCCTTGAGGTCGGAGCGCAGGCGCCCGGCATCGAAGATCGGCAGCGTCACCGTTGGCGCAACGTTCCAGAACTTGCTGACGCCGGCGAACAGCGCGTCCCCGGTCAGCGCGTGCGAGCCTGCAGCCGCGACCAGATTGATGTTGGGATAGAACGTGGTCTTCACCGCGTCGATGTTTTTGTTTTCGGCTTCGACGCGCCAGCGCGCCGCAACGATGTCCGGACGGCGCCCGAGCAGTTGCGCCGGCAATTGCGCGGGCAACGCCACGACGCTGGCTTGCAGACTCGCCGGGCGTTCAATGGTGTGCGCCCGATCAACGCCTTTGCCGATCAGCGCCGACAACTGCAACCGGGCGATTTCGATGTCCTCGTTGGCGCCAATCAGTGTCGACTCCGAACGCGCCTTGAGACTCTGCACCTGCTTGAGTTGCGACAGGTTATCGAGCCCCGAGCCATAGCGTGAATCGGTCAGCTCGACCAGTTTGCTCAGTCGCTCCAGATCGCGGCGATTGAGTTCCGACACCTGCCAGGCATACGCCAACTGGTTGTAGGCCTTCACCACATTGACCGTCAGAATCAGGCGCGACGATTGCAGATCGACTTCTGCGGCCATCGCGCTGTTGAGCGCCGACTCCCAGGCGGCACGCTGGCCGCCCCAGAGGTCGAAGGTGTAGTTGAAATTGACCGCCAGGTTGCGCGCGGTGAAGTACTGGTGCCCCTCGCCGCTGTAGTCCTCGAACTTCGACAGGCGACCCCGCGTGACTCCGGCCGCCGCGTCCATCTGCGGGTAGCGTTCGGCGTCGCGCAAGTCGAGAAACGCATTGGCCTTGGCCACCCGCGCCGTGACTTCCTGCAAATCCGGGTTGCTCGCATAAGCCTCCTCGATCAGCGCGCCGAGGCGTGGATCACCCAACGATGCCCACCAGTCGCTGCTCGGCCATGCGGCCGGCGGCAAGGTGTCTTTGAGGCTGTCGGAAGGCGCGTCACCAAGCGACAACAGTTTGCCTTGGTGATTGATCCCGGCGTAGTTCACACAACCCGCCGACAACAGGATCGATACCGCCAGAGGCGCCAGCATGAAGCGTGTAATCCGATACATGAAAACGTCCTCAGAAGGTGGTTTGCGGCGCACTGGCCAAAGCGGTTTCAGGGACGCTGGCCGGCTGCTTGATCGAGCTCAGCAAGGTGTAGACCGATGGCAGAATGAACAGGGTGAACAACGTACCGATGAGCATCCCCACCACGATCACCAGGCCCAGGCCGAAACGGCTGTTGGCGCCGGCACCACTGGCAAACAGCAACGGCGCCAGACCGACCACCATCGCCGCAGTGGTCATCAGGATCGGTCGCAGTCGTACTTGCGCGGCGTGCTGAATGGCTTGCACACGGTCCATTCCCTCCTTGCGTTGCAGTTCGTTGGCAAACGCGACCATCAGAATCCCGTGCTTGCTGATCAACCCGATCAGCGTGATCAAACCGATCTGCGTGTAGATGTTCATCGAGGTCATGCCCAGCGACAGCGGCACCAGTGCGCCACAGATCGACAGCGGCACGCTGATGAGGATGATGAACGGGTCGCGGAAGCTCTCGTACTGCACGCTCAGCACCAGGTAGATGATCACCAGGGCCAGACCGAAGGTGAACGCCAGGCTGTTGCCTTCCTGCACGTATTGGCGCGCGTCGGACTGCCAGTCGAAGCTGAAACCGGCGGGGAAACTTTCCGATTGTTTTTGCAGGAACTCCACCGCAGCACCCAACGTCACGCCCGGTGCCGGAATGGCCTGGAACGTCGCGGAGTTCTGTTGATTGAACTGGGTCAGGCGATTCGGCTCGACCTTGACGCTGAGGGTTGCCAGCGTCGACAACGGCACCGGATTGCCCTTCTGGTCTTTGACGTAATAGAGCTTGAGGGTTTCCGGGGTCAGGCGGTCCGAAGAGATCGATTGTGGAATCACATCGTACGAACGACCGTGGAACGAGAACCGGTTGACGTACTTCTCGCCGATCAGACTGTTCAGCGTCTCGCCGATGTCCTGCATGCGGATGCCCAGGGCGTTCGCCTTGGCGCGATCGACCTGAATCTCCACCACTGGGTTGTTGAAGTCCAGATCACTGTCGACCACCGCGAACAGACCGCTGGCCTGCGCCGCTTTCTTGAGCTGATCCATCACGTTGAACAGCGCCAGGTAATCCTGATCGCTGCGGATCACCATCTGCACCGGCAAGCCACCGGTGGAGCCCGGCAGAGGTGGCATCTGGAAGACGAAAATGCTCGTGCCTTCGATCTGGTTCACCCGAGCCTGCAAATCCGGCTGAATGGTATTGGCATCGCGGCCGCGTTTTTCCCAATCGACCAGGTTGATCCCGCCGACGCTGTTGGACAGGCCGTCCGTACCGTTGGCCACCCAGTTGCTGTAACCCTCGGGAATTTCGTTGAAAGTCTCGTAGAGCTTGTGCGCGTAGGCCTCCAGGTAGTTGAGGTTGGCGTGCTGTGGCGCCTTGATCGCGGTCAGCAGAATGTTCTGGTCTTCCAGCGGCGCCAGTTCGGTCTGCGCCGAGCGATAGAGGAACGGCAGGCTGAAGAAGATCACCAACGCCACGGTCAGACTGATCCAGCGCTTCGCCAGCGAACCGCCGAGCAATACGCCATAACGACGCGACAGGTTCTGGAAGAAGCGATCGGCCTTGACCGCCATGAACCCTTCACTGGTTTTCGCATCCAGCAAACGCGTGCTCATGATCGGCGACAAGGTCAGCGCGACGATGCCGGAAATCACCACGGCGCCAGCCAGGGTCAGTGCGAATTCCTTGAACAGTGTGCCGGTCAGGCCGCCCATCAAACCGATCGGGGCGTACACCGCCGCCAGGGTGAAGGTCATCGCCACCACCGGCCCGGCCACTTCCCGCGCACCGATCAACGCCGCATCAAACGGAGTCTTGCCCTCCTCGATATGCCGGTGGACGTTTTCGACCACAACGATGGCGTCGTCCACCACCAGCCCGATGGCCAGAACCATGGCGAGCAGGGTCAGCAGATTGAGGCTGAAACCGAACATCTGCATGAGCATCGCCGCGCCAAGCATCGACAATGGAATCGTCACCAGCGGAATCAATACCGTGCGGAACGTGCCCAGGCAGAGGTAGATCACCAGCACCACGATCACCAGCGCTTCGAGCAGTGTGTAAGACACCTCATCGATCGACGACTGAATGAAGTGCGCCACTTCGAAAGGAATCTGCACGGTCACGCCCGGTGGCAGGGTTTCCTGGATCTGTGGCAGCAATTCGCGCACACGCTTGACGATCACCAGCGGGTTGCCGGTGGGCGCTGCATCGAGACCGAGGAACAGCGCCGGTACATCGCTCATCGCGCCGCTGGTATCGGTAGACGCCGCATTCAGCTCGACCGTGCCGACATCGCGCACACGAATGATGTGGCCGTTATCGTTGCGCAGCACCATGTCGCGGAAGTCTTCCACGCTGTTCAGGTCCGTGTTGACCCGCAGGTTGCTGACCACATACAAGCCTTTGACCTGGCCGGGTGCAGCCTGGAAGTTGTTGCCCTCGATAGCGGTCGAAACGTCCTGTCCGGTCATGCCATATGCGGCCAGGCGTTGCGGGTCCAGCCACAGGCGCATGGAGAGTTTCTGCTCGCCCATGATGTTGATCTTGGCCACACCTTCGATGCCGGCGAACATCGGTTCGACGACGCGGGAAATGTAGTCCGACATTTCTGGAATGGTCAGGTTGGAACTGGCAAACGCCACGTAAGCAACACTGGTGAAACCACCCGAAGTGCGCTCGACCACCGGATCGTAGGCGTCCTTGGGCAAGCGATATTTGATCTGGTTGACCTTGGCCATGACCTCGGTCAGCGCCGCGATGGAATCACTGTTGAGCGCCATGCGGATCGTTACCTGGCTGCGGCCCTGAGTCGAAGCCGAAGACAGATAATCGATGCCCTCGACCGAGGCCACCGCCTGGCTGATCGGCTGCGTGACGAAGCCCTGCATCAGCTCCGAGGAAGCACCCGGGTATTGCGTCGTGACCGTGATGGTCGACGTTTCCAGCATCGGATACTGGCGGACCGGCAGGTTCATCAGCGCACGCACACCGAACAACAGGATCAGTGTGCTGACCACCACGGCCAGCACCGGCCGGCGAAGAAAGAGGTCGGTGAAATTCATTTTTCCAGCCCGCTGAGTTTGAGAGCGATCGTGTCCGGGATACCTTCCACAGCGACGCCGTCATGCAGTTTCAATTGCCCTGAAGTCACCACCTGCGCGCCGTCGCTCAAGCCTTTGTCGACCACCGCCCAACCATCGCGACGCTCGCCGACCTTGATGCTTTCACGCTTGACCTTTTGCACACCGGCTTCGTCGGTGTAGACCGAGAACACACTCTCGCCATAGGCGTTGTAAGTGATGGCGGTTTCCGGAATGAGCAATTCGGCGGTTTGCGGCAACGTCACCGAAACCCGTGCATACATGCCCGGACGCAGCAGTTTTTTCGTATCGGTGATGACCGCTTGCACATTGATGGTGTGTGATTGGTTGATCTGTGGGTCGACCGCAACAATCTTCCCGGCAAACGTCTGGTCCGCCCAGGCATCGACCTTGGCCTGCACCGTCTGCCCCAGTTGCACTTGCGAGCCATCGCGCTCGGCGAGGGTGAAGTTGACTCGCAACACGCCGGGATCCGTCAGCGTTGCTACCGCACTGCCAGCCTGCAGATATTGACCCAGGTGCGCCTGGCGAATACCGAGGGTGCCGGCAAATGGCGCACGGATATGACGCTGGGCAATCTGTGCCTGCATCCGTTCCATGTCGCCTTTGGCTGCGTCGAATTGCGCCCGGGCACTGTCGAAAGCACGACGGCTTTCTGCGCCGCTTTTGGCCAGCTCCTGGACTCGGACGAATTGCGCCTTGGCCGATTCGAACTCGCCTTTGAGGCGTACCAGTTCGCCCTGCTCCGGCGCGTCATTGAGTTTGAGCAACACCTGCCCTGCCGCCACTTGATCGCCGGACTCGAAATCGATGTCCACCACTTTGCCGCTGACTTCGGCCGAGACCAGCACCTGACGCTGCGCTTCCAGTTTGCCGATCGCTTCGAGGTAGTAGGTGTACGGTTGTTTTTTGGCCACGGCCAGACCGACCCGAGTACTCGGAATGCGCTGGTCGGCAGCGGCTTGCGGTGGCGCCCAGAAGCGCCAGCCGAGCACAGCGGAAAAGATCAGTACGAGGAGAAGAAAAACCAGCGATTTAATGATATTTCGGGCAAGCATATGGCACTCCCTTGACTCTTTATTGCGAGCACAAAAGTTCAGTTATTAAGAAAATAAAGGTTGTTGCACAAAACAGGCGCGCTATATATCCCTGTGGCAATTCACGTGTAACGCGCCTGTTTTGTTAGTTATCTGTCAAGCCGCTGCCAGCGCATTGGTTTTATCCAGATAATATTTACCGATACCGTGCAAGTTCAAAGGCGACAACGTGAAGTGCTTCGAACCGGTATGAATGTCGCGGAAGCAGCGTTCCAGGAAGTGCGACTTGTAAACCGCCTTCGAACCGGCCATCGAAAAGATCTGATTGACCGCGCTCACCGAATTTTCGGTAAGTACCGAAGCCGCCAGCCCGACCCGTGCGCTGACCGGTTCACCGAAGGTTTCACCGCGATTGATCACTTGGTGAATCGCGTCTTCGAGCAGCAACTGGGCGGTGTGCACCGAAGAGATCGCCCGGCCGGTTTTTTCGAAAATCACCCCTTCAAGGCCTGGGTCGGCATTGACTGCGCGGTCGTTGCGGAAGTGATCGACTGCGGCCCGAGCCACGCCCAACACGGTGGACATCGCCGCCAGCGTGCCGAACTCGTAATAACCGGTGGCGTAGGCACGCGAGCTGCGTGCCTCAGGGGATTGCTTGAGGCTTTCGGTGTTCAGGGAGAAGGCCTTGTTGACCAGCACCTGCGAGCATTCGAAGTGATGGCTGCCGGTGCCGCGCATGCCGAGGGTGTCCCAGGTCGGGAGGATTTTGCATTGGCTGGCCGGCACGAAAAACATGCGCACTTCTGGCGTAGTGTTGTTTTCGGTGCCTTTGACGGTGGCGGTGCAGACCAGCCAGTCGGCATGCGCCGAACCGCTGGCGAACGCCCAACGGCCACTGAGCAAGTAATCGTCACCCATCGGCAGCGCTTCGCCACCGGAGTGAATAGCACCGATGACAAAGCCGTCGCAGTGATTGTAGATAGCCTCAGAAGTGCTTTCCGGCAAGTAGTCGGAGAGTCGGCCCATGGCCACCTGCACCGCCAGCTGCCAGGACAGCGAAGCGTCGTGACGGGCAAATTCGAGCAACAGGGCGGACGTGGTCTGGATATCGACCTGTGACCCGCCAAATGCCCTGGACACCGAAGTACGGCCAAAACCTTCCTTGAAAAATTGAGACATCACATCCTTGTGCGTCGCGTTCGTCTGCTCGCTGTAATCTCGGTGCTGAACGATCAGCGGATTCAGTGCACGCACCTTCTCAAGCCATTCACTGGATTCGGAGGGAAGGCTGTTCCATTGCATTAGATTCTTCATAACGGCTCCTAGCTATTATTTATTAAGGGTCAGCAGATGAAAAAACAGACAGAATTTTATTGTTGTTAAACCCCGATAAAAATGTACGTCTACAGTCGTACATTGACAAGCGTTATTATCAGACTTCTTGCATATTTCAGTAAAAGACCAATAACTGTCCGACAATAATTCCAGGCGCAAAGTGTCAGCCGAACTTGCACGCAAGTTACGGTCTGTACAGTTAATTTGTTACCTGGAGCCGGCGCGTCGGGCACTGACCTCTGAAAGTGATGCCCAGTCCTGATCGGACTGACCATGGGCCATGCCATCGAGCAGGTTATCCTTCAACACACTGGCAAACGGCAGTGGCACCTGCGCAGCCTCGCCGGCCTCCAGCGCCAGGCGTACATCCTTGAGCCCCAGCGACAGTTTGAATCCGGCAGGCTCGAACTGTTTGTCGACCATCAGTTTGCCGTAGCCCTGATAGACCGGAACCGCGAACAGCGTCGAGGTGATCATCTCGATGAAATCCGCGCGGCTGATCCCATAACCATTGGCCAGGGTCGAAGCCTCAGCGGTCGCTTCGATCGCGGCGGCAATCATCAGGTTGGCCGAGAGTTTGGCCACGCAAGCGCTTTCAGCGTCTGCGCCGAACGGCCAGGTCTTGCGTCCCAGCACGTCAAACAATGGCTGTACCCGCGCCAGTGCATCAGCGGCCCCGGAAGCGAGGATATTCAGATTGCCAGCCGCCGCGACGTCCACCCGACCCAACACCGGTGCCGACACATAACCGACACCGCACGCCGTGTGCAAAGCTGCCATTTCCCGGGCCAGGGCGACAGACACCGTGGACATGTTGACGTGAACGCTGCCGGGCGCCAGACCGTCGATGGCGCGGGCATCCAGAAACACCGCACGAATCGCCGCATCGTCACCGAGCATCGAGATCAGCACCTCGGCGCGAGCCGCGAGCACCGGGCTGTCGACGGCTTCGGCACCGGCAGCGACCAACGCCTGTAACGGCGCCGCCGAACGGTTCCAGACGCGCACCCGATGTCCGGCTTTCAGCAGGTTCAGCACCATCGGTGCGCCCATCGTACCCAACCCGATAAATCCCAGTTCCATGTTGCGCTCCCGTCTAGATGAGGTCTTCGAAATCCGTTCGAACGATGATCCACGATTGCGATTGTACGTGTACAGGCGTACATTTCAAGTGCCTCGAAGATTTAACCTTCGCGGCAGGGTTTCAAACAAACCTTTACCCAAGGCAAGGAGGCTTTATGCAATTCGGGATCTACACCGTTGGCGACGTCACGCAAGACCCTACCAACGCCCGTACCCCCAGCGAATCGGAACGCATCCAGGCGACCCTGCAAATTGCGCAGAAAGCCGAAGACATCGGTCTGGATGTTTTCGCCACCGGCGAGCATCACAACCCACCGTTCATCACCTCCTCTCCCACCACGCTGCTGGCCTACATTGCCGCGAAAACCCAACGCATCATTCTGTCTACGTCCACCACCCTCATCAGCACCAACGACCCGGTACGCCTGGCCGAAGAATATTCGCTGCTGCAAAACCTCTGCGGCGGGCGCATGGACTTGATGCTCGGGCGCGGCAACACCGCACCGGTCTATCCATGGTTCGGCAAAAGCATCAGCGACGGACTGCCGCTGGCGATGGAAAACTATCGCTTGCTGCATCGGCTCTGGCGCGAAGAAGACATCAACTGGAGCGGACGTTTTCGCACCCCGTTGAAAAACTTCACGTCCATTCCCCGTCCGCTGGACGACCTGCCGCCCTTCGTCTGGCATGGCTCGATCCGCACCCCGGAAATCGCCGAACAAGCGGCGTATTACGGTGACGGTTTTTTCGCCAGCCACATCCTCTGGCCGCGTGAACATTTCATGGCTCTGGTCGAGTTCTATCGGGCGCGTTTCGCCCACTACGGGCATGGCACGCCGGAACAAGCCATCGTCGGTCTCGGCGGGCACATTTTCATGCGCCGCAATTCTCAGGATGCCCGCCGCGAGTTCCGTCCGTACTTCGACAACGCGCCGGTGTATGGCCACGGTCCATCCCTGGAAGAGTTCATGGAGATGACCCCGCTGGCCGTTGGCAGCCCGCAGGAAATCATCGACAAGACGCTGACTTTCCGCGAGTACTTCGGCGACTATCAGCGCCAGCTCTTTCTGTTCGACCATGGCGGTATTCCGTTGAAAACCGTGTTGGAACAACTCGACATGTTCGGCAAGGAAGTGCTGCCGGTGCTGCGTGAAGAAACCCGCAAACGCCGCTCGCCGCTCGCCGCCGAAGCACCGACCCACGCCAATCGCCTGGCACATCTGCAATCGCTGCAGATGCCGTCTGTCGATCAACGCCCGAACGCCAATACCGCGCAAGCGGACAGCGTCACCGGCCACTAAAACCGCAGACAGCGAGCGTGCTCGCGAAAGCGCTCGTGCGGGGTGTTCGCCCCTCCGAGCGCTTCGTCGGCAAACTCGCTCCACCTGACGCTGCTGAACAATCAGGCCGCGCCCTTCAACGAGCGCTGGGCATCCAGCACCGTCAGCACGTCATCGTTGATCAGTCGTGCCAGATACTGACCGTAACCGGTCTTGCTCATGCTGCCCGCCAGCACCAGCAACTGCGCGTCATCGATCCAGCCCTTGTTGTAGGCAATCTCTTCCAGGCAAGCGATTTTCAGGCCCTGACGTTTCTCGATGGCCTGGACAAAATTGCCCGCTTCCATCAACGCGTCGTGAGTCCCCGTATCCAGCCAGGCCATGCCGCGGCCCATCACCGACACGTTCAATTGCCCACGTTGCAGATAGACATTGTTGACGTCGGTAATTTCCAGTTCGCCGCGCGGCGACGGCTGGATCTCGGCGGCAATGCGCAGCACTTCGTTGTCGTAGAAATACAGACCGGTGACGGCGAAGTTGGACTTCGGCTCGCTCGGTTTTTCGCAGATGCTCAGGGCCTTGCCGCTGGCGTCGAATTCCACCACGCCAAAGCGTTCCGGGTCCGCCACGTAGTAGCCGAACACGGTCGCGCCCTCTTCGCGGGTCGCAGCCTGCAACAGCGTTTCACCGAAGCCGGCGCCATAGAAAATGTTGTCGCCGAGCACCAGGCAGACGTTGTCATCGCCGACAAACTCGCGACCGATGATGAACGCCTGCGCCAGGCCGTCCGGGCTCGGCTGCACGGCATAACTCAGGCTCAGGCCCAATTGGCTGCCGTCACCGAGCATGCGCTGGAAGCCCGGCAGATCTTCGGGCGTGGAGATGATCAGGATCTCGCGAATTTCCGCCAGCATCAGCACCGACAGCGGGTAGTAGATCATCGGTTTGTCATACACCGGCAGCGACTGTTTCGAGACGCCCAACGTGATGGGGTGCAACCGCGAGCCAGCGCCGCCCGCCAACAGAATTCCCTTGTACTTGGCCATGCCTGTTTCCTTTTCAGCAATAAATGACTGACGCCAGCCGGCGTCATTGAACGGGGGTTGATTTCAAGCCACGCGGGCTTCTTGCAGGTGGTCGCCGAGGCGCTCCAGGGCATAGGCGCCGGACATCACGCGAATCCACCAGGCGCGATTGTCGAGGTACCAGTCGACGGTTTTTTTCATGCCGCTTTCGAAGGTTTCCTGCGGTGTCCAGCCCAACTGCGCGTGGATCTTGCCGGCATCGACGGCATAGCGCTTGTCGTGGCCCGGACGATCCTTGACGAAGGTGATCAGGTCGCGGAAATGCGCGACCCCGGCCGGCTTCTGCGCCCCACGTGCTTCAAGCAGATCGCACAAGGTGTGCACCACTTCGAGATTGGTTTTCTCGTTGTGACCACCGATGTTGTAGGTCTGCCCCACTTCACCATTGCTGACCACCGCGTACAGCGCCCGGGCGTGATCCTCGACAAACAGCCAGTCGCGGATCTGCGCACCGTCGCCGTACACCGGCAGCGGCTTGCCTTGCAGAGCATTGAGAATGACGTGCGGAATGAGTTTTTCCGGGAAGTGATAAGGCCCGTAGTTGTTCGAGCAATTGCTCATCACCACCGGCAGCCCGAACGTGCGGTGCCAGGCCCGCACGAGGTGATCCGAACCGGCCTTGGTCGCCGAGTAAGGTGAGCTGGGCGCATAGGCGGTCGTTTCGGTAAACGCCGGATCTTCAGGCTCCAGATCGCCATACACCTCGTCGGTGGAAATATGGTGGAAGCGGAACGCCTGCTGGCGCTCAGCGTCCAGACGGTTCCAATAACCGCGCGCGGCTTCGAGCAGGGTGTAAGTGCCGACAATGTTGGTTTCGATGAAAGCCTGAGGGCCATCGATCGAACGATCCACATGGGATTCGGCCGCCAGATGCATCACCGCATCCGGCTGCAGGCGCACGAAGATTTCGTCCAGCGCCGGCCTGTCGCAAATATCCACTTGGCAGAAACGGTAGCGCGGCGAGTCCGCGATTTCAGCCAGCGACTCCAGATTGCCAGCGTAAGTCAATTTGTCGAGATTGATCACTTCGCAATCGGTTTCATTGATCAGAAACCGCACCACTGCCGAGCCGATAAAGCCCGCGCCCCCTGTCACTAAAATTTTCATCAGCGCCTCCCCTGGCAAAATGATGATTCACAGTCCTTCGATGCTGCCCGCCTTCAGGGACGGGTCAGTTCAGTAATGCCACCCAGTATTGCGACAGGCCTTGCTCAAGAATCAGCAGCGTCTGGATGCAGACGAAGCTTTCGTCGGTGGTCGCCGAGGTCGAGTTGAGCGGGCCGAAACCACCGTCCTGTTTCTGGTGAGCCGCGATCCAGTCCTTCGACGCCTGTAAATGCGTCGGCTGAGCATCGAGCAGGTACATCGCCGCAATCGCCATGTAAGTACCCACCAGACTGACTGCCTTGCCTGGCCGATAGTGGAACGAGCCGTTTTCCAGTTGCAGGCTTTGCAGCCATGCCACGGTCTGCCGTGCATCGACGATGCGCCGGTTGAGAATGAACAGCGTGGACACCACGCGATACACCGAAAACGCATCCGGTGGATAACCCGGCTTGTTGCCGAATCCGCCGTCAGCGGAGCGGCAGCGCAAGGCGAACGCCATCACCGCTTGCTCATCCGTAGCCTTGGCGCCGAGCGCATGCAGCGACAACACGGCAAGGTTGGTGTGCCAGATATCGGAGCCGAAACCCGCCACGTCGCCGAACCCGCCATCGGCGTTCTGGCACGCTTGCAGATAGCCGACACATGCCTGGACATCGGCCGGCAAGGCCCCCAGTACGCGCAACGACAACACCGCACAGTACGTGGCGAAGACATCACTGAGGTGCCCGGGCTGTTCGGCAAAACCACCGTCGATATTTTGCGAGGCCTGGATGCAGTCGATCAGGCTCGCCTTGTTATCGATTTGCAGACCCAGCGCATGCAGATCGGAGATCACATGCAGACCGGAAAACACCTGCCAGGTCTTGTCAGCGCGAAAGCCCAGCGGTGTGGTTTCGGCGGTCAACCCGTAAGGTGTCTGATTGGACGCCCGGGCCTTGGCCAGCCACGCGAGATAACGTTGCAGATCGACATTGATCGACGGCACGCCGCGCGGGTGAATGTCCTGCACGTCGCCGCCGCCATCGATCACCTCCAGCTCGCGGCTCACCCGATCGGCATTGTCGTGCGCTTGTGCAACGGTGACCGGCGCAATGGATTGCAAGGCATGCGCCGCAGCGAGTTGGGTTTTCAGACTCTTCAAGTGCAGCGGCAAGTACGTCAGGTTGCCGATACTGAAGATCCCCGGCTGACGCGGCGGTGCCCAGAACTGGCGAATGAACGGCACGGTCGGGTCATCGGGCGTTGACCAGAAATAGCCTTTGCCCATGAACAGCCCACCGTTGCAGGTGTCGTGAAACTCCAGCAGCGCGGCCGTCACCGACGCTCGATCACTTTCGCTCGCGCCTTCCGGCAATGCCTGGATCACCTGCAACAGCAACGCCACGTCATACGCCGTTTTGATCGGAAATGGCGACTCATGATGCTTGTAGGAGGTGTGCCAGTCGCAGCGAACCTTGCCGTTGATGCCGACTCGATCCCAATAACCGCCATAGGCCGGGTCGCGGAACAGCGCCAGAGTCTGCAACAGAAACGAGCGCGCCAGATTGGCCAGCGCGTTGTCGTCACGCACACTGGCCAGACGCGCCAGCACCAGGCTGACTTGCGCCCGTACCGCACAACGGCTCAGCGCGACGTCGACGCAAGACTCGCTATCGCTGCCTGCCACGCGGGCGATCAGATTTTCCGCGTGGACCTGCAAATGCCCGACCAGACCGAGGCCCAAAGGCTCGTTGTCGATACGCGCCAGCAGGGCCGTGGCGCTGATGTCGAGGTCGATCGATGTCGCAAGCTCCAGCGGCGTCGACCAGTCGCTGGTATATAACCCGGCGACTGTGGATCTGGCGTAGAGCGCTTCGACTCGCTCGAGCATGGCGGCAATCACCCCACGGTTGCTGGCGTCCTCCGGCACCCGGCGCTGATAGGCAATCAATGCTGCCAGCGCATCCAGTTGCACTGCCAGTGTTCTGCAACGGCCCGAACCATGTGGCGTCCAGTAGCGATCGGCAAGTTCGTGAAAACCTGCGTTCGCGACGTCATGCAATCGCATCAGCCCGGCATGGGCGAAACGCAGTTGCGCGTCGTCGCCGTGCTCGGCCTGATAGAGCGTTGCGTCGATCTGATCCTGCAACTGCTTGTCGCTGGAAATCGCGACTTTCCCACTGGCATCGGTGACGGCAAAAAAACCACCGAATTCGATGTCCATGAGGCCTTGATCAAATTGAAACTGCGGATGCAGCGCCATGGTGAATCCCTCTTCCGTGAGGTTAAGCCGCTTTGCTTTCGGTCAGCGGCACAACCGTGCCGTTGCACAATTCGATGATACGGGTCGCCGCGCGTACCGCGCCTTCGCCGTCCGGTGCCGCCACTTGTCGATGGGGCGCGTAGTACGCCGGCGACCGGGTGTCTTTCTCCAGTTCGCTTTGCACCAGTTCGACGATACGGTCACGGTCGTGCCCCAGGTGAGTCGGGAACCCGAGCAGTTCCAGGCGGCGCAACGCTTCAAGTTCGTGGTATTCCGACTTCGATGGCAGCACGAACAGGGTCGGAATATGCAATGCGGCGATTTCCGTCACGGTGATCCATCCCGGAGCCGAAATCAGCAGTTCGGCCTCGCGCAGCAGGCCCATCCAGTCCGGGTAATACGGCACGCAAACCACACCGTCCTGCGCCTGGATATCCTGACGCCCCAACAGCACCAGTTTCAGTTCCGGATTGCGTTCACGCAGGATCCGGAAGCTGTCGAGATAAGCGGCGAGCAGCGCATCCTTGTTTTGCGCAAACATAGTGGTGCCGCTGATCGACGCGACAATGAACGGCGAATCGCCAAGGTTCAGTTGCTCGCGCACGTTCAGGCCGCTCTGCACATTGATGTCGCGAATCATCGGCCCGACAAAGTGCGCCTTGCCGCTGAGCAGCGCTTCGGCGACCGGCGTGCCGTGATCCAGAGAAGCCACGTACGGCTTGTCAGTCAGCACCAATTGGCTCTGGTTGATCATCCAGTTGAACTGGCTGTGCAGTGCGGTGCGGGCACGGGCCATTTCCAGCGCATTGACCTCGAAACCGCCGTCGGCCAGGTCATGGTCTTCCAGCTGGCAGAGGGTGAAGTCATAGCGTTCGGTGACGAACACCAGCGGCGTACCGCTGAAAATCGCCGCCAGACAGGCCGCCATGTTGTAGTCCGAGACCAGCACGGTCGGTTTGTATTCGGCGATCAGCGCCAGGTAGGAAAGAATTCGCTCACCGGACAAAAAGGTATTGGCGATATAACCGCCGATATAATTGGCCCAGTCGAGTTCTTTCGACAAGTTACTCTTTTTCGAGTAATCAACCAGGCGACCGGCAATATCTACCACTTCAATACCGGACTGTTCGAACAGCGGCGTGAATGTCGGCTGCAAAGAAGCCAGCGCCACAGTCAGCGGCATATTCGGGCTTTGCTTTTTTATCGCCTGAGCGATGGAAAGCGCACGCATGTTATGACCGGAACCTGTCGGATTTGGGGCAAACAAAATCATTCTTGAATCTCCATTAGTTGAACAACGCCATGAACCACAGTGTTTTCCAATACATCCCTTATAACCACCGAGTGTGGTTTTATAACCGCACCATCACCAACACTCAGTGGACCAACCAAGAGCGCGCCCTCACCGATGACGCAACGACTTCCTATCCGTACGGGAGCCTCTTCCCAAGGCAACGAGCGAAATGAATGATCGTGAGTTGAAGCCACAATCGTGACGCCCGCCGCCACCTCGCTGAACGCGCCGATCGATACGCCGCCAGCGGCTTCGATGACCACGCCTTCACCGAGCCGGACACCCGTGCCGAGTTCGATACCGCCCAGTTGCGACATCCCGCCCTGACGGCTGCTGCGCCCGATCAGAATGCAATCGCGGGCGATTTCCACCGACGCACCACCGCGTAATTCCGCGTCGATCAACGCTTCGTCGCTGATCTCCCACGTAGCGGTTTCAGGGTTCAACGATTTCAACCTGGCCACCGATTGCGTTGAGCGATCAAGCATCGACGGCAAGCCCGAGCGAGCTCTTTCACGGACTTTTGCCAGCACCTGTTCCGGGCTTGGGCGGCCATCCTCGACCACCGAGCGCCAGCCGATGAAGCGCGCCGGGCGCCCCACCATGATGGCGTCAGCCGGCACATCTGCCGTGACCAGCGCACCGGCGGCGATCACTGCACCTGCACCAATGCTGACTCCCTCGTTAACAGTAACCTTGGCACCCAGCCAGACGTTCTCGGCAATCCGGATCGGCGCCTGCGCGGTGCCCATGCAGTGCACACCCGTGGCCAACATGCTGGAAGTGCCGATTGCGGCAAACTGCACATCGCAGCGAAAACCGATAAAACAGTCATCACCGACCTGGACATTTTGTAGACGAGTGCCAGCGCGCACCCAGACATGGCGGCCAAGTACGCTGCCACTGTCCACTGTCGTCGAAACTTCAATTACGTTTACGTCGTCCACAATCCAGCCTCATTCCATGATGCCAAGCACAAGTGATTTGACGCACAAAGATATCCCGCGCACGCAGTCAATCGATGCGAACTAATCGTTAATTGTTTATTTAAAGCTCACGCAAAGCACGCAGGACATTGCGTCCGCGCAACTATTAACTGAATGTTCCATTCAACTACCAGTGCTCATTAACGACAGGTAGAAGTCAACGCTTGCGCCAATGGCCAAGTCAGTCGTCTGCGTGAGAAAAAACCAATTCAAGTCTGTCCGTGACTCAGGTGTAACTCCATCTGGGTGGGAATGTCCTTTAGTACGAATGTTATAGTACAGACGATTTTGTTTTGCAATAGGTGTCAGAACGGTTATCTCGTTTTAGTCTAAAAATTCATTGAACTTTTATGGGGCATGACTGTATTAAAACCGTCATATATGCACGGCAATGGTGCAACGCTCGATGTTACGAGAGTGTTGCTGCTCAGCGCTCACAGGCATCAGGAGGTCGACCTCAGACATCCCGGCCGTTTCAGCAGACGCTAAGTTGGCGGTTCAATCCGTCATTTGCCTGGAGCCTTCATGTCCGCCCCCATCACCGTTCTGCGTGACACCCATCCCCTTCCGGTACTTGACGCCTGCAAGTGGGAAAAACTCGAAGGCGACCCGCACACCGTCAATCTCAACGCCTACACCAGCGAAGACGGCAACAAGATCATGGGCACGTGGATCTGCACACCCGGCAAGTGGCGCGTGGAATATGTGAAGTGGGAGTATTGCCATTTCCAGGAAGGCTACTGCGTGATCACGCCGGACGGCATGGCGCCGATTCACTTGCGCGCTGGCGACATCTTTGTGATTGAGCCGGGGATGAAAGGTACCTGGGAAGTGGTCGAGACCGTGCGCAAGTATTTCGTGTTTGCCTGATGCAAAAAAGCCGGGAGATCACCCGACGTGATTTCCCGGCAAACAATGTCTGATATACGCAATCCTCCTGTGGGAGCGAGCCTGCTCGCGAAAGCGCACGGTCAGTCACCTCAGTGTTGAAGTTACCGCCGTCATCGCGAGCAGGCTCGCTCCCACAGTTTGTTCAACGCTGCCCTTCTATTGCAGGCTTGCGATAGCTGTTGATGATCGCCGAGAAATCCTTCCCGCCATCCCCGCGCTGACTCATCGCCTGATAAAGCTGTTGCGCCACCGCGCCGAGCACCACCGGCTGATGCGCCTGACGCGCCGCTTCCGTCGCCAAACCCAAATCCTTGAGCATCAATTCCGCACCGAATCCACCGGTATAGCCGCGCGAAGCCGGCGCCGTTTCGACGATGCCCGGCCATGGGTTGTACATTTCCGAGCTCCAGCATCGTCCGGTCGAACTGTTGATGATCCCGGCCAGCACTGTCGTATCGATACCCAATGCATCACCCAGTGCCATGGCCTCACTGACGCCGACCATCGAGATCGCCAGCAGCAGGTTGTTGCAGATCTTGGCGATCTGCCCGGTGCCGACCTCACCGCAATGCACGATGTTGCGGCCCATCTGCGCGAGCACCGGTTGCAGGGTGGCGAACAGTTCCGGGGTGGCGCCGACCATGAAGGTCAGGGTGCCAGCGGTCGCACCGCCGGTGCCGCCAGAGACCGGTGCGTCAGCCATCGCCACGCCTTGTCTGGCCGCAGCGACAGCCACATCGCGAGCCGTTTGCGGATCAATCGTGCTGCAATCCACCGCCGGCACGCCTTTGCCGATGCCCGCGAGCACACCGTCCTCACCCAGCCAGACGCTACGCACATGCACAGCCGCCGGGAGCATGGTGATCACCAGTTCGGCATCCTCGGCCGCCTCACGCGCCGAAGCGCGAATGCTGCCGCCCAGTTGCTCGAGTTCCGCCAGCACGGTTTTGTTCAGGTCGACCAGGTTCAGCGAATGGCCAGCCTTGATCAGGTTGCGCGCCATCGGCGCGCCCATGTTGCCCAGACCGATAAATGCGATTTTCATGGCCGATTCCTCAGCGCAGATTGATGGTTGTGTTCACGCCGTCGTTGACGCTGTCGTCATCGAACCAGCGTGCCGTGACCGTTTTGGTCTGCGTGTAGAACTGCACCACTTGCTTGCCGTACGGGCCGAGGTCGCCGAGTTTCGAACCGCGCGAACCGGTGAAGCTGAAGAACGGCACCGGCACCGGAATCGGGATGTTGATGCCGACCTGGCCGACGTCGATTTCCGTCTGGAATTTGCGTGCCGCCGCACCGCTCTGGGTGAACAGGCCGGTGCCGTTGCCGAACGGGTTGGCGTTGACCAGGGCGATGGCCTGATCGAGGGTGTCGACTTCCAGCACCACCAACACCGGGCCGAAGATTTCCTGGGTGTAGATCTGCATGTCGGTGGTCACGCCCGAGAACAGGGTCGGGCCGACAAAGTTGCCTTGCTCGTAGCCCGGCACCTTGATGTCTCGACCGTCCAGTTCCAGCTTGGCGCCTTCCTTGATGCCGCTTTCGATCAGGTCGAGAATTCGCGCCTTGGCTTTCTTCGAGATCACCGGGCCGACATCGGTGCCCGGCTCGTTGCCGGCGTTGACGGTGAGTTTCTGCGCCAGCGCTTTCAGGTCCGGCAGCCATTGTTTCGCCGCGCCAACCAGCACCACCACCGAGGTGGCCATGCAACGTTGCCCGGCCGCACCGAAACCGGCACCGACCAAGGCATTCAGCGCTTGCTCACGATTGGCATCGGCCAGCACCACAGCGTGGTTCTTCGCGCCCATCATCGATTGCACGCGTTTGCCGTGTTTACCCGCCAAATCGTAAACGTGAGTGCCGACCGCCGTCGAACCGACGAACGACACTGCTTTGATGTCCTTGTGCGTGCACAGGCCATCGACCACGTCTTTGCCGCCGTGAACCACGTTCAACACGCCCGCCGGAACGCCCGCCTCGACTGCCAGTTCCACCAGCAACATGGTCGACAGCGGATCCTGTTCCGAAGGTTTCAGGACGAAAGTGTTGCCGCAGGCAATCGCCATCGGGAACATCCACAGCGGAATCATCGCCGGGAAGTTAAACGGGGTGATGCCGGCGCACACGCCGATCGGCTGGCGCAAGGTGTAGGTATCAACACCGCCGGCGACGTTCTCGGCGAACTCGCCCATCTGCAGCGTGCCGATGGAGCACGCGTGCTCGACCACTTCCAGCCCACGGAAAATGTCGCCCTCGGCGTCAGCAATGGTTTTGCCTTGCTCGGCACTCAGGACGATAGCGATGCGTTTGGAGTGTTCGCGGATCAGCGCTTGCAGCTTGAGCATGATGCGCATGCGCGCACCGATCGGGGTCAGTTTCCAGGTCTGGAACGCACGCTGGGCGGCGCTTACGGCGGCGTCGACTTCAGCGGCGGTGGCGAACGGGACTTTCGCCAGCACTTGCTGGGTCGCCGGGTTGACGATGTCGTGCCATTCGGTGGTCTGCGATTCGACCCATTCGCCGTCGATCAGCAGCTTGACCTTCTGCAGCGTGGTTTCGTTGGGCGTAAGCGATGCGTTCATGCTGGTCTCCGAAACTTGTTTTTATCGTAGGAGCCAAGGCGAAGGGTTCGCCTTGAGATGAGGCGTGTGTCACGAATTGGTTGTCGGACTGTTTTTGGAGTATAGATGTGCAAACTTCTAATAAGAACGCACATATAAGCCCGTCCATCATGCAAAAAAACATCACCTCCCTAGGCTCGCTGAACTGGGACGACCTCAAGTTTTTTCTCGAAGTCGCACGTACCCGCAAGGCCAGCACTGCTGCCAAACGCTTGGCCGTCGACTACACCACGGTGTCGCGGCGAATCAGTTCACTGGAAGCGGCGCTCGGCACGTTGTTGTTTGAAAAGTCGCGCACCAGCGGTTTCGTGCTGACCGCCGAAGGTCAGCGTTTGCTCGGTTATGCCGAGTCGATTGAAAGCACATTGCACATGGCGTGCGAGCAGGTTTCAGGCTCTGGCGTGGCTCTGTCCGGGCATGTGCGCATGGGCTGCACCGAAGGTTTCGGCAGTTTTTTCATCACCCCGCAACTGAGCCATTTCGTCGACGCCTACCCGGCGATCTCGGTGGACATCCTGCCGCTGCCGCACTTCATCAGCCTGTCCAAGCGCGAGGCCGACATCGTTATCGCGCTGGAGCGCCCGGAGCATGGGCCGTACGTCTGCTGCAAGCTCTGCGACTACCGCTTGCAGCTCTACGCGACCCAGGACTATCTCGACAAACACCCACCGATCCGCCGCCCGGCAGACTTGGGCAAGCATCAATTCATCAGTTATGTGGATGATCTGGCGTTCAGCTCGGAGCTGCTCTACTTGGCGAACGTGTTGCCTGGCGCAAGCGCCAACTTGCGCAGCACCAGCGTGATCGCACAGTTTGTCGCGGCGCAGCAAGGGCGCTCGCTGGCGATTCTGCCGTGTTTCCTCGCCGCGCAGGATCCGCGCCTGCTGCCAGTGTTGCCGGAGGAGATCGACATCACGCGGCAGTTCTGGATGTACTGCCGGGAGGATCTGAGGAAGTTGAAGCGGATCACCCTGTTGTGGGATTACATCCGTGAGGTGACCGAGCGCAATCAGGCGCTGTTGATGGGTGAAACCGGCGAAATGCAGTTCGCCGATTAGTCGTTGCTGACCACGATCGCCACTCGGCGATTCTCGGTGCGTCCCGCTGCCGTGCTGTTGGACGCCACCGGCTCTTTGCTGCCGAGGCCTTGCAGCTGGATGTTTTCCTGCTTCATGCCGACCGTGCCGAGTACGTTGGCAACGCTCTTGGCGCGGCGCAGTGACAATTGCTGGTTGTAGGTTTCCTTGCCTGACGCGTCGGTATGGCCATCGACCCGCACGCGCTCGATGCCAACGCCCACCAAGGCCTTGCCGATGCGTTCGACGATCTCGGTACTTTCTTTATTGAGGCTTTCGACGTCGCTGCCGAACAGCACTTTACCGGACAGGCCAAACTCCCAGCCTTCATCGGTCAGTTCGAAACCTTGTTGTTTGAGCACGGCGACTTGCGCCGGGGTCAGGCCTTTTTGCGGGGCCGTCTGGCAACCGCTCAATATCAGTGCGGCCATCAACAGCAACGCGGAAAACAGTCGGATTGGAAGTGTGAACACGGGATTAGCTCCTGGTTTGAACGGGATCGGCCGGGTGCTCCGACCCAGCCGTGAATTGAGCGCCACGCGACAGGCGTTTGCCCTGATACATCGCCGCATCGGCGGCATTGAGCAGGCCGCCGGGGGTGGCGCCATGATCCGGGAAAACCGCGATGCCGATACTGAGCGAGGTCACGACACGGGTGTCGCCCGGCAGCGCGATGGGCATGTCCATGCTGGCGAGGATCTTGTCGGCAATACGCTCGGCGTCTTCGATCTTGTGCAGGGGCGTGAGCAATACGGCGAACTCATCGCCGCCCAGGCGCGCCACCAGATCTTCTTCACGCAATTGCGCGCGAACGCGATTGGCGATGGCCACCAACACCGCATCGCCGGCAGCATGGCCGAAGTTATCGTTGATGCCCTTGAAGCGATCACTGTCGAGAAACAGCACGGCCACTCGCTCATTGAGTTTGCCGGCGTTGCGCAAGGCACGAATCAAGCGCCCCTCGAAAAACGCACGGTTCGGCAGACCGGTGAGGCTGTCATGGCTGGCTTGATGCGCGAGGCTTTCGTTTTCGCTTTGCAGATGGCTCTGCCAGGACTCGAGCTCATCGAGCAAAGCATTGAAGTCGTTGCCGAGGTTGTCGAGTTCGGCGATCTGTGCCGGCGGCACGCGCCGATCCAGTGCGCGTTCGCTGCGGGCGGCGTGGGCCACATTGGCCAGACTGCGCAGAGGACCGGTGATCGCGCGTAGCTGGCGACGCGCCAGGTAGAGCGCAACCCAGGCGCTGATCGCGGTGCAGAGGATGATCCCCGCCAGACCGCTGAGCAGAAAGCGCATCAGGCTGCCACCATGGCCGGTAAGCAGCACACGACCGATTTCACGGTCCTGATGCTCGATCGGCAGGCTGATGGGTTTTTCCAGAAGGGCGCGGGTGATCTGCATTTCCAGCTCAGAGAACAAACCGTTTTCCGGGCGTTGCCAATGCGCGAGCACTTGTCCCTGGCTGTTCAGCACCTGGGCGTCAGCGACCTCTTCGGCAGAAGCAATCAGCGCCAGCGATTCATTGGCGGCCGTCTTGTCGTTGAACACCACCGCAGCTTCGACGGTGTAGCTGATCGAACGGGCGATCAAGTGCAGGTTGTGATCGGCGTACACCCGTAAAGCCAGTACGCCGAGCAACGTCAGCGAAACGCTGGCCATCGCCACACCCACCAGCGCGACCGTCAAATGCCCTCGGCCAATGACTGAACCCAGCGTTGGGCGGCTATTCGACCTGAACAGTTTCATGGTGCCGCCGGCTTGCGACGCGACAATTGCAGCACGCTTGGATGAATGCGTACGCCGCTGCGGGCAACCGAGTCGAGGTTGACCTCGAAAGACACCTGCTCATCGCCGACGCGCAGGCAGAACAGGCTGCCAACCGTGCACTGATCGTCACCTTCGCTGATGCTCAGCACCGGATGGCCAATCAACGATTCGAAAAGACGACTGCGCTCATCCGCTGTCAGTTTGCCGATATAGACCGCATCGCACTCGCTGACGATCGCCGGATTGTCCGCCAGCAAGCGGCGCACGATGACCGGTCGGCCAGTGGCCTGCGTGGTGCCTTTGACCAGATCATCGGTGTATTCGGTAGGGCCGACGATGCACAGGCGCAGTTGCGCAGGCTCCACCGGCCAGCGAGCGTAACTGAGGATGCCGAGAACCACTTGAGTGACCGACTGCGCGCGTTGCTCAGCCATGCCCGTCGGCTTTTGCACTTGCGCGACGGCCACGCCCGTCAACAGCCAGAGCAGACCGACAAGCAACGCGTACTTGCAGCGAACCGCGCGCTCTGTCGCCCAGACAGACACCTTCATGCAGGGATTCTCTTGGATCGTAGCGAAATGATGCCGCAACGATAGCACAGCGGTGTAACACCAGCGAGGCGGTGCCCCCTGACCGGTTGGTCAATAAACGCCGTTCGACGTCTGGATTTTCACCCGTGAGGCACGCTGCCCTCTTCCAGTTCCAGCATCAGTCCGCTGAGACGCTTGACCTTGCGCTGTACGGCCTCTTCAAACACCTCGGTACGCGGCTCGATCAGGGTGAACCAGTGTTTCGCGCGGGTGATGCCGGTGTAGATCAGCTCCTTGGTCAGCACCGGGTTCAAGGCATCCGGAAGGATTAGCGCGGTGTGGGCGAACTCCGAGCCCTGCGACTTGTGCACCGTCATTGCGTAGACGGTTTCCACGTCGTTGAGCCGACTCGGCAATACGAAACGCACACCGCCCTGGCCATCGTTACGCGGGAAGGCTACGCGCAGCAGCGGCTTGCCGGCATCCGGCCCGTCGCGCTCGGGTAGCTTGAGGGCGATGCCGATGTCGCCGTTCATCAGACCCAGACCATAGTCATTGCGGGTCATCAGTACCGGGCGACCTTCGTACCATTGCTGATCGTTGTCGATCAGGCGTGCCTTGAGCAACGCGGCGGTGATGCGCAGGTTCAGGCCGTCAACACCCCACGGCCCTTTGCGCACAGCACACAACAGCTGGAAGGTGTCGAAGGCCTGCAAGACGTCACGCGCCCAGTGGGTCCAGTCTGGATGTTCCAGCGGTCTGTCGGGCGACGGACGCTGATTGCGCAGCACGCTCAGATAGTGCCGATAGCCTTGCGGTCCGTTGCCATCGCCGTGGCCGTCAAGCGCCAGTCGTTCGAGCTTGGGATCGTGTTCACCCTTGGGCAGTTTTACCGCAAACACATCTTTATAGTGCCCGCTGTCCAGCAGCTGACGCGCTTCAAGCGGTAGCTGCTGATTGACCCGCCGCGCGAGCTGACCGATGCCACTGCCCTCGCCAAAACGTCGCGAGTGGCGCAGCATCACCACTTGTTGTGCCAGTGGATGGGTGCCGTCGATGTCCTCGTGCAGGCCGCTGCCTTGCAACGATTCACCGCTGACAATTTCCAGCCAGTGACGGGTTTGCGGGTTGTACCAGCCCTGCTCGGCGTCACGACACAGATCACCAAGAACCGCGCCGGCTTCCACGGAAGCGAGTTGATCCTTGTCACCGAGCAGCACCAGTCGCGCATGGGCCGGCAACGCGTCGAGCAGGTTGGCCATCATTTCCAGATCGATCATTGACGCTTCGTCGACCACCAGCACATCCAGCGGCAAGCGGTTGCCGGCGTGGTGGCGGAAGTGTCGCGTACCGGGGCGACTGCCGAGCAAACGGTGCACGGTGGTCACGTCGCAGGGGATTTTCGCGCGCACCTCTTCGGCAACTTTCAGCGATTGCACTTGCTGACTAATGGACTCGGTCAGTCGCGCCGCCGCTTTGCCTGTCGGTGCCGCGAGACGAATGCGCAGCGGGTGACCAGCCTCCACTGCCGGCGCTTGAAGCAGCGCGAGCAGGCGTACCACCGTCGTCGTTTTGCCGGTACCCGGGCCGCCAGTGACAATGCTGAAAGCACTGCGAGTGGCAAGGGCGCAGGCGAGCTTCTGCCAGTCGATCACCTCGCCGGAGCGGGCCGATCCGAACAATTCATTCAACCGCTGCGGCAGATCCTCCGGGGTTGCCTCAGTTTGTGCCAAACGCTGGCGCAACGCCGCGTCGATGCGCCGTTCGTAAGCCCAGTAACGTCGCAGATACAGACGTTTCCCGACCAACACCAATGGCCGCTGCTGCGCCGCTTCTCGGGTATCGGCCGCCAGAGCGACCAGACCACTTCCGGCCAGCGTCTTGCACCAATGCACGCCGTCGAGCGCTTCAAGCAGTTGCGAGGGCAACAGCAACACGCCGCCCTGCACATCACCCTCGGGCGGCAACGACAGAGCAAAATCCGGGGCCTTGAGTGTTTCGAACAGATCCAGACACACGTGGCCGTGGCCCAACTGGTGACTGGTCAGTGCGGCAGCGAGCAACACCAACGGATCGGTGCCCGGCTCAAGCTCGTGAAGAAATGCGACGAACGCCTTGTCCAGCGCACGCAACCAGCCCCGCTCGACCCAGCGGGTGAGTAACAGCAGCAAATCATCGGCGCTGGTCAGCGGCGCAAGTTTCGACAGGCTATCGGCCGCCAACGGGGTCGGCAACAGATCAGCAAAAGTGCGGCTCATAGCAGGACTCCCTGTTCCCATGCGGGTTCGGCCTTGGGTTCGGGTTTACCCTGGAACATCCGGTCCAGCCGCTCGATCAACTCGCGCGGCGGACGGGCAAAGTAAACACCGCGACTGTCTGCACGGGTGCCACGCAGGAACATATACAGCGCGCCACCGATGTGCCGGTCGTAATCGTATTCCGGTAGCCGCGCCTTGAGCTGGCGATGCAGCGCCAACAGGTACAATACGTATTGCAGGTCGTAGCGATTGTCGAGGATCGACTGTTCCATGGCTTGCGCGGTGTAGGCCAGATCATCCACGCCCAGCCAGTTGGATTTGTAATCAGCCACGTAATAACGGCCATCGTGTTCAAAGGTCAGGTCGATGAAGCCTTTGAACATGCCGTTGAGTTGTACTGGTTCTGCCGCAACACGGGCGACGCCATTGTGCGTGTACTGGCGCACCAGTTCGTCAAGTTTGAGCACATCGACTTTATGGCTGGCGAACCAGAACTCCATCTCGACGCGGTACTGCTTGAGTTGCTCGAGAATCACCGGCGGCTGTCCGCCATCAATTGGCAATGGCGATTTAAGCAGGTGCTGCAGCCAGTCACTGAGGGTGAGGATCCAGCCTTCCCAGCCACGCAAGTTGCAGCGACGAGCAATCGCATCTTCCAGCGCCTCGCGAGACACCGCGAAGCCATCGTCTCCGGCCCACTCCAGTAAACCGTGGAGAAACGTTCCTGGATTCGGACCTCGGGGGAAGCGGTGAATATCAGCGCCGCCAGCAATGATTTCCCGTGGTGCGTCCGGGTCGAGGCGCTCGTCATCGAACAGCTTTTGCGCTTGCGGACTGTCCGGAGCTTCATCGCTGCCGACACTCAGCACATCGCTGATGCGCAGCGCGCTGTAGGAGGCGATCCACCAGTTTTCACTGGCCTTGCGCTTGGGCAATAGCGTGGCACTGAGGACGGCTTCGTTGCGCGGCGGCCGGTAGTGTTCATCGGAGGGCTGCGGTGTTTCTGCGATGCTGATTGCCGCGCAGTCCTGCTGCAGATCTCGCAGCCAACGGTCGAGTCCGCTGGATTCCCCCAGAGACGCGCCACCGCCCAGCAGATAACCCAACGCAGAAAGGTGCAGCACCGAGCTGTTGTTATTGCCGCGCTTGAGATCCGTCACGCCCAGCCAGCAGGCATGTTGCGCGCGGGTCAGGGCGACATACAGCAAACGCAGATCCTCGGCGAGGCGCTCTTCATCCGCTTGCGCAATCAATTCGGCGGTTGGCTTGAGGCTCACTTGGGCCTTGCCCGAAGCGTCGTGGTAATGCAGCGGCAATCGGCTGCCGTCGACCGGTTTTGCCGAGCAGATGAATGGCAGGAACACCAGGGGATACTCGAGCCCTTTCGACTTGTGAATGGTCACCACCTTGACCAGTTGCTCGTCGCTTTCCAGACGCAGGATCTGCTCTTCGCCGGCCTGCCCCGACAACGCCAGAAGCTCGGCCAGATGGCGGATCAGCGCTTGCTCGCCATCCAGTTCAGCGGCGGCTTGCTGCATCAGTTCCGAGAGGTGCAAAAGGTTGGTCAGTACCCGCTCGCCATCGCTGCGCGCCATCAAGGTCTGCGGCAATTGGAAGTCGTGCAACAGACGTCGGAGCATCGGCAGTACGCCATGCTTGCGCCACAGTTCGCGGTAACCACGAAACTGCATGACGCGGGTTTCCCAGACCAACTCGTCCTGATTCAGCCGTTCCAGCTCAACCAGGGGCAGGTTCAGGGTGATGCAGGCCAGCGCGGCTTTCAGCGAGCGTTCGACATCCGGTTCGGCACAGGCCTTGAGCCACGACAACAGGTCGTGGGCCTCCTGAGCGGCGAACACCGAGTCCTTGTCCGACAGATAAACGCTGCGCACACCACGACTGGCGAGTTCACTGCGCACGGCCTGGGCTTCTTTACCGTCACGAACGAGGATCGCGATGTCCGAGGGGCGCAGGCCTCTGAAGTCCTTACCATCCTGGGTGAATCCCGCACTGGCGCTTTGCCCGCCATTGAGCAACGCAGTGATCTCACTGGCACAGGCGCCCGCCAATTGTTGGCGATAGACCGCGCCTGACAATGGCTGATCGCTGGGCAACAGCCAGACATTCAGCGCTGCGACGTCTTGCCCGGCAACCTGAAGTTTTTCCTTGCGCCCCTGAGACTCGACAGGGAGAAACGGCACCGGGTTAGCACCATTTTTTTCCCGAAACAAAAACGCGCCGCGTCCCTGCTCTCGGGACTCGGCGCGTTGGAATACATGGTTGACCGCGTTGACCATGCCGTGACTGGAGCGGAAGTTGGTGCCGAGCGTATGCAAGCGGCCGCTGGTAGCCTGACGCGCACGCAAATAGGTGTAGATGTCCGCACCGCGAAAAGCATAGATCGCCTGTTTCGGGTCGCCGATCAGAAACAGCCCGGTGTCTGGATTGTTTTCTTCGATCCGATAGATCGTCTCGAAAATCCGGTACTGCACCGGATCGGTGTCCTGGAATTCGTCGATCAGCGCGACCGGAAACTGCTCGCGAATCAAGATCGCAAGACGCTCTCCTCCTTCGGATTGCAGTGCGGCATCCAAACGCAACAGCATGTCGTCGAAACCCATTTCGGCGCGTCGGCGTTTTTCTTCTTCGAAACGCGCACCGACCCATTTTGCGGCGTGTTGCAGGACAGCGGCGTCGGGGGTGGGCAATGCATCGAGACTGGATTTGAGCCCGTGCATGGCGTCCAGCCCAGGATGACTGGGGGCCTGGCCTTTCCAGGCCTCAGCCATGCCGTCGGGAGTCAGTCGAGTGAAGCCGGTGCCGATGTCCAGTTGCTCCATGGCCTCGTCTTCGGCCCAGGCCTTGAGCTTCTCGAACCACGGTTCAAAGTAACGCGCTTGCATCTTGCGACCATCGACAGTCTTGCTGGCAACACCTTGATGACAGATGGCGAGCAACTCGTCTGCCCATTGGCGCCACGGCATTTTCAGTTCGATCAATGCAGCGCGGCGTTCTTGCAGGCACTCTTCGATAAGCTCAGCGGGTGCCTTGCCTTCATCGCTGTCACGCTCACTGGCGAACAAGCCGCGGACACGCGGCAACAATGCCGCAGGACCGCCCCAATTGCTGCGAACCCAATTGAGCGCATCACCCTGCATCGGGTAACAAAACAGCCGCCAGTAATCGCGTAACACTTCACCAAGCAGGTCGCTGTGATCGGTTTCCAGGGATTGGGTGAACAGACTGCCGCTGTCGAACGCATGCTCACGCAGCATGCGCTGACACCAACTGTGGATGGTCGAAACGGCGGCTTCGTCCATCCATTGTGCGGCAATATCGAGACGATTGGCGCAACCGGGCCATTGCTGCGAGACGAATTGATCGCGCAGTTCTGCGATCAATCCGTCAGGGGCCGCCATCTCGTCACGAAAGAATCGTGCGGCCTCGGCCAGTCGCGTACGAATCCGTTCGCGCAGTTCTTTGGTCGCCGCGTCGGTGAATGTCACTACGAGAATTTGCGGCGGCAAAAGCTCACGACCGAAGCTGTTGGCTTCGCCTCCGTGCCCCAGGATCAGGCGCAGATAAAGTGCTGAGATAGTGAAGGTCTTGCCGGTACCGGCACTCGCTTCGATCAACTGGCTGCCACGCAGGGGGAATGCCAAGGCAAGTGGAGTTTTTGTACTCATGCGCGTGCCCCTTCACTGGACAATGAGCGCCAAGGGGCTTCAAGCAATGGACGGTACAAGGCGTCGCACCAGCCGGAAAATGTTTCGTCCGCGAGCAGCGCATCGAAGTCGGCATATTGCCGGGACAACGCCGGACTTTCGCGACGCTCGCCTTCACTGGTCTGGCCATCACCTTCGTAGGCTTTACGCGCGGCCGCTTCGGCCTTGAGTGGATCGGTCTGGGACAGCCAGGCGAATGCGGTTTTGACGGCGATCGGTAATGGCTGGCGCATGCCGGCCTGCCAGGCGAGCAGCACATCGCCAAGGAAACGCAGCGCTCGCTCTTGCTCCATCGGCTCAAGCAGCAAGGTGTCGTCACTGGCGACCAACGCTGTGGTCAACGAAAGCCCGCAGGCGCAGGCGACCAGATGATTGACCCACGGCTTGGTCAATCGATGCCATTTGCGACTTTTGATCGAGCCGATGCTGTTGGGAATGGTCGTGACCGACAACACACCACCATCGGCGCGCTGATGCAGGCCTGAAAGCCAGCCTTCCAGGCGCAAACCCTGTAAATCGAGGCTGATCGGGATCGCACTGGTCAGCGGTGTCGGCCATAACGTCAGTAGTTGTTGATAACGCTGCAACAGGTCCGGCAGCGGTTCGATCAGTTCTCGCTGTAAACATTCGCCGAAGCCAGCCATCGGCAACAGGCCACTGTTTTGCAGACGGCGGGCTTGAACCTCGAGGGCTTGATCAATGTTGTCCGGTTGCCTCAGCGCAGCTTCGAGAAGGCTGTCACTGAGCGTATAACGCTGCAATGCGTCGAGCACAAAAGGCTCTTCATCGGCCAGCGGCGCTTCTGCGGCTTCGAAATACACCTTGAGCCGCTGGGTGAAGAAATGCCGTACAGGATTACGCAGAAAGTCCTGCAAGAGAGCGAGGCTCAGCGGTTCCTCCTGAACGAAAGGCGTGAGTAACTCTGCGTTATTTTTCGGTACAGGCTGTTGATGCAACACCTGCCATTCACTGGCGTAGCTGAACAGTTGATCACCTTCATGGAAATAACGCGCACTGAACGGTTGCAACGGATGCTCCTCTGTCATGGCGCTCAGCAAATCCCGATTTTCGTCGAGCAGTCGCCAGCCGCTGGCCAGGTGATCGCGCAACTGGCCGATCAGCACCGACGCCGGGCGCTCGCTGTTGTCACGAATGCTGCGACCAACCCAACTGATGTAGAGCTGATTACGCGCAGACAGCAACGCTTCGAGTAACAGATAGCGGTCGTCTTCACGCCGGGAGCGATCACCCGGACGGTAGTCGCTGCCCATCAGATCGAAATCCAAGGGTGGTTGCGCACGGGGGTAGTCCCCGTCATTCATGCCCAGCAAACAAACCAGTTTGAAGGGGATGGCGCGCATCGGCATCAACGTGCAGAAGTTCACCGCGCCGGCGAGGAAGCGTTGAGACAATCGGCCTTGATCCAGCCCGGCGAGCCAGGCTTCTCGCACGACAGTCAGTGGTAATTCATCGACCAGCCCCACAGCTTCGCAGGTCTCCAACCAGGTTTCGCGAAGCTCCTCGAGTTGGGTCAGCAAGTAATCGTCATGTTCATTGCTGGCTTTGAAGAACAGTTGCATGAGCGCTTGCAGTCGCTGGCCCCATTCTTTGGGTTGGGCCGGCTGCGTAAGCTCATGGTGGGCGAGTTCCAGCGCATCAAGCAAGGCCACCAGCGGCCCGATCAATGCCGCATCCAGGCCACCGATTTCATCATAGGGTTCGATACCCGCGCAGGCGTTCGCGCTACCAACGGCGTAACCGAGCAACATCCGGCGCAGACCGAAATGCCAGCTGTTCTGCTCCAGCTCATCGGGCAAGCCGAGCCCTGCGCGTTGCTCGGCGTTCATGCCCCAACGGACACCTGCGCCTTCGATCCAGCGGTGCAGTGTCGGCAAGTCGCGTTCTTCCACGCCGAAACGGGCACGCAATGCGGGAACATCGAGCAGGTCGAGGATCTCACTGACGGGAAAACGGCTGTCTGGCAGTTTGAGCAGATGCTCGACCGCGATCAGTAGCGGATCGCGGCCTCGCTGGCCCTGGTCCGCCAATGTGAAAGGAATGAAGCGTGGATCATGACGATCAAGTTGACCGAATACTGCACGGATATGCGGCGCATAGCTGTCGATCTCCGGCACCATCACAATGACATCCCGAGGACGCAAATCAGGATTTGCGCTGAAACGGGCCAAGAGCTGGTCGTGGAGAATTTCAACTTCACGCTGAGCGCTGTGGGCAATGTGAAAACGGATCGAGTCGTCTTTTGTCAGATCAACCGCAGGCCAGTGCTCACGGGTTTCGTTGAGCGGGCGCAGTTCGAGGATGTCGTCCTGAAGTTGATTGAGCAGGTTGTGCGCCTGAGTTTCGCTGAACAGATCGATTCGACCATCGCGAAACGCTGCACGGTAGCTGTTGGGGTCGTCGTAGCTATCGAGCAGGTTGATGTAGTCGCGACCTTGTTTTCCCCATGCAGCCAGGAGCGGGTGCGCATGTTGGTGCAACGTTTCCGGATCCAGCACAACAGGCATTCCGCTCTTGCGGGACTGTCGTTTGTATTGGTGGCGCAGCAAGTCCTTGTCGGCGACGATATCGGCCCAGTGATGACGACAAGGGTTGTGCACACAAAGCAGAACCTGGCTGAAACGCGCGAGACCTGCCAGCGCTTCAAGGACTTGGGCCGGCAACGAAGAAATCCCGAAAACGATCACTCGCGAGGGGAGCCCTGGCGGAGCTTCCGAGAGGTTGTTGATGCGCTCGATGAATCGCTGATGAACACCGGCACGACTTTGTGCCATGCCTTGTTCACCCACATCCTCCAGCAATGCTCGCCACAGTTCAGCTTGCCAGCAACTGGTGGCTGGCAATGCCTTAATCTCGCCTCTGACATTCCTTAGCTGATGCCGCCCTTCAGCCCAGTCTTCAAGCCAGTCAGCCCGATACACCTGGTATTGGTCGAAGAGATCCGCCAGGCGTTCGGAGAGTTGGTAACGCTTGCGCAAGTCAGTGTCGTGGGTGAGGAACCGTTGCAGCGGCTCGAAATGTGCGCGATCGATGACCTGAGGTAGCAGGCGCATGAGGCGCCAAGTCAGTGGTGCTTTATCGAGCAGGGATTTGGCGGGGATTTGTTCTCGGCCCAGAACCATTCGGTAGAGCTGCCACATAAAACTGCCGGGCAGTTGCACATCAATCGCTGCGGCAATACCGCAGCCGCCGAGATCGTCCTCTTCGGGGTCTTCCGCCAAAGCCAATTTAAGCCATTGGGCAATTCCGTTGCTTTGCACCAGGGCAATTTCGTTTTCCAGAGGCGCCAGTGGATAGCGTCGCATGATGCTGATCACAAGGCTGCGCAGTTCGTCCAGGCTGTTGCTCTGAACCACCATGAATGCAGCGTTGAGGGACTGGGCGTCCGGCATAAAGGCTTCCTTGGAAAAGTACAAAAGCTAGGGCAGAACCTTAGCATTGTCGGCAGGTTGTGACAGCCGGACGACGTCCTTGAATGCTGTAAGAACTTTCCTGCGGGCAAAACAAAACCCCAACTGCTTTCGCAATTGGGGTTTCGGAATTTAATCTTGACGATGACCTACTCTCACATGGGGAAACC
>NZ_JBIUVX010000025.1:0-49392 GCF_044743175.1 Pseudomonas sp. NPDC087690
AGTCCGGTTGTTCCGGCGGCGTGTAGTTTTACTACAAATCTTCCGGCATTTCAGCCTTTCGGATGTATAGACGAGTAGTAAAACTACAGATGAAAGGCTTGTGGCCTCCGACTGCGTTGTGAGAATAATCGTTAAGGTTGGTCGATTACCATCCGTAAAAGGTGAAACTTTGATGTTGGATGCTAAAGAAGAAGAAATTTCAGCTATTTCTAACTTTTGTTCGACAGTCCTTCACGTAGCGGGTTTTCATCATTCACTACAAGCGGCCATTTACACGCCGATCAAGGATAGACCATGACCCTGCCCGTGCTTGCCGAACTGCCTGCCATTCTCCTGCCGTTGGTCACTCGATCCGAGCAGTCGTTCCGTACGGCCGTCGCCGCGCTTGAAGACGATCACGGCTTTGCCAACTGGACGCCAGAGCGCTGGGCGCAGTTCGCCCGCGTCACCGCCGCCAGCGAGTTTGTCATTGAACAGAGCGTTCGTGACCCTTTGATGTTGTTGGCGCTGGTGCAGTCCGGCGAGCTCGACCGGCCTTTTGCGCCGGGTGAATTGTGTGCGCAGATTTCTGCTGCCGTAAACGCGGCGCAAAGCGAAGACGAACTCGGTCGCGCCCTGCGCCGTCAGCGCGCCCGCCATCAGGTGCGGATCATCTGGCGTGACCTCACCCGTCAGGCCGATCTGGTGCAGACCTGCCGCGATCTCTCGGACATGGCCGACGCCACCATCGACCAGGCTTATCAATGGTTGTACAGCCGCCATTGCGAACAATTCGGTACGCCGACCGGGCGCCGCAGCGGTTTGCCGCAGCCGATGGTCATCCTCGGCATGGGCAAGCTCGGCGCCGTCGAGTTGAACCTGTCTTCCGACATCGACCTGATTTTCGCCTACCCCGAGGGCGGCGAAACGGTGGGCGTGAAACGCTCGCTGGATAATCAGGAATTCTTCATTCGTCTCGGCCAGCGCCTGATCAAAGCGCTGGATCCGATGACCGTCGACGGCTTCGTGTTCCGCGTCGACATGCGCTTGCGCCCATACGGTTCGTCCGGCGCGCTGGTGTTGAGTTTCAACGCGCTGGAGCAGTATTACCAGGATCAGGGCCGCGACTGGGAACGCTACGCGATGATCAAGGCGCGGGTGGTGGCTGGCGATCAGGTTGCGGGGGCGCAGTTGCTCGACATGCTGCGACCATTCGTTTATCGGCGTTACCTGGACTTCTCGGCGATCGAAGCGCTGCGCACCATGAAGCAGTTGATCCAGCAGGAAGTGCGGCGCAAAGGCATGGCCGACAACATCAAGCTCGGCTCCGGTGGTATCCGCGAAGTCGAGTTCATCGCTCAGGCCTTTCAGTTGATCCACGGTGGCCGCGACTTGAGCTTGCAACAGCGCCCTCTATTAAAGGTATTGAGTACGCTGGAGGGTCAGGGTTATCTGCCGCCGGCAGTGATCAGCGAGCTGCGCGAAGGCTACGAATTCCTTCGTTACACCGAACACGCGATTCAAGCGATTGCCGACCGCCAGACCCAGATGCTGCCGGATGGCGCGCAGGATCAGGCGCGCATCGCCTTCATGCTCGGTTTCGCCGATTGGGAGGCGTTCCACGAAAGACTGATGTTCTGGCGCGGCCGTGTCGCCTGGCACTTCGCGCAAGTGATCGCCGATCCCGACGAGGAAGACGGCACCGAAAGTGAAGTGGTGGTCGGCGGTGAATGGCTGCCGCTGTGGGAAGAAGAGCAGGACGAAGAGGCGGCTTGCCGACAGCTGGAAGAGGGCGGTTTCGCTGATGCGAGCAAAGCCCTGAAGGCGCTGGCCGGTTTGCGCAGCAGCCCGCAGTTGCGAGCTATGCAGCGACTGGGGCGTGAACGTCTCGATGCGTTTATTCCGCGTTTGCTGGCACAGGCAGTAGAGCACGCCAATCCCGATCTGGTGCTTGAGCGGGTGTTGCCGCTGGTGGAGGCGGTTGCCCGACGTTCGGCTTATTTAGTCTTGCTCACGGAAAACCCCGGTGCGCTGCGGCGCTTGCTGACGTTGTGCGCGGCGAGCCCGTGGATTGCCGAGCAGATCACCCGCTTCCCGCTGCTGATGGATGAATTGCTTAACGAAGGGCGTTTGTTCAAGCCGCCATTGGCGCCAGAGTTGGCCGCCGAATTGCGCGAGCGTCTGACGCGAATCCCGGAAGACGATCTCGAACAACAAATGGAAGCCCTGCGCCATTTCAAACTGGCGCACCGCCTGCGCGTCGCCGCCTCGGAAATCGCCGGCAGTCTGCCGTTGATGAAAGTCAGCGATTACCTGACCTGGCTGGCCGAAGCGATTCTCGAGCAGGTGCTGGCCCTGGCCTGGCGCCAGACCGTGGCCAAACACGGCACTCCGCTGCGCACCGACGGCACTTTGTGCGATCCCGGTTTCATCATTGTCGGTTACGGGAAAGTCGGCGGTCTGGAACTGGGACATGGTTCGGACCTGGATCTGGTGTTCATCCACGACGGCGACCCGCAGGCGGAAACCGACGGTGCCAAGCCGATTGATGGCGCGCAATTCTTCACCCGACTGGGGCAGCGGATCATTCATTTGCTGACGGCGCAGACCAACTCGGGTCAGCTCTATGAAGTGGACATGCGTCTGCGTCCGTCCGGTGCTTCGGGGCTGCTGGTGAGTTCGCTCGGCGCGTTTGCCCGCTATCAGGAAAATGAAGCCTGGACGTGGGAACATCAGGCCTTGGTACGGGCGCGGGTGCTGGTCGGCAGTCAGGATGTCGGTCAGGCGTTCGAGAAGGTTCGTGCGCAGGTGTTGGGCAAATCCCGCGATCTGGCAAAGTTGCAACAGGAAGTAAGCGAGATGCGCGCGAAGATGCGCGACAACCTCGGCACCAAGAGCACCGCGGCGGGTACAGCGGCAAATGCCTTCGACGCCACGGCGCCGTTCGACCTCAAGCAGGACGCCGGAGGTATCGTCGATATTGAATTTATGGTGCAATACGCGGCCCTGGCGTGGTCGCACAGCCACCCGCCATTGCTGCGCTGGACCGATAACATCCGCATCACGGAAGAGCTGGAACGCGAAGGGCTGATGCCCGCCGAAGACGCCAGCCTGTTGCGTGAGGCCTACAAAGCCTACCGCTCCGCCGCCCACCGGCAGGCCTTGCAGAAGGACCCGGGGGTGATTGCCGGAGACCAGTTTGTCGAAGAACGGCGGCAGGTTTTGCGGATATGGAAAGAGATGGGGCTAAGCTGAAACGCAGATGTAAGAATGAATGCAAAAACCTGTGGGAGTGAGCCTGCTCGCGATAGCGGAGTATCAGACGACAACAATGTTGAATGTAACGACCCCATCGCGAGCAGGCTCACTCCTACAATGGATCTGCGGTGAGTCGCAGATGTGTGAATAGATGCAAAACCATGTAGGAGCGAGCCTGCTCGCGATAGCGGAGTAACAGTCGACAGAAATGTTGAAGGTAATGACCCATCGCAAGCCGCCGGTGTTCCCACAGTGATTATCGAGGCGGGGAGGCGTAAATGCCTCCCCGGTTCGTTTTTGGAAACCACATGAATATTCTGATCGTTGGGCCCAGTTGGGTCGGTGACATGGTGATGGCGCAGACACTGTTTCAGTGTCTCAAACAGCGCCACCCGCAATGCGAAATCGACGTGCTGGCCCCCGAGTGGAGCCGGCCGATCCTTGAGCGCATGCCCGAAGTGCGCAAGGCCTTGAGCTTTCCGCTCGGCCACGGCGCGCTGGAATTGGCGACGCGTCGACGCATCGGCAAATCCCTGCGCGGTCAGTACGATCAGGCGATTCTGCTGCCCAACTCGCTGAAATCGGCGCTGGTGCCGTTCTTCGCCGGCATCCCGAAGCGCACCGGTTGGCGCGGCGAATTCCGCTACGGTCTGCTCAACGATGTGCGCACCCTCGATAAAGAACGCTATCCGCTGATGATCGAGCGTTTCATGGCCCTGGCCTATGAGCCGAACGCCGAACTGCCGAAACCGTATCCACGCCCAAGCCTGCAAATCGATCCGGTCACCCGCGAAGCAGCGCTGGCCAAATTCGGCCTGAGCCTCGATCGTCCGGTGTTGGCCCTGTGCCCCGGCGCCGAGTTCGGCGAATCCAAGCGCTGGCCGTCCGAGCATTACGCCAAAGTCGCCGAAGCGCGTATTCGCGAAGGCTGGCAGGTGTGGCTGTTCGGCTCGAAAAACGATCACGCGGTCGGCGAAGACATCCGCGCGCGGCTGATCCCGGGCCTGCGCGAAGAATCGGTCAATCTCAGTGGCGGCACCTCGCTGGCCGAGGCCATTGATTTGATGTCCTGCGCCGACTCGGTGGTGTCCAACGACTCCGGTCTGATGCACGTCGCCGCTGCGCTGAACCGCCCATTGGTGGCGGTCTACGGCTCGACGTCGCCGGGCTTTACCCCGCCGTTGGCCGAGCACGTCGAAGTGGTCCGGCTGGGGCTCGATTGCAGTCCGTGTTTCGACCGTACCTGCCGCTTCGGCCATTACAACTGCCTGCGCCAACTGATGCCGGACGCAGTCAACGATGCCTTGCAGAAACTGCAGGGCTCCGTGGTCGAGGTTCATTAAGTTGCGGGTACTGCTGATCAAGACTTCATCGCTGGGCGACGTGATTCACGCGTTGCCGGCGCTGACCGACGCCGCCCGGGCGATCCCCGGGATCAAGTTCGACTGGGTTGTTGAAGAAGGCTTCGCCGAGATTCCGACCTGGCACCCGGCCGTCGATAAAGTGATTCCGGTGGCGATCCGCCGCTGGCGTAAAAACATCTGGAAGACCATTACCAGCGGCGAGTGGAAACGCTTCAAGCAAAGCGTGCGCGCGAACAAATACGACTTGGTCATCGACGCTCAGGGTCTGCTGAAAAGCGCCTGGCTGACCCGTTACGTCAAAGCGCCGGTGGCCGGTCTCGACAAAGGCTCGGCCCGTGAGCCGATGGCTGCGCGTTTCTATGACCGCAAACTGGCCGTGGCCCGTGGGCAACACGCCGTCGAGCGTGTGCGGCAGTTGTTCGCCATCGCCCTTGGCTACGACTTGCCGAAAGGCTTGGGCGATTACGGCCTCAATGTCGAGCGTCTGGTCGAGCTGCCGCGCAAGAACGCTTTTGTGGTGTTCCTGCATGGCACCACGTGGGACACCAAGCACTGGCCGGAAGCCTACTGGCGCGAACTGACCGAACGCGTCGGCTACCTCGGCGTCGGCGTCAAACTGCCGTGGGGCAACCCGCAGGAAAAGGCCCGTGCCGAGCGTATTGCCGCCGGTTTCAAGCACGCCGAAGTGCTGCCGAAACTCAATCTGGCCGGCGTCGGCAAAGTCCTCGCCGGCGCGCAAGCCTGTGTAGCGGTGGACACCGGTCTCGGCCATTTGGCCGCTGCGCTGGACGTGCCGACCATCTCGCTGTTCGGCCCGACCAATCCGGGTCTGACCGGCGCCTACGGCAAATTGCAGATTCACCTGGCCAGCGACTTCCCGTGCGCGCCGTGCCTGCAAAAGAAATGTACCTATCAACCGACCGCGCAGGATGCCCGTCAGTTTGACCTGAAGCGTGAGCAGCCGCTGTGCTTCACGCGTCTGAACCCCGAGCGTGTCGCCAGCCGACTGAGCACGTTGTTAATGGCTGAGGAGCTGCGCTGATGCAATTGGCATTCGTCCTGTACAAATATTTCCCGTTCGGTGGCTTGCAGCGCGACTTCATGCGCATCGCCCTCGAATGCCAGCAACGCGGTCATCAGATCCGCGTTTACACGTTGATCTGGGAAGGCGAGGTGCCGCCCGGTTTCGAAGTGCTGGTGGCGCCGGTCAAGGCGTTCTTCAACCATCGTCGCAATGAAAAGCTCAGCGCGTGGATGGCAGCGGATCTGGCCAAACGCCCGGTGGATCGTCTGATCGGCTTCAACAAGATGCCCGGTCTGGACGTCTATTACGCCGCCGACGGCTGCTTCGAAGACAAGGCGCAGAACCTGCGCAATTCGCTGTACCGCCGCTGGGGCCGTTATCGCCACTTCGCCGAGTACGAGCGCGCGGTGTTCGCCAAAGACGCGAAGACCGAAGTGCTGATGATTTCCGAAGTGCAGCAGCCGTTGTTCATCAAGCATTACGACACGCCGCTTGAGCGCTTCCACCTGCTGCCGCCGGGCATCGCCCAGGATCGTCGCCGTCCAGCGGATGCTGATGAAATCCGCGCCGGTTTCCGCGCTGAATTCAATCTCAAGGATGACGAGCTGCTGCTGGTGCAGATCGGCTCCGGCTTCAAGACCAAAGGCGTTGATCGCAGCCTGAAAGCGCTGGCCGCATTGCCCGCGGAACTGAGAAAGCGCACCCGGCTGTTTGTAATCGGCCAGGATGACCCCAAATTGTTCCAGATGCAGAGCGCGACTTTGGGCCTGGGCGATAACGTGACGTTCCTCAAGGGGCGCAGCGATATCCCGCGTTTCCTGCTTGGCGCCGATCTGTTGATCCATCCGGCGTACAACGAAAACACCGGCACGGTATTGCTTGAGGCGCTGGTCGCCGGCCTTCCGGTGCTGGTCAGCGCGGTCTGCGGTTATGCCCATTACATCGCTGAGGCCGACGCCGGGCGAGTGCTGGACGAACCGTTCGATCAGGCGCAGCTGGCGCAATACCTGACTGACATGTTGAAAGACGACGCTGCACGCGCGGCCTGGAGCCGCAATGGTCTGGCCTTCGCCGAGTCGGCCGACCTCTACAGCATGCCGCAGCACGCGGCCGATGTGATTCTGGCGGAGCACGCTTAATGAAGTTGATGCTGGCTGAACCGTTCAAAAGCCTTTGGGCCGGACGCGACCCGTTCGCCGAAGTCGAAGGCTTGCAGGGCGAGGTATACCGCGAGCTGGAAGCACGCCGGACACTGCGCACGGAAGTCGACGGCAACGGATTTTTCGTCAAGATCCACCGTGGCATCGGTTGGGGCGAGATTTTCAAGAATCTGCTGACCGCCAAGCTGCCGGTACTCGGCGCGGGTCAGGAGTGGAAAGCCATCCAGCGTCTGCAGGAAGTCGGCGTGCCAACCATGACCGCCGTCGCTTACGGTGAGAAGGGCAGCAACCCGGCGGATCAGCATTCGTTCATCGTCACCGAAGAACTGGCGCCGACCATCAGCCTTGAAGACTTCAGCATCGACTGGGTCAAGCAGCCGCCCGAGCCGAGACTCAAGCGCGCACTGATCGCCGAAGTTGCGCGCATGACCGGCATGATGCACCGCGCCGGCGTCAATCACCGCGACTGCTACATCTGTCACTTCCTGCTGCACACCGATAAACCGGTGACGGCAGAAGATTTCAAACTCTCGGTGATCGACCTGCACCGTGCCCAGACCCGCGCGAAAATCACGCAGCGCTGGCGCAACAAGGATCTGGCGGCGCTGTATTTCTCGGCGCTGGACATCGGCCTGACCCGCCGCGACAAGCTGCGTTTCCTCAAGGGCTATTTCCAGCAGCCGCTGCGGCAGGTTCTCGCGGAAGAAGCGCCGTTGCTGAGTTGGCTGGAAGGCAAGGCCAACAAGCTCTATGCGCGCAAGCAGCGTTACGGGGATGCGCTCTGATGGCGGGTTGGATCCTTGAACCTGAATACAGCGATCTCGCCGACGACTTCGGCAGCCTCGAAGCGGTGTTCGCCCTGCAAGGCGAGCGCCTGACCCGCGACCCACTGTCGGAAGTCATCCGCGTCGAGCGCAATGGCGTCAACTACTACGTCAAACGCTACGTCGGTGCCGGTAAGGGCTTGCGCCGTTACCTCGGCAAGCCGCGGGTCAAGATGGAGTGGCAGAACCTCAAGCGCTTTGCCAAGTGGGGCATTCCCACCGCTGAAGTGGTGGCCTGGGGCCTGGAGCGACGTGGCGCGGCGTACGACCGTGGCGCGATGATCACCCGCGAACTGCCGCGTACCGAAGACCTCTCGGCGCTGGCTGAGCGCAACGATCCCAAGCTCAAGGATCGCGCCTGGGTCGATGGCGTGAGTCGGCAGTTGGCCGCTTATACGCGGATCATGCATGACCATCGCTTCACCCATAACGATCTGAAGTGGCGCAACCTGCTGATCGACGATCAGGCGCAGTTGTTTTTGATCGACTGCCCGAACGGCGATTTCTGGCGCGGTTTCTGGCTCAAGTACCGCATTACCAAGGATCTGGCCTGCCTCGACAAGGTCGCCAAATATCACCTGTCGAATACCCAGCGCCTGCGCTTTTACCTGCAATACCGTGGGCGTGATCGCTTGAATGCCGCTGACAAGAAGCGCATTCGCCACGTGGTGAGATTTTTCGAGGGACGCGAATGACTGATTTTCTGGCCGCTGAAGACCGTGCGCTGCTCGAGCGTAATGGCCTCGGCACTTTTGACGCCCTGTGGGCCAAGCAGCTCGAAGCGGTGGACGAACCGAACACCGACGGTGGCGGCTGGAGCAGCGTGTTTCGCCTTGAACTGGAAGGTCATGCCTATTACCTCAAGCGCCAGAGCAATTACCTGACCCGCACCTTGCACGCACCCTTTGGCGAGCCAAGTTTCGCCCGTGAGTTTCGCAATATCAGTCGTTACAACACGCTGGGGGTTCCGGCGCTGCAAGCGGCGTTCTTTGGGCAGCGCAAGGTCGACGGTGAAGTTCGCGCGATCCTGCTGACCCGGGCGTTGGACGGCTGGGATGACCTCGATTCGTTGTTGCAGCGCTGGTCAGAACTGACCGCCACGCAGCAATCGGCGATCCTCAAAGCCTGCGGGCAACTGGCGCGGCTGCTGCACGGTCTGCGTCAGGTGCACGGTTGTTTTTACCCGAAACATATTTTCTTGCAGGCCGACGGCGCGCAATATCAGGCGCAGTTGATTGACCTGGAGAAAACACGGCCACTGCTGTGGGGGATGCGCGATCGGGTCAAGGATCTGGAGCCGCTGCTGCGCCGCGCGCCACAATGGAACGAGGCGCAACTGCGCGAGCTGCTGGCGGCCTATGTCGATCAGTCGGTCGACAGCTCGCTGGTCAACGCGTGGGTTACGCGTCTGACCGCACGACGCAGTCGCAAGGAGACTCGCTGATGCACCTGTCCGACCTGAAAAATGCCGGGCGCACGCCAAGCCTGCCGCTGACGATTGCCCTGGCCGATGCCGCCGGGCCTGCCGATCTGCAGTTGCTGAGTCTGCTGCGGGTGTTGCCGGGGCAGCGTTATGTCGGTGCCGGTGTCTGGCGCGGTCGGCCAGTGCTGGCGAAGTTGCTGGTCGGCAGCAAGGCTGCGCGGCATTTTCAGCGTGAGCTCAATGGCGTGAAACTGCTGGCAGCGCAAGGCCTGACCACGCCGTTGCTGCTGGCCGATGGCTTGAAGGAAGGCGAAGGTGGCTGGCTGTTGTTCGAGTTTCTCGAAGGTGCCGAGAGCCTTGGCGATGCCTGGAGCCAGGTCGAGTCATTGCCGGTGCTCGCCGATGAGCAATCGGGGGTGCTGGCCGAAGCGCTCGGTGCGATCGCGCAACTGCACAGCAAAGGCCTGTGGCAGCAAGACCTGCACCTCGACAATCTGCTGCGCCACGACGGCCAGTTGTACTTGATCGATGGCGCCGGGATCTGCGCGGAAACCGCCGGTCAGCCGCTGTCACGGCAAAAGGTGCTGGAAAACCTCGGCGTATTTTTCGCCCAGTTGCCCAAATCGCTGGAGCCGTTTACCGAAGAATTGCTGGTGTATTACCTGCTGAGCAACGCTGAGCACGCGCTGCCGCTGGAAGCGTTGCAGAAGCAGATCGACAAGGTGCGCGCCTGGCGTCTGCGCGATTATCTGATCAAGGTCGGTCGTGAGTGCACACTGTTTGCGGTGCAGCGTGGTGCATTCGCTCTGCGCGCCATTCGTCGCGAGGAAGAAGCGGCGATGGTGCCGGTGCTGGAGCAGGCCGATGCGCTGCTCGATCAGGGGCATCTGTACAAGACCGGCGGTGCGGCGAGTGTTGGCAAGGTCGACGTGGCCGGGCGCACGCTGGTGATCAAACGCTACAACATCAAGAATTTTGCCCATTGGCTCAAGCGTTTCTGGCGCCCGAGCCGTGCGTGGCACTCGTGGCGTGAAGGCAATCGTCTGGCGTTCCTCGGCATCGCCACGCCGAAACCGCTGGCAGTGCTGGAAAAGCGTTTTTTGTGGCTGCGCAGCCGCGCTTATCTGATTACCGAATACCTGCCGGGGCCGGACATCATCGAGCGTTTTGCGCCGTATGTTGAAAGTGGCGATGCACCGGAAACCGAGTTGCAGGCACTGGATCAGCTGTTCGCGCGATTGATTGCCGAGCGCATCAGCCACGGCGATTTCAAGGGCCATAACCTGTTCTGGCAGGAAGATCGCTGGGCGCTGATCGATCTTGATTCGATGTGCCAGCATGGTTCGCTGGGGAGTTTCGCCCCGGCCTATGCCCGTGACCGGGCGCGTTTCATGCGCAACTGGCCGCAGAGCAGCGCGTTGTATCAAGTGATTGATCAGCGCTTGCCCAAAGACATCTCCGGCGCTGCCTGAGCCGCCTTCGCGAGCAAGCTCGCTCCCACATGAAATGCGTTCAGGATGTGGGAGCGAGCTTGCTCGCGAAGAGATCGGCCGAAACACTACAAATCCCCACGGGGAAACGGTGCACAACACCCACTGACTTCTCCTACAGCTTCTACAGAAGCCATGAACTGTGCGGCCTCCAGCCCCGATGCTAGTTTGCCTGACGACTTCGGAGGGCAACGCTTGATGATCAACAAGGCTGCAACACTGGCTGTTTTTTCATGGGTTTTATCGGGCTGCGGCAGTGCCCTGACCGTGCTGCAGGACGACGCCGACGTCGCCCGCGACATGCGCAAACAGAAAACCTACTGCCAATCCATTCCGCGCATCTACAGCGGTCTGGCCTTCGATTTCTGCGTATTGAACGCACCTCCCGATCCCACGGGCTTCCTGGTGCCCTTCGTGTTGCTGGACCTGCCGCTGTCCGGGGTATTCGACACGGTCTCGCTGCCGTACACGCTTTATCGGCAGATCGAAGATGGCAATCTGAATATTTACTGGCGTTCAGGTGGCGGGTAACTGGTTTGCCTTCGATAGCCAGGTACAGCGATGTCATCGTCTATGTCGATGAGAGCGGTGACCATGGGATGCAAACACTGGATCCCAAATATCCCGTTTTTGTGCTCGCGTTTTGCGCCTTCGACAAGCGGCATTACTGCGAAAAAGTCATTTCTGCCCTGCAGAAATTCAAGTTCACCCATATGGGCCACGACCTGATTGGTCTGCATGAACTTGAAATTCGCAAAGAGAAAGGCGCGTTCTCAGGACTTTTCATTTCCCGGGAGCACAAGAATGCTGTTCTTGAGGAGCTGACGTGCATCATTGAAGCCAGCAACTTCGTTCTGATCAGCTGCGTCATAGACAAGGCTGCTCTGCGCGAAAGGCAAGGCCCCAGCCATAATCCATACCACCTCGCTCTCGGCTTTTGTCTGGAAACGCTCTATGAGTTCTTGCAGGAAAAGAATCAGCAAGGGGCAACGACGCATGTGATTTTCGAGCGCCGAGGGAGGCGGGAAGATAACGAGCTTGAGTTGGAGTTTCGCAGGATGTGCGGTGGTGCGAATCGTTTGGGAATTCAACTGCCATTTGACATCGTCTTTGCCACAAAACAAGTGAATTCCACCGGTCTGCAGCTCGCTGATCTCGTTGCGAGACCCATCGGCATGAGCGTTCTGAAGGCTGGTCAGGAAAATCGTGCATTTGAAGTACTCAAGCGCAAATTTTACTGCAGCGGCGGGCGGAACAAAGTCGGACAGGGTTTCGAGAACTGGGGCTTGAATATTTTCCCCTCCCCAGAAAGCGAAAAGCCCCGGTGATCTCACCGAGGCATTAGCGCCGACCGGGATCCCCCAGTCCATTTGCGTACGAGCATATGACGAGAGGTACAGAGTGTCAACGCGCAGGCGCGGCAGTTCGGCTAGAGGCTTGTGGGCGCTTTTACGCTATAATCCCGCCCTTTAGCTGTCTCTCGCCCGGTGCGAGGGCACATCAATTTTCAAGGCGCATCGCGCCTGCATGCAGACTAAAGAGGCTAGACCCCTGTGGCATTGACGATTCTTGGCCTGTCCGGCGCCCTTAGCCATGATCCTTCAGCAGCCTTGTACATTGACGGCAAGCTGGTGGCGGCGGCTGAAGAAGAGCGCTTCGTACGCGATAAACATGCAAAGAACCGCATGCCCTACGAATCGGCGAAGTTCTGCCTGGAGCAGGCCGGTATCAAGCCGTCCGACGTTGACGTGGTGGCGATTCCGTTCGCGCCGATCAGCCTGTTCGGCGAGGCTCGCTGGCACTACGCCAAGCGCTACTGGTACGCGCCGGATCGCGCCCTCGATGCGATCCTGATGGGCAATCGTCGCTACAAGCGCTATCGCAACAAGATCGTCTGGTGCCTGGAACAGCTGGGTTTTGATCCGAAAAAGATCAAGATCGAGCCGGTCGAGCACCACCTGGCTCACGCCTCCAGCGCTTACCACTGTTCCGGTTTCCAAGAGAAAACCGCGATCCTCGGTATCGACGGCAAAGGCGAGTACGCCACGACCTTCTTCGGTTACGGCGAAAACGGCAAGATCCACAAGATCAAGGAATTCTTCGATCCGGACTCCCTCGGCGGCCTGTACGGCGCGATCACCGAGTTCCTCGGTTTCGAGATGCTCGACGGTGAGTTCAAGGTCATGGGCATGGCGCCGTACGGCGACGCCAGCAAATACGACTTCTCGCGTCTGGCCTCGTTCGAGAACGGCGAGCTGGTGATCAACACCGACTACGCCAACGTGATCGGCCTGCGTCGCTATAAAGAGAAGGGCAAAGGCTTCTACTTCTCGCCGAAGCTGATCGAATGGCTGGGTCCCAAGCGCGAAGGCGATATCGCTGACGAGCCGTACATCCATTACGCCGCAAGCATGCAAGCGCTGTTCGAAAAGATCTCGCTGCAGATGATCGACTACTACCTGGGCGACGTGCTCAAGGAAACCGGCAAGCTGGCGTTTGCCGGAGGCTGTGCGTTGAACGTCAAGCTGAACCAGAAAATCATCGCGCGCAATGACGTCAAAGAGCTGTTCGTCCAGCCGGCCTCCGGCGATGCCGGCACTGCTGTCGGCGCTGCCGCTTACGTTTCGCACGCCCGTGGCGTACCGGTCGAGAAGATGGAACACGTCTACCTCGGCCCGTCGTACAGCAACGAAGACGTGATTGCCGCGTGCGCCCGTCACGAAAACAAGCCGACCTGGCGCAAGCTCGACAACATGCCGGAGCAGATCGCCAGGATCATGGTCGATGGCAACCCGGTGGCCTGGTTCCAGGGCCGCATGGAATTCGGTCCGCGTGCATTGGGTGGTCGTTCGATCATCGGTTGCCCGAGCATTCCCGGTGTGGCTGACCGCATCAACCACCAGATCAAGTTCCGCGAGCGCTGGAGGCCTTTCTGCCCGTCGATGCTCGACACCGTTGCACCGCAGATGATCAAGATCGATCACCCGGCGCCGTTCATGACCTTCACCTTCGAAGTGGCGGATGAGTGGAAAACCCGCGTGCCGGAAGTCGTCCACGAAGACGGTACCTCCCGTGCCCAGGTGCTCAAGCGCGAATACAACCCGCGCTACTACGACATGATGAAGGCGCTGGAAGTCCTGACCGGCAACGGTGTGTCGCTGAACACCTCGCTCAATCGTCGTGGCGAACCGATGATCTGCTCGCCGACCGATGCGCTGAACATGTTCTTCGGCTCCGATCTGCAGTACCTGATCATGGAAGACATTCTGGTGGTCAAAGAGGGCGCAAACGCTTATGACTCGCTCGGCTGAACGCCATGTGCTGCAGTTCTGTCACGGCTATGACGGGCCGTTCCTCGACTGCGCACGGCAGTATGCCAGCCTGTTCGCGGGCACCGGTTATCGGGTGACCACGGTCTTTCTGACCGGGGTCGCCGATAGCGAGGTGGCCACCGCGTGTGCTTCCGATGAAGTGTTGTTCATGGAATACAGCTCCAAGGCCATTCGTGGCCTGAAGCTGGGCGCCATCGGCGATCTGCGCAAGATCGCCGCTTCCCGCAATTTCAGTTTCTGCATCGCCCATCGCTTCAAGCCGATCTATATCGCCTTGCTCGGCACTTCGTTGCCGGTGATTGGCGTGCACCACGCGTTTGACGATTACAAACGCGGTACGCGCAAGCTGTTTGCGCACATTTTCCGTAAGCGTCTGAGCCTGCTCGGCGTGTCCGATGCGGTGCGCGACGACATGCGTCGTTGCCTGCCGAAGTGGCCGCAAGAACGTATTCAGACGCTGTATAACCGTATTGATGTGCCTGCGCTGCAATTCAGTCAGGTGTCCGTCCGCGAAGCCCGCGAGACCCTTGGCCTTGCACCGGATGCGTGGATTGTCGGCAACGTTGGCCGGCTGCACCCGGACAAGGATCAGGCAACTTTGCTGCACGGCTTTGCTGCGGCTTTGCCGGGTTTGCCGGGCAACAGCCAGTTGGTGATTCTCGGCAAGGGCCGTCTGGAGCAGGACCTCAAGGAACTGGCGCGCGAACTGGGTATCGGTGATCGCGTGCTGTTCCTCGGTCAGGTGCCGGATGCGCGCAATTACTTCCGTGCCTTCGATGTATTTGCCTTGAGTTCCGATCACGAACCGTTCGGCATGGTGCTGCTGGAGGCCATGGCCGCCGGCGTGCCGCTGCTCGCCACTGCGTGCGGTGGCGCGAAGGAAGTGGTGGAAGGCGTGGGCATTCTGTTTCCGCTAGGCGATGCCGAACACTTGGCGCAAGGCCTGCAACATCTGGCTGGTATGGATGATCAACAGCGTCTTCAGTGCGCCGAGATGATGCTCGATCGTCTGCGTGAGCGTTTCTCCGACCGTGCGGTGCGTGACACCTTCTGGCGTCTGCCGCAAGTTACCGATCTGGCACCGAGGGGCTGATGCTCAACCGATTTCAAGGCTGGCGCGAACGTGGCTGGTCGCCCGTTGACGCCTCCACCTATGCAACCACCTGGCGGCGTTTCGGTGGCAGCGTTGCGACTCACCCATTGGTGGTGGAGCGTCTGGCTGATCTCGCCGGCATCCCGGTGCGTTACCTGGCCTGGGAGCAACAAGGCGAAATCAAGGCGGCGATCCCGACCTGGGGACGCGATCTGGCGTTGTCCAAGGACGTGCTCAAGCGCAATGGCAAAAAAGGCTTGTTCGACCTCGGCAATGCCGAGCTGATCCTGCCGGCCGCCGTTGAGGCCCAAGCCCCGCTGCGCCATCGCGCACGCTACCTGTCGGCCCTCAATGAAAGCCGCTTCAGCGGCCTGAAGTTGCAGACCGAACAACTGGCCATGGCCCGCACTCCGGAAGATCTGTCGAAGAAATTCCGCTACAACCAGCGCCGCGAACTGCGTTTGCTGGAAGAGGCGGGCGGCGTGGTGCGTGCGGTCAGTGAGTTCTCCAGCGCCGAACTGGCGGCGATCTACTGCGATCTGTTTCAGCGTCGCTGGGGCTTCCCCGCTACCGGCGCAGCGCGTATGGCTGATGTCATCGAGCTGCTGCGCGAGCTGCTGATAGGTTCGGTGATCTTCCTCAATGATGCGCCGATCGCGATTCAACTGGTGTACCGCGTCGAAGCGCCAGAGTGGATCAGCGTCGAATACATCAACGGCGGTGTCGATCCGCAAACCCGCGATTTCAGCCCCGGCAGCGTGTTGAGCTTTCTCAATACGCAAAGCGCCTGGGAGCACGCGCGAGCGCTGGACAAGCCGCTGCGCTTTTCCTTTGGTCGCGCCGACCGTGAATACAAGGATCGCTGGTGCAATCCTGTGCCGGTGTTCACCGTATGAGCCCGCCCATGAGTCGCAAACAACAATTGCTCAAGCGTCACCGGCGCAACAAACGCATCGGTCTGTTGATTGCGCTGGCCGTGTTGATCGCGGTCGGTGTACTGGTTGTTTGGTGGTTGCCGCTGGTGCTTGCAGTGATCGGCTGGATCACCCATGAGGCGTGGTTCGCCGATCATTTGTTCTATTCGCCGAAAGACGATTACCAGTACAGCTTTCCGCCGTTCACACCGCAGCCAAAAGTGCACCTTAACGGTGAACAATTGCGCCTCGATGAAGGCGTGATGCTGGTGGATGACGCCACGCTGATTCTCGCGGTGCACGTCAAAAGCACATGGCTGGGACGCTTCTTCGATCCGCGCATTGAGCTGGCAGGCGGTACGAATCCCGACGCGCAAACCTTTGAGCGCGGCGTCAACGGCCTGCGTTATCTGAACCTCAGCGGTCAGGCGCAAGCCTTGTCCCAAGGCGTGCTGCGCTTGCGCGGACGCTTCTGTCGCGTCTGGGGTGAGCCGCTGCTGTGGGCGCTGGAGCAAGCGGATTACCGCCGTTCGCGGGTGATGGTGATTGCTCCGCACGCCGACGATGCGGAACTGGCCGCCTACGGTTTGTACAGTCAGGCCGATGAAGCCTGGATCGTCACCCTGACTGCCGGCGAAATTGAAGCCGAACACTATCAGCAGATGGGCCTGAGCAAAGTCGAAGCCGCGCGGCTCAAGGGCCGATTGCGTGCCTGGGACAGCCTCGCCGTGCCGCGCTGGGCTGGCGTGCCACAGGAAAACTGCGTGCAGCTCGGTTATTTCTGTCTGCAACTGGCAGCGATGCAGGCTGCGCCGAGTCAACCGGTCGCTTCGCGCGAAGCTGATTTGAGCGATACCCGATTATTCCGTCAGTTGAATCCGTTCAGTTTGCCGAGCGACGTCGACGGCGCGCCGACCTGGAACAATCTGCTGGCCGACCTGCGCGAAGTGCTGCTGCGAGCGCGCCCTGACGTGATCGTCCTGCCGCATCCGTCGCTTGATCCGCATCCCGACCATCTCTGCAGTCAGCAAGCCGTGATGCAGGTGCTGAACAGCCTCGACTGGCAGCCGACCCTGCTCGGTTACGCCAACCATTTGCACGATAACGATCGCTGGCCGATGGGCAATGCCGGTGAAGGCGTTGCGTTGCCTCCGGCCTTCGATGGCGCCGTACCGATGCAGCCGCTGTGCTTGCCGCTAACCCTTGAGCAGCAACGCGACAAGGCCATGGCGCTGGGCATGATGCATGACTTGCAGCCGCCAGCACCGTTCAAGCGTCGTTTGCGCCGCTTGATTCAGCGCGTGCTGGCCGGGCGTGCGCCGTCGATATACGGCGAGAACGAGTTTTTTCGAAAAGCGGTCCGACGCCAGGAATTACTCTGGCTGCTGAAACCGGGTGAATCAGGCGTGAATCGGGGAGATTTATGAGTCAACGGTCAAAGGTTCTGCAGTTGCAACCTGACTACAACGTCAAAGCCCATGATTTCGCCGACCTTGCCGAGCAGATCGTCAAGGCGTTGCCGTCGGAGCGCTATGAGATCACTGCGGCTTTCCTGCGCGGTAAACCTGCGGCCGGTGAGCCAGTGAGTCGTGCTGACCGCTCGGTGTATTTCGAGTTTTCCGACAAGTCGCTCAAGGGCATGCGCCTGCGGGCGATGTGGCAGCTATACAAGTTCTGCCGCCGGGAAAAGTTTGACGTGGTGATCTGCAACCGCTTCAAACCGGTGAACATGATGCTCACGCTCAACCGCTGGTTGAAGGTGCCGTTGTGTATTGGCATCTCCCACGGTTTCGGCGAATACGACCGTTTCTATCGTCGTCGTCAGACCCAGCGCCTGATCGATCGGCACTGGCGTTTCGTCGGTGTTTCGCCAGCGGTCAAACAGTACCTGCTGGACTGCGATTGCGGGTTCACCGACCAGAATACCTACGCTATTACCAACGCCATCGACATCGAACAGGCCGAAGGCTTGCAACACAGCCGTGAAAGGGCTCGCGAACTGCTCGGTATCGATCCGGATGTGCGCCTGATCGGCGCGCTGGGGCGATTGGTTTCGGTCAAGGGCCATACCTATCTGTTGCAGGCGTTTGCCGCGCTCAAGGACAAATACCCGAACACGCAATTGGCAATCATCGGTGCCGGCCGCCTGCAAGCGCCGCTGGCTGCCGAAATTGAGCAGTTGGGCCTGGGCGGACGCGCACATTTGCTGGGCTTCAAGGAAAACGCCCTGCAATACGTGCGTGCCTTTGATATCTGGACCATGCCGTCGCTGGCTGAAGGCCTTGGCCTGGCTTTGCTCGAAGGCATGAGCGGGCACCTGCCGGTGATCGCCTCGAACGTGCCGGCCATGCTGCCGCTGATCGAAGGCGCAGGCGGGTTGTCGATTACCCCGAAAGATGTGCCGAGCCTGGTCGAGGCGCTGGATAATTATCTCGCGCTGTCCGATGACGAGCTCAAGGCCAAGGGCGAGCAGGCTTACCGCTATCTACAGGACCAGCATGATATCGAGGTGTTCCGTCAGGAATATCTGGACTTGATTGACTCTGGCCTGGAACAGGCTCGCAGGGAGCAGCCATGAGTGAACAAACAGCAACGAGCGAAGCGAACGCCCTCGTCACCGTCATCATCGCATCGTACAACCACGGGCCGTACATTGAGGAAAGCATCCTCAGTGTCATCAACCAGACTTACAAGAACATCGAACTGCTGGTGATCGATGACGGCTCGAACGACGACAGCGTCGAGCGCATCAGTGCTTTGCAGGCGCAGCACGGTTTCGATTTCCGTGTGCAGCAGAACCAGGGCCTGACCAATACGCTCAATGGCGCCATTGCGCGCGCCAAGGGCAGCCTGATCGTGCCGTTCGGCTCTGACGACATCATGTATCCGGAGCGTATTGCCACGCAGGTGGCCTACATGGCCGGCAAACCCGAAGTCGGGATCTGCGCCGGCAACATCGAACTGATGGACGCCGATGGCAATCTCTACCCGGAAAAACGTCAGCGCCGCGACGTACCGTTCCGCCGCCTCGATTTCGACGACATGTTCCTTGAGCGCAAACCGTATCCGCCGGCGCCGACGCTGATGATCCGGCGCGAAGCGCTGGACAAGGTCGGCGGGTTCGATCCAGCGATTCGTCTTGAAGATCTGTATATCGAGTTGAAGGTGACGCGTGCCGGTTATTTCATCGACGGCTTGAACATGGTCATGGCGCGCTACCGCAAGCACGCCACCAACTCGTACAAGAATCACCGTTTCATGATCGAAAGCATCCTGCGTATCTACGCATTGTTCAGCGATCATCCGCTGTATGACGAAGTGCGTTACAAGGCGCTCAACTCGATGTTCCTCAAGACCGCCAACCGCAATCGCAAGCTGGCGCGGGAACTGCTGGCGCAGATCCCGTTCAAGGCGTGGAACAAAAAGACCTGGCGCGGTCTTGGACGGTTACTGTTTTCGCCGCGGGAAAAGAGTTGAAACAGCGGTCGCCCGCGCTTAGCGGGCGACTTTCTCCGAGAGCTGCTTATCGCCTTTCTGGCGCGAGCGAATCCACAGCAGGACTTTTTTGCCGGCGGCCATGCCCGGCAACTCGATGTACAGAAAGCTCAGGCTGCTGATCAGAATCAGCAGGCACGTGCAGATCGCGATCAGCGGCAGATAGACATCCGCCTCCCGCGCGTCGAGATTCAGCAGCAGCGGCAGACGCTGCACCATCAGCCACAACACGAAACCGTGCAGCAGATAGGTGCTGTAGCTGATCTCGCCGAGCCAGCGGATGCTGCGTGGCTTGAGCGCACCGAACAGGCTGTTGCCCGACGCCACGATCACGAAAAACAGTGACAGCAGGAACAGCGGCCCGGTCTTGAAGGCACGGTTGAACGCGGTGAACGCAATCACCAGCGCCAGCAACGCAATGATTCCCGCCAGAGGTGTACGACTCCACGCCACCAACGCCGGTCGGCGAATCCAGTACGCCGCCGCGATGCCGCCGAGAAAACTGGCGATGAAGTGCTTCTTCAGCGAATGCTCCCAACCGACCACTTGATACAGCGCATAGATGCCGATCAGGCACAGCACCACTTGTACCCAGTTGCCGCGGTAGATGAAGACCATTGCGGCCAGCGGCAGCGCCAGATAGAAGAATACTTCATAGGCCAGCGTCCAGGTGACGTTGGAGATCAGCATGCCGGTTTGCGGATATTGGTTGATGTCGGGGCGGTCAAAAGTCAGCCACGCCAGAATCTGTTTGAACAGGGCGCTGCCAGGCTCCTTCAGCTCCCAGTTCTGCAAATGGAACACGGTGACAAAGACAATCAGCATCAGCGGAAGGTACAGCGGATAAAGTCGAAACACCCGCGAAATGCCAAACGCCAACCAATCGTGCTGACGCCCTTGGGTCAGCAGACGGTTCCAGAACAGAAATCCGGTGATCATGAAAAACAGCGCAACGCTGCCCTGACCGATCATCGAGTAAAAGTTGCTGGGCGGAAATCCGAACTCTCCAGTGCGCAGAAAAATCCAGGTAATGACCGTGTGGTGCACGAAAACACCAAACGCCAGATAGCCGCGCAAGCCATCAATGCTGGCATAGCGGCTTTCACCGGAATGCTGCAGATGGCGGGCGATTTTTGGCACGACGCGCAGCAATAGCGCGGCGGATACGATGGCCAGCGCATAGGCGCCCAGCGCAATCAGGGGGTTAGTCTCGATCATCAGTGAACTCGGGCCGGAGTGTTGCCGGCCAGCACTTGCCTGTGCAGATTATCCACCGCAGATTGCGACGCCGTGACGGCGTAGCCCTGAAGCAGTGCTTCGAAGTGTTCTTCGAACAGCCAGCGTTTGTCGACGGTGTAACGCTGCATATGGCGCAAATTTCGCTGGCGCAGGGCCAGACTGAGCGGGCTAGGGTAAACGCGCAGGTCAGCCAGATCAATCAAGCCGAACTCGCCATCCTCCAGCACCAACACGTTGCCTAAGTGCAGAGAGCGGAAATAGACGCCTTTCTCATGCAGTTGCGCCATGAACTTGCCAAAGCGTTCCACCAGCGCCTGACGAACGGCCGGTGCGGTAATGCTCTGCAATACCTGACGCAGAGTGTGGCCGGGCAGGGGGGCGTAGTGCACGGCGCTGCTGCCATCGTTGAGGCGATACAGGTTGAGCACTTGCGGGGTTGGAATGCCCATCAGGCGCAACTGTTCACTGTTGACGGCAAAGCGTTCGGAGTACGGATTGAAGTTGCCCGAGGTGTACCAGCGACGACGGCGGAACAGCTTGAGGAAGCTGCCATCGGTCAGGCGCAGGACTTTCGGGCCCAAACCATCCTCTTCGATCACCTGAGCGGCGTTGCTCAGATTTTGCAGGCCGGTGACGGTGAGTTTTTGCACCGGCATTGTCAGCAGGCGCCGCGCACGTTGATTGATGCTCAGTGCCGCGATCAGTGCCAGCGGAATCCACAACAGGAACCAGTGCTCCTTGGGCCGTGAAATGATTCCGCCACCTTCGGTCAGTCCGGCGCCGATGCCAAAGATCAGCAGCGTCGAGGCAACAATCAACAGTGGTTGTACGCGCTGGCGCCAACTGCTCAGCAGGCCCCAGAAAATGAAGAACAACCACGGCAACAGGCCGAAGATGCCGACGTAATAGAGAACGCCCAGCACGAAACTGTGCGGCTCCTGGAAGTTGATGCCGACACCGGGGTCGACAGACAGCGTGGCGCTGTAGCCGTGACCGATCCAGGGATGGTCGGCAATCATGTGCAGCACCTGTTTCCAGATTTCCAGTCGATACGAATCGCCACGTTCGATGATCATTTGTGCAAACAGGACGGCGACCGTTACACCGCTGAGCGCCAGGCCGATCAACAAGCCTATCGAGCGACGGTTCCAGCAAATGAAGCACAGCCACAACGCGGCCATGGTCAGCGCCACCAGCGGCGTTCTGGACCCGGTGCCGATTACCGCCATAAACATGATTGCCATTGCCGGCACACTCAGCCACATCATCTGGCGGCGTTTGCAGGTCATGGTCACGCTCAGCCAATAGGCGCTGAAGAAACCGAACAGGTGCGAGCTGAGCAGTGGGTTGTCAAAAGCGCCACCGCCGATCAGACGCATGCCCGGTTCGTAAATACGGGCGAATCTGAACAAGAACCACGTCGTTGCGACCAACGCCACCAACGCGGCGCCGAACAGCAGAGGTTGCAGGATCTCACTGCGATAACGCACCAGCAGATAGGTGCCGGCAAACAACAGCAAGGTGTGCAGTGACGGTTTGAACATCCCGGCGATACCTTCGTCGCGCGGTCCCCAACTGAGGCTGAGCAAGGCCCAGGCGACAAACACCAGCAGCGCGACGAACACCGGCTCGCGTAGCAACTCCTTGAGTTCACGCGGACGCAGGCACAAAGCGACCAATGTCGGAATGCTGAACAAGCCGTAAAAAAGCTTGTGATGCAGACTTCGGCCCGGCAGAAAAAACAGCGCGCACAAGAGCAGGAAGTAGCCGGCGGGAAGAATCCACAGGCTAATGAAATCGAATACTCGATTGGACGTACTGTTGAAGCCGCGAAGTTGCATGCTGTGAGATTCAATCCTGAAGTTGATCGACCATTCGGGTGATGGCTATTTGATGCTGAAAAACGTGCCTAACAATAACAGCCTTTCGCTGTTTGCCAGAACCCTGAAGAAGCTGTGCTAAAGTCACCGTCCTTTTTATCGACTTTCGCGTGATATGACCGATTCCAGTACCGCCGCAAGCCCTTCGAGCTTGAAAATCTACTTCCGCCTGCTCGGCTATGTTCGGCCGTACATCAGTCTGTTTCTGATCAGCATCGTCGGGTTCCTGATTTTCGCTTCGACCCAGCCGATGCTTGGCTACATCCTCAAGTATTTCGTCGACGGCCTGTCCAACCCGGAAGCGGTGCTGTTTCCAAGCGTACCTTACCTGCGTGATCTGCAACTGTTGCAGGCCGTTCCGCTGCTGATCATCCTGATCGCCGCGTGGCAGGGGCTGGGATCTTATCTGGGCAACTACTTTCTGGCCAAGGTTTCCCTCGGCCTGGTGCACGATCTGCGGGTGCAGTTGTTCAACAACCTGCTGGTGCTGCCGAATCGTTATTTCGACAAGCATAACTCCGGTCATCTGATTTCGCGTATCACCTTCAACGTGACCATGGTCACGGGGGCGGCAACGGATGCGATCAAGGTCGTAATCCGTGAAGGCATGACGGTGATCTTCCTGTTTGCTTCCCTCCTGTTCATGAACTGGAAGCTGACGCTGGTGATGGTTGCCATCCTGCCGCTGATTGCCGTAATGGTGCGCACGGCGAGCAAGAAATTCCGCAAACAGAGCAAGAAAATCCAGCTGGCCATGGGCGATGTCACGCACGTGGCTTCGGAAACCATTCAGGGCTATCGCGTGGTGCGCAGCTTCGGTGGCGAGGCTTACGAAGAAAAACGCTTCCTCGCTGCCAGCCAGAGCAACACCGACAAACAACTGCGCATGACCCGTACCGGCGCGATCTACACGCCGATGCTGCAACTGGTGATCTACAGCGCCATGGCGGTGTTGATGTTCCTCGTGCTGTTCCTGCGCGGCGATGCCTCCGCAGGAGATATGGTCGCCTACATCACCCTGGCCGGCCTGCTGCCGAAGCCGATCCGCCAACTGTCCGAAGTCAGCTCGACCATCCAGAAAGGCGTGGCGGGTGCCGAAAGCATTTTCGAACAACTGGACGTCGAGCCTGAAGTCGATACCGGTACGGTCACGCGTGACTCGGTGACCGGTCGTCTGGATGTGCGCAACCTGAGCTTCACCTACCCGGGCACCGAACGTCAGGTGCTCGACGGCATCAGTTTCTCCGCCGAACCGGGGCAGATGGTTGCGCTGGTGGGGCGTTCGGGCAGTGGCAAGTCGACCCTGGCCAACCTGATTCCGCGTTTCTATCACCACGACAAGGGTGAAATTCTCATCGACGGTGTGGAAGTCGAACAGTACAAACTGCTCAACCTGCGTCGTCATATTGCCCAGGTTACCCAGCACGTCACCCTGTTCAGCGACACCGTGGCCAATAACATTGCCTACGGCGATCTGGCCGGTGCGCCGCGTGAGGATATCGAGAAAGCTGCGCGGGACGCCTACGCGATGGACTTCATCGAGCAATTGCCGGAAGGCCTTGACACTCAGGTCGGCGAAAACGGCGTCCTGCTTTCCGGTGGCCAGCGCCAGCGCCTGGCAATTGCCCGGGCCTTGCTCAAGAATGCGCCGCTGCTGATTCTCGATGAGGCCACTTCGGCACTCGACACCGAATCCGAGCGGCACATCCAGGCCGCACTGGATCAAGTGATGAAAGGCCGCACTACGCTGGTGATTGCCCACCGTCTGTCGACCATCGAGAAAGCCGATCTGATCCTGGTCATGGATCAGGGGCGTATCGTCGAGCGCGGCACGCATGATCAATTGCTCGCGCAAAATGGCTATTACGCCCGTCTCAACGCCATGGGCCTCGATGCCCCGACTGAAGACATCGCCTGATAACCGGCAAAATCCCGTGGGAGCGAGCTTGCTTGCTCCCGCGTTTGTATCCAGTCCTTTACCCATCTTGACCAAACGGGAATAAATCCCGCTGCCGCGCTTGTTAAGGTTCCTCCACGAACTCTGAACTTGATTGAGGGGCTATCCCCTTCGCGCGGTGATCTGCATGTTGCAACGATATTTCTGGAAACTGCTGCCCAAGGCGCAGCGAGCCTTTTTGCTTGGGCGGCTGTCGGTGGTTGACCGTCAGGTCGTCAACAAATCGATGTCGGCCAGTCTGAATTTTCCGCAAGCGTTCACGCAACATGCCTGCCTGTTTATCCATGTGCCCAAATGCGCTGGCAGCAGCGTGTGCACGGCCATGTTCGACGGCTGGCGCCCAGGGCATTTGCCCCTGTATTGGTACGAAGAGCAGTTTCCCGAGCAGTTTGCGACGATGTACAAGTTCGCCTTTGTCCGTGATCCGCTGGAGCGTGCTTACTCCGCTTATGCCTTTCTGCACGGAAACGAACTCAGTGGTCGCGATCAAGCCGCACAGCGACTGGTTCGGCAGTACCGTGATTTCGATGATTTCGTCGCGCGCTGGCTGCACCCGGAAAACATTCCGCGACAATTGCATTTTGCAGCGCAAACCGACTTTCTGACCGACTCGCTGGGCCATCTGGCGCTGGACTTCATTGGCTATCAGGAGCATTTGCAACGGGATTTTCGGTTGGTTTGCGAGCGTTTGGGGGTGACCAGCCGGTTACCCCACGTCAACGTTTCTCGACAACGCCAACAGTTGCCCGCGCGTGAGTTCTGTTCTTTGCGTACACGGCGCCTGGTGCGACGGGTTTATCAGCGCGACTATGAGCTGCTCGGTTATGAATGAGTGCTTGTCTTTGCCGGCACGGACGCTGGATATCCATCCCTATGGCCTGGCGTTGTCGAGTCAGGCGCGTGCCGCGCTCAAGGCGCAACGCCCGAGCTGTGTGTGGCTGACCGGATTTTCCGGTGCTGGCAAGTCTACGTTGGCCAATGCTCTGGAGATGCATCTGCATCAATCCGGCCTGCACACGTTTCTGCTCGATGGCGACAATGTGCGCAACGGGCTGTGTCGGGATCTGGGCATGGGCGATGCTTGCCGCCGCGAGAATACCCGCCGTATGGCTGAAGTGGCGCGGTTGATGGTCGACGCCGGACTGATCGTGATTGTCGCCGCCATTTCGCCGTTTCGTGCCGAGCGCGAAGCGGCGCGGCAACTGTTTGCCCACGGCGACTTTATTGAAGTGCATGTCAGTACGTCACTCGAGGTCTGTGCCCGGCGTGACCCGAAAGGGTTGTATCAAGCCGTGAGGGAAGGGCGAATCAAGCATTTCACCGGCGTCGACAGTCCTTACGAGGCGCCGTTGGCAGCCGATTGGCAAATTGATACCGAGGATCTGCACTTGTCCGAAGCGTGCCGCCAACTGACTGCTCTGGTGCTCAAAAAATGAGCAAAAAAGCCAGCTGTTTCATCCTGTTGCAGCCCGCGCACAAGCCTTCGCCAACCCTGTGTTAATATCGCGCCCCTGTTCATTTTGTATGTGGGTTGCTCCATGAAGTTGTCCATGCCGCGATTCGATCAAGCCCCTGTCTTGGTGGTCGGCGATGTCATGCTCGACCGTTACTGGCATGGTGGTACCTCACGGATTTCCCCTGAGGCGCCGGTTCCGGTCGTTAAAGTCGAGCAAATCGAAGATCGTCCGGGCGGCGCTGCCAACGTTGCCTTGAACATCGCCGCTCTGGGTGCGCCGGCGTCGCTGGTCGGTGTGACCGGCGATGACGAAGCCGCCGACAGCCTGAGCAACAGTCTCAAGGGTGCGGGCGTACGCGCGTTGTTCCAGCGCATTGCGCATCAGCCGACCATCGTCAAGTTGCGGGTCATGAGCCGGCACCAGCAATTGCTGCGTATCGACTTTGAAGAACCGTTCGCCACTGATGCCCTGGCCCTGGCCTCGCAGGTCGATGACCTGCTCGAAGGCATCAAGGTGCTGGTGCTGTCGGACTACGGCAAAGGCGCGTTGAAAAATCATCAGGCCTTGATCCAGGCAGCGCGTGCCAAGGGTATTCCGGTTTTGGCCGATCCCAAGGGCAAGGATTTCTCGATCTATCGCGGTGCTAGCCTGATCACGCCGAATCTCAGTGAATTCGAAACCATCGTCGGCGGTTGCGCCGACGAGCACGAGTTGGTGAGCAAGGGCGCAGCCCTGATGCACGACCTCGATCTCGGTGCGCTGCTGGTCACTCGCGGCGAGCACGGCATGACCCTGTTGCGCCCGGATCATCCGGCGTTGCACTTGCCGGCCCGCGCCCGTGAAGTGTTCGACGTGACGGGTGCTGGTGATACGGTGATTTCGACGCTGGCGGCGGCGATTGCGGCCGGTGAAGAATTACCTCACGCCGTGGCTCTGGCCAATCTGGCGGCGGGCATCGTCGTCGGCAAACTGGGTACGGCGGCAATCAGCGCGCCGGAACTGCGTCGTGCCATCCAGCGCGAAGAAGGCTCCGAGCGTGGTGTGTTGGGCCTGGAGCAACTGATTCTGGCGGTGGCCGATGCCCGTGCGCATAACGAGCGCATCGTCTTCACCAATGGCTGCTTCGATATTCTCCATGCCGGCCATGTCACCTACCTCGAACAGGCGCGCGCACAGGGCGACCGTCTGATCGTGGCGATCAACGATGACGCGTCCGTCAGCCGTCTTAAAGGTCCTGGCCGTCCGATCAACAGCGTCGACCGGCGCATGGCGGTGCTCGCCGGCCTCGGTGCGGTGGACTGGGTGATCAGCTTCCCGGAAGGTACCCCGGAAAACCTCCTGCGCGAGGTCAAGCCGGATGTGCTGGTCAAGGGCGGGGATTACGGCATTGATCAGGTGGTCGGCGCCGATATCGTCACGGCCTATGGCGGTACGGTAAAAGTGCTGGGGCTGGTTGAAAACAGCTCGACCACGGCGATTGTGGAAAAAATCCGCGGTCATTAAGGTCAAAAGATCGCAGCCTGCGGCAGCGCCTACAGGGAAATACATTCCAATGTAGGCGCTGCCGCAGGCTGCGATCTTTTTGCTTTCAGGAATTCACTTTCTTGCGCGGTACGATTTTTTTCAGCAGTTGCCTGGCCTTGCCGCGCAACCGCGCCAGACCAGTCGCCTTCTCCGGCGGCGTGAGCCCCTGTTGGCGCAGCCAGTCCTTCCAGCGAATCCGCTCCTCACGCACCAGCCAGCCATCCTGTTTGGCGAAGCTCTCGGCCAGATACAGACCGCGAGTGCCTGCCGGGTACAACTGACCCTTTTTCAACGTATACAACTCAGGCAGCGGTTCGCCGTCCTGCAATGGCATCAGGTACAGATCCGGCCGTTTACGATCCAGCCGCGCCACCAATTGATCACCTTCCAGCCGCTCATCGACATGAAACAGGCTCAAGGATTTGGCTTCCTTGGGCACTTCCAGTCGCAGGTCGTAGATCAATTGCAGTGAAGCAGTGGGCAGATGCACATACGCCCGTGGGCGTTCCTGCAGTTGCAGATTGGCGCAGCGCACCGGGCGCGCCGAACCGGATAGTGGCGTCAGGCGAAAAGGCAGGGCTTCGCGATAATGCAGGGCCGTCGCATAAGGCGCTGGCAGCCAGGTGTCATTGAAACGCCCGCCAAGCCAGCCTTCCGGAGTTTCCAGCAGGCACTCTTCAGCAATTTCCTGAATGGCGGTGTGCAGGGGAATGTTCAGCTCGTGGGCCGGCACATAACCGGAAATCAGCTTGAGCACCACGTCGCCGCGATCCTGCCGACGCTGGCGCACCAGAACCCAATAGTCGCGATTCTGCCAGTGCAGGGTCAGGCGCACCGATACCCCAAGGTTGGCCAGCTCCAGCGCAAAGCGCTCGGCGTCCGCTACGCTGACCGGTTTGCGCCGTTGCAGGGTCTGGGTGAAATTCAGCGGCATGCCAACGCTCTGGTAGGTCAGGCCTTCGGGCGTGGCTTCGACGAACAATGGCAGGGTCTTGAAGTTGCTCGGGTTCTTTCTGATGAGCGTGCGCGGCATATCGGCTCCTGCTTAAGGCCGCGAAGCGGCGTCAGTGACCACGAAGGACCTGGGCAACGGTCGCAACGTTGTGGGCGAGGTGCAGCGGATTGATCGTGCCGACAATAGCACTGGCCACGCCAGGCTGGGCGAACAGCAATTCAAAGCTGGCGCGCACCGGGTCCACGCCCGGGCTCAGGCAAACATGACCGCTGGCCAAGGCTTTTTTCACCAGAATGGCTTTGCCGTGCGCAGCAGCATAGTCAATGACAGTCTTCTCGTTTTGTTCGTTCAGATTGTAGGTGACCATCGCGCAGTCGCCTTGCTCCAATGCTTTCAAGCCGCCTTCGACGGTTTTGCCGGAGAAGCCGAAGCCACGAATCTTGCCCTCGGCCTTGAGCGCCGCGAGGGTGGCGTACACCTCTTCGTGCTCGAGGATCGCCATGTCATTGCCGTCAGAGTGCACCAGCACCAGATCGATAAAATCGGTTTCAAGACGTTGCAGGCTGCGCTCGACCGACATTCGCGTGTGCGTCGCGCTGAAATCGTGGTGGGACAGACCATCGGCAAACTCTTCGCCGACCTTGCTGACGATCACCCAGTCCTGACGCTGGCCGCGCAATAGCGGGCCGAGGCGTTCTTCGCTGCGACCGTAAGCCGGGGCAGTGTCGATCAGGTTGAGGCCCAGCTCGCGCGCCTGACGGAGCAGCATCCGTGCTTCGTCGTCGCCGGGAATCTGGAAACCGTTGGGGTATTTCACCCCTTGGTCGCGGCCCAGTTTCACGGTGCCCAGGCCCAGTGGCGAAACCATCAGGCCAGTGCTGCCCAGCGGACGGTGCAAGTCATGCAGGTTGGCGATACTCATGGCAGCAATTGCTCCCAGGCTGGAACGCCCATCGGGGGCTGCGGCAAAGCCGGAAACGGTTGGTGGGCCTGCGGCTGGATGCCGTCGCGTTGCAGGGCGGCGATCACACGGTCGGCGAAATCTGGCGCCAGCGCCAGTTTGGTCGGCCAACCCACCAGCAGGCGACCTTCTTCGGCAAGGAAAGCGTGGTCCGGGCGAGTCAGCCCGGTTTGCAGTGGTTCGGCGCGATCCACCCGCAGGGTCGCCCATTGCGTGGTGCTGAGGTCGATCCACGGCAGCAACTGGGCGATTTCTTTTTGCGCGGTGGCGATTTGCTCGGCGGGCTCGCGATGGACACCTTCGCTCTCGGCGATGTCGCCGCCCATGTACCAGACCCAGTTGCCATCCGCCGCCGGGTGCGTGGTCACGGTGATGCGCGGTTTGGTGCCGCCGCCCAGGCAGTGTGCGTACAGCGGCTTCAGCCCCGGGCCTTTGGCGATGATCATGTGCAGCGGGCGGCGTTGCATGGCCGGGCGGCTGAGGTTCAGGGTTTCGAGCAATTGCGCGGTGCCGGCGCCCGCGCTGAGAACGATACGTTGTGCGCGAATCTCGCGGCCATCGACTCTGAGGCCGACCAGCACACCGGCTTCCAGCAGCGGCTCGATGATTTGTCCGGCAAGCAAGCCATCGCCGGCCAGATCGGCCAGGCGCTGAACCAGGCTCGGCACATCCACCACCAGCTCGGCCAGGCGGTAGACCTTGCCTTTGAAGCGCTTGTCTTGCAGGGCTGGCGGCAGTTGCTCGCCCTTGACCTGATCAACCCGGCCACGCACGGCTTTACTGGCGAAGAAACTGGTGAGGTTGCCCGCCAGTGTGCCCGGCGACCACAGGTAGTGAGCCTCGGAAAGCAGGCGCACACCGGACAGGTCCAACTCGCCGTCGCCGGCCAACGCTTCACGCCAGCGGCGCGGCATGTCGGCGATGGCTTCCGAAGCACCCGTCAAGGCACCGTGCAGCGCGTATTTGGCACCGCCGTGGATGATCCCTTGCGACTTCACAGTCTGCCCGCCGCCGAGGCTGGCGCTTTCCACCAGCACGGTCGAAAAACCCTGACGGCGCAGACGCGCATTCAGCCAGAGGCCGGCGACACCAGCGCCGACAATCAGAACGTCGGTGGAAATAACGGATGGCATGCAGCGACCTCAGTGTTCAAGACGAGGGCGCAGTATACAGACTCGGGAAAGAGGCGGATTTGTCGATGATCAACAGAGGGAATGCAAACCTGTGGGAGTGAGCCTGCTCGCGATAGCGATCTGTCATTCAACATTTATGTCGTCTGATAGACCGCTATCGCGAGCAGGCTCACTCCTACAGGGGGATGCGTTTTGTCTTTAGTGGCCGGCGGTTTTCGAGAACAGCTGGATCACGACGACGCCGAGCACGATCAACGCCATCCCGAGCATCGCCGGCACATCCAGTTTTTGCCCGTAGATGAACAGCGCCGCGACGCTGACCATGACGATGCCCATCCCGGCCCACACCGCGTAGGCCACGCCGACCGGAACGGTGCGCACTACCAGGATCAACATCCAGAACGCGATGGCGTAGCCCACGATCACCACCAGCAGAGGCAGCGGCGTGCTGAAGCCTTTGACCGCTTTCATCGAGACGGTGGCCATGACTTCGGCACAAATGGCGATGGCAAGGTAGGCGTAGGCGTTCATGTGTATTCCTCAAGTGGAGCGTTACTGTCTGAGGTCGGCATTCTAGTGATTCTCCAGATGCGGTAAAGTCATTACCTATCTGTTGGAAAGATGGGTTGGGCGCGCAGCATGCAGTGGAATCTAGATCAATTACGCACATTTATCGCGGTCGCCGATCAACGCTCGTTCTCCGCCGTGGCGCGTCAGCAGCGCAAAGCGCAGTCGGCGGTCAGCAGCGCGATTGCCATGCTCGAGGACGATCTGGGCGTCAGTCTGTTCGAGCGCAGCAGCGGCCGCCAGCCAACCCTCACCGAAGCAGGTGAAGCGCTGCTCGAAGAAGCACGGGAAGTGCTGCGCCAGTGCGAACGCCTTAACGGGCGTGCCATGGCGATGATGCGTGGCCAGGAAGCGCAACTGCGCGTCGCCCAGGACGAGGCGATGCCGTATCAGGCGCTGGTGGAAAGTTTCGGCGCCCTCGCCGAGCAATTCCCCAGTCTCGAAGTGCAACTGACCAGCGCCGCCCAAGGTGAAGTCGCGCGCAAACTGGTGGAGCGGCGCGCCGATCTCGGCCTGCTGTTCTATCACGATGAAATCCCTGAGGCGCTGGAGCGGCGCGTGCTCGGCAGCGTGGAAATGGTCACGGTCTGCGGGATCAATCATCCGCTGGCCAAACAGTCCTACGTGACCTGCGAGCAACTGGCGCAACACCGGCAGTTGTTGATGTCGACACAAACCAGCGTCTATCCGGGCAACGAGCCGGCCAGCCCGCAGGTGTGGCGCGCCGACAGTTTCTATGTGATGGCTGAGTGGCTGGTGCGCGACCTTGGCTGGGCCTGGCTGCCCCGGCATGTGGTGCAATACTCGGCGTATCACGGCCTGATGGTCGAACTCGACAGTGAATGGACGCCGCCGGCGCTGGTGGTCGAATTGGTCTGGCGCCGCGACGAGCCCCTTGGCCCGGCCGCGAGGTGGCTGGCCGAACGTTTTGCCGTGCACTTGCGCGCGATCGGCGACAAAAGTCGATAAACTCCGCCGCCATGAATAGAACTCTCTACACCGCGCTGTTTTATCTGGGGCTGCCATTGGTGGCGATTCGGCTGTGGCTGCGGGCGCGCAAGGCGCCGGCGTACGCCAAGCGTATCGGCGAACGTTTCTCTTACGGGATGCCGGCGCTGCAACCGGGTGGCATCTGGGTACATGCGGTATCTGTTGGCGAGAGCATCGCCGCCGCGCCAATGATTCGCGCTTTGCTGCAGCGTTACCCACAACTGCCGATCACCGTGACCTGCATGACCCCGACCGGTTCGGAACGGATTCAGGCGTTGTTCGCCAACGAGCCGCGCATCCAGCATTGCTACCTGCCGTATGACTTGCCATGTGCAGCGGCGCGCTTTCTGGATCGCGCGCAACCGAAGCTTGCGGTGATCATGGAAACCGAGTTGTGGCCCAACCACATTCACCAGTGCGCCAAGCGCGGCATTCCGGTGGCGCTGGCCAACGGGCGTTTGTCCGAGCGCTCCGCCAGAGGCTATGGCCGTTTCAGCAAACTCACCGCGCCGATGCTTGCCGAGATGAGCCTGTTCGCCGTGCAGACCGAAGCCGAAGCCCAGCGTTTCCGCGATCTCGGCGCGCGTCCGGAAACAGTCGATGTCACCGGTTCGATCAAATTCGACCTGACCATCGACCCGCAATTACTGCAGCGCGCCGCTGATTTGCGCGGCCAATGGCAAGCGCAAGAGCGCCCAGTGTGGATCGCCGCCAGCACTCACGAAGGCGAAGACGAGGTGGTACTCAATGCCCATCGTCGCTTGCTGGCCAATCACCCGGACGCGCTGCTGATTCTGGTGCCGCGTCATCCCGAGCGTTTCAATTCGGTGTTCGAGCTGTGCCAGCGCGAAGGCTTCGCCACGGTGCGGCGTTCGACCGGGGTCGATGTCGATGCGCAAACGTCAGTGCTGCTCGGCGACACCATGGGCGAATTGCTGTTTCTCTACGCACTGGCGGACAGCGCGTTTGTTGGCGGCAGCCTGGTGGCGAACGGCGGGCACAATCTGCTGGAGCCGGCAGCACTGGCGAAACCAGTGATCTGCGGCCCGCACTTGTTCAACTTCCTCGACATTGCGGCGCAGCTGCGTGAAGCCGGGGCGTTGGCGGAAGTGGATGATGCCGAAGGGTTGGCGGTGGAGGTGCAGCGACTGTTCGAGCTGCCGCGTGATGCACAGCGCATGGCCGAGGCCGGGCTGGCAGTGATGCGCCGTAATCAGGGCGCGTTGCAGCGGTTGCTGGATGGCTTGGGCCGACTGATCAAATAAAGCAAAAAGATCGTCCGATCGCGGCCCGAGCCTGCGGCAGCTCCTACATTGGAATGCATTTTCCTGTAGGAGCTGCCGCAGGCTCGGGCCGCGATCGGACGATCTTTTGCTTTTTAAGGGCGGGCCTTGAGCTGCGCTTCGGCTGCCTTGGCCAGATCCGGCGGGAGGAAATCCTTGTCCGGGTTGTAGTCGGCCTTCAGATAACGCCGCAGATCTTCCAGATCCCCCGGATTCAACGTCCCCGCTGCCTGTTTCAAGCGCAGGTTGTCGAGAATGTAGTCGTAACGCGTGTTGTTGTAGTTGCGCACCGAGGTGTACAGCTGACGTTGCGCATCGAGCACGTCAACGATATTGCGCGTACCCACCTGATAACCGATTTCCGTGGCTTCCACCGCGCTTTGGTTGGAAATGATTGATTGCTTGCGCGCCTGGACCTGCTCGACGTCGGTGTTCACCGCGCGATGCAGGTTGCGGGTGTTCTCGACGATCTGCCGACGCAGGGATTCGCGCTGCTGCTCGCTCTGATCCAGTTGCGCGTAAGACTGGCGCACCTGCGAACTGGTCAGCCCGCCGCTGTAGATCGGGATGTTCAGTTGCAAGCCGACCGTGCTCTGTTCGACGTTGCCACCGTAAGGCGCGCCGAATGAATTCGGGTTGCCGAAGCCAAGGGCGTCGTTGTCACCTTTTTCGTATTTGGCCACGGCGTCGAGGGTCGGCAAGTGGCCGGCCTTGCGCTGCTTCAGGGTTTGCTCGGCCGAGCTGACGGCAAAATTGCTCGCCAGCAGATTGAGGTTCTGTTTCGCTGCGGTATCGACCCAGGCCTTGGCGTCATTCGGCGCCGGCGGCAGGATCGGCAGTGAATGGACGATGCCTTGAATCGAGTTGTACTGACGGTTGGTCAGGGTGATCAGCGCTTCAAACGCATCATCGACCTGACGCTGGGCGACGATACGGTTGGCGCGTGCGGTGTCGTAACTGGCTTGCGATTGCAGGACGTCGGTCTTGTCCGACAGACCGACATCGAAGCGCTCGTTGGACTGATCGAGCTGGCGCTTGAACGCGGCTTCTTCAGCCTTGGTCGAGGCCAGGTTGTCCTGGCTGCGCAGCACGTTGAAATAGCTTTCGGCCGATTGCAGGATCAGATTCTGCTCGGTCGCCGACAGTTGCAGTGCCGCTTGCTCATTGACGTCCTTGGCCGCTTGGTACTGGAACCAGCGATCGGCGCGGAACAACGGTTGCGCAAGGGTCGCCTGATACGAGTGCGCGCTGCGATTGGCAATGGCCGAGGGCTGATCGATCGAGGTGCGCACGTTGGCGGTCTCGGCACCGCCGGAAAGATTCGGCAGCAACCCGGCGCGGGCCTGCGGCACCACTTCTTTCTGCGCGCCGTACTGGGCGCGCGCAGCGGCCAGATCGGCATTGTTGTCGACCGCTTCCTGATAGACGCTGACCAGATCGGTTTTGGTCGACAAGGGCGCTTCTGCTGCCCAGGCCATTGCGTTGGACGCACAAGACACGGCAACAGCCAGTGAGAGTTTGCGCAGCATGAGGCGATCCCTAGCATTAATATTATGGAAGTAATCCGGGCGCCAAAGGTACGGCGCAGGCCCCGCAGCGTCAAGGCGTGGCGGGGCAAGGCGAGTGTAGTTGCGCAATCGGTTCACAACAATCGGCCAAGCCCCTGTATTTGCGCCATTCATCATGGTGATTGCTGCGGTGTTGGCGTTCTTTGCCAGTTGTGTCTAGACTGGCCGGGTTCTTGTCGGGGTGCCTTGCTATGAGGCTGAGATCGAATAATTTCGGATCCCGTTGAACCTGATCAGGTTAGCGCCTGCGTAGGGAACAAGATTTCTCGTCACCCGGCGAGTCCTCTTGTGCTTCGTCCGGGAAATTGTTCGACAATCGAACGCTCGACGACGATGCACAGCACCGGTCCTGGTGCGTCCGTGCCTTTCAGGTTCTGCTCCGACAATCCACTGCCTGGATGCTGTCTGGAGAGCCCGTGATGACTACAAAATCAAAAAACGCGATCAACCTGAGTGACTCGGCCAAGGTCGACGAACAATCGGTCAAGCCGTTCACCCGTTCGCAAAAAGTCTACGTTCAGGGCTCGCGCCCGGACATCCGCGTACCGATGCGCGAAATCACCCTCGATGTGACCCCGACCGACTTCGGCGGCGAAATCAACGCGCCAGTCACCGTCTACGATACCTCGGGCCCGTACACCGATCCGAACGTGGTGATCGATGTGCGCAAAGGCTTGGGCGACGTGCGTTCGGCGTGGATCGATGACCGTGGCGACACCGAGCGCCTGGCAGGCCTGAGCTCCAACTTCGGCCAACAGCGTCTGGCCGATGCCGAGCTGACCAAGCTGCGTTTCGCCCACGTCAACAACCCGCGCCGCGCCAAGGCCGGTGCCAACGTCAGCCAGATGCATTACGCCCGTAAAGGCATCATCACCGCCGAGATGGAATACGTCGCCATCCGCGAAAACATGAAGCTGCAAGAGGCCCGCGCCGCCGGCCTGTTGACGCAGCAACACGCCGGCCACAGCTTTGGCGCAAGCATCCCGAAAGAAATCACTGCCGAATTCGTCCGCGAAGAAATCGCCCGTGGTCGCGCGATCATTCCGGCCAACATCAACCACGTTGAACTGGAACCGATGATCATTGGCCGTAACTTCCTGGTGAAGATCAACGGCAACATCGGCAACAGCGCGCTGGGTTCTTCGATCGAAGAAGAAGTGGCGAAACTGACTTGGGGCATTCGCTGGGGTTCGGACACCGTGATGGACTTGTCCACCGGTAAACACATCCACGAAACCCGCGAATGGATCATCCGCAACTCGCCAGTGCCGATCGGTACCGTGCCGATCTATCAGGCGCTGGAAAAAGTGAACGGCGTCGCCGAAGACCTGACCTGGGAGCTGTTTCGCGACACGCTGATCGAGCAGGCGGAGCAGGGCGTCGACTACTTCACCATCCACGCCGGCGTGTTGCTGCGCTACGTGCCGTTGACCGCCAAGCGCGTGACCGGCAGCGTTTCCCGTGGCGGCTCGATCATGGCCAAGTGGTGCCTGGCGCACCACAAAGAGAACGTCCTCTACACCCACTACGACGAAATCTGCGAAATCATGAAGGCCTACGACGTCAGCTTCTCGCTGGGCGATGGTCTGCGTCCGGGCTCGATTGCCGATGCCAACGATGAAGCGCAGTTCGGTGAACTGGAGACCCTCGGCGAGCTGACCAAGATTGCCTGGAAGCACGACGTGCAGTGCATGATCGAAGGCCCGGGCCACGTGCCGATGCAGTTGATCAAAGAGAACATGGACAAGCAGCTGGAGTGCTGCGACGAGGCGCCGTTCTACACCCTCGGCCCGCTGACCACCGACATCGCGCCGGGCTATGACCACATCACCTCGGGTATCGGTGCGGCGATGATCGGCTGGTTCGGTTGCGCGATGCTTTGCTACGTGACGCCGAAGGAACACTTGGGCCTGCCGAACAAGGATGACGTGAAGACCGGGATCATCACCTACAAGATCGCGGCGCATGCGGCGGACTTGGCCAAAGGGCATCCGGGCGCGCAGATTCGCGACAACGCCTTGAGCAAGGCGCGTTTCGAGTTCCGTTGGGAAGACCAGTTCAACCTCGGTCTCGACCCCGACACCGCCCGTTCGTATCACGATGAAACCCTGCCGAAGGATTCGGCCAAGGTCGCGCATTTCTGTTCGATGTGCGGGCCGAAATTCTGCTCGATGAAGATCACCCAGGAAGTCCGCGAGTACGCGGCCAACCAGCGCATCGATGCGGTCGACGTGGACGTTGCCCAAGGCCTGGCGGAACAGGCCGAGCGGTTCAAGAAGGAAGGCAGTCAGCTGTACAAGAAAGTTTGACCCCGTACTGATCGTTCCCACGCTCCGCGTGGGAATGCAGCCCGTGACGCTCCGCGTCACTGGACGCAGAGCGTCCCTAGAGGCATTCCCACGCAGAGCGTGGGAACGATCACAACACAACAAAAATGTCCCTCTGAGATAACACCCTTGAGCATTCAACCCAGCACTTATTCCCCCGACCTCGCCGTGCCCGCCGACAAGCGTGTGTTCGGCGGTCGTGATCTGTTTTCCCTGTGGTTTTCCCTCGGCATCGGCCTGATGGTTTTGCAGACCGGTGCATTGCTCGCGCCAGGCTTGGGCCTGTCCGGTTCGCTGCTGGCGATTTTCCTCGGCACGCTGGTCGGCGTGCTGCTGTTGGCCGCCGTCGGCGTGATCGGCAGCGATACCGGTCTGTCTTCGATGGCCGCGCTGAAACTCAGCCTCGGCAGCAAAGGCGCGAGCCTGCCGGCGCTGCTCAACTTGCTGCAACTGATCGGTTGGGGCTCGTTCGAAATCATCGTCATGCGCGACGCTGCGAGCCTGCTCGGCACCCGCGCGTTCAGCGAAGGTTCGCTGTGGTCGAACCCAGTGTTGTGGACGTTGTTTTTCGGCGCCCTCGCGACGTTGCTGGCGGTCAGCGGGCCGCTGACTTTCGTCCGGCAGATTCTACGCAAGTGGGGCATCTGGTTGCTGCTGGCAGCGTGCATCTGGCTGACCTGGAACCTGTTTGCCAAAGCCGATCTGGCCGATCTCTGGTCGCGTGCCGGTGACGGTTCGATGCCGTTCGCCGTGGGCTTCGACATTGCTATCGCGATGCCGCTGTCGTGGCTGCCGCTGATCGCCGACTACTCGCGTTTCGGCAAGCGTGCGAAGAATGTTTTCGGCGGTACCGCCGTCGGTTTCTTCATCGGCAACTTCTGGCTGATGAGCCTCGGCGTCGCCTACACCCTGGCCTTCGCGCCAAGCGGTGAAGTCAACGCGCTGTTGCTGGCACTGGCCGGGGCTGGGCTGGGCATTCCGTTGCTACTGATTCTGTTGGACGAGTCGGAAAACGCCTTCGCCGACATTCACTCGGCAGCGGTTTCGAGCGGGATTCTGTTGCGCCTGAAAGTCGAGCATCTGGCCTTGGCCATAGGCGTGATCTGCACGCTGATCGCCCTGCTGGCGCCGTTGGCGCAGTACCAGAATTTCCTGCTGCTGATCGGCTCGGTGTTTGCGCCGCTGTTCGGCGTGGTGCTGGTCGATCACTTCATCCTGCGCAAGCGCAGTGCTCAGGTCGCGTCAGCCGCGTTGCGCTGGCCGGCGTTGTTGGCGTGGCTGGGTGGCGTGAGCACCTACCATTTGCTGGCGAATCTGTATCCGGATGTCGGCGCAACCCTGCCGGCGCTGGTGCTGGCAGGGCTGTTGCAGCTAGTACTCGGTCGGGCCTTCAGTTACGGCCGGGAAACAGCTCGGGCTTGAGAATGCCGTTCAGACGCGGATAAGGAATCTTCAGTTCGACGTGGCCCAGCGCGTAAGGCGCGATGGTGGTCACGTCGTACTTGAGGATCACGCCGCCATAGGTCAGCGCCACGTTCGGGGTTTTCACGAACGGCCAGTTCGCCACGAACTCCGGCTCCTGATCGAGCTTGGTGCTGATCAACCAGCTGTTGTGCGCCACCTGCGCCGCTTTCCAGAATGCGTCTTCCTGACCTGGCAGCAACATGTCGGACAGGTTCAGCACCTTGTGCTGCTGGCGCGAATAGTTGATGAAACCGCGACCCGGTGTGCCATGCGCGCCGCCGGTGTCGAGGTAGCTCGACACCTCGATGATCACCAAGCCGTCATGCTGTTCGCGTACTTTTGCTTGCAGGTAGCTGCTGTTGCGCGGGCCGGCGCTGGCCAGAAACTGCTCGCGATAGGCCGCCAGGGTGGGCGCCACCGGCGCGTTTTTCTCGGTGCGGGTCATTTGCAGCAGACGTTTTTCGATGATGCCGTCCAGCGCAGGTTCGGCCGGGAAGCGCAGGGTGTCGATGTTCACCAGTGGGCAGTCAGGGTTGGAACAACCGGGTTTCAGTTGTTCCGACGCATCGCGGGTGGTTTCCAGCGGCGTGCGGTAGTTGGGCTGGAACAGGCTGGCGCACGCGCCCAGGGTCAGGGCGATGGCGGCCACGGAGGCAATTTTGAAAAGCGACATGGGCGTCCTTTCGAAAGCAAGGGAAGGCAAAAAGTTACCGCTTCGACTCTCCACGAAGCAGTCAGTTCGCCACTAAGCTAATTAGAGTGCGTTTCGCCGCCACCGTCCATCCCGCTGACGGTAAAGGGGCTGCATCAAACCGTGCGGGCGCGTTAGGATGGCGCGAAGTCGAGGTTGCCAGTCACACACAGCAACCTCGTAATGGATCTGCAGTAAAGAGGATGCTCATGACTGATTTTGCCAACGCCATTCCGACCGCCGTCGATATCGTGCGGCGCGAAAAATGCTACGAGGGCTTTTACAAGCTCGACCGTGTTCACCTGCGCCATGAATTGTTCGCCGGTGGCATGAGCCGCGAAATCAACCGTGAAATATTTGTCCGCCACGATGCCGTGTGCATGCTGCCGTACGATCCGCAGCGCGACGAAGTGGTGTTGATCGAGCAGTTTCGCATCGGCGCCATGGGCAAGACCGACAATCCGTGGCTGGTCGAGCTGGTCGCTGGTCTGATCGACAAGGATGAACAACCGGAAGAAGTTGCTCACCGCGAGGCGCAGGAGGAAGCTGGGCTGGACATCAAGGCCCTGTGGCCGATGACCAAGTATTTCCCGTCGCCGGGCGGTAGCAACGAATTCGTGCACTTGTACCTGGGGCGTTGCAGCACCGAAGGCGTTGGCGGCCTGCATGGTCTGGAAGAAGAGGCAGAAGATATCCGCGTCACGGTCTGGGCCTTTGAAGATGCCTTGCAGGCCGTCCGTGACGGACGCATTGCCAATGCGGCGAGCATCATCGCCTTGCAGTGGCTGGCGCTGAACCGCGCCGAAGTGAGGGGGTTATGGTCGTAAACAAGTTGCGCGATCGCTATCGAGTCGACCTCGCGGGGCTGCAAGCCGCCTGCGAGGCCAACTACGCGCGTCTGATGCGACTGGTTCCGGACATGCGCAACGAGCCCGAGGCGCGGCGCATCGCCGTGACTCAAGGCGAGCAGATGCTCGGCGTGCTGGCCCTCGAAGTGCTGCAAACCTGCCCATACACCACGACGTTGCAAGTGCGCCAGGAACACAGCCTGCCGTGGTTGCCGGTGCCGCAACTGGAAGTGCAGGTCTATCACGACGCACGCATGGCCGAAGTGGTCAGCGCCGAACATGCACGACGCTTTCGCGGCATCTATCCTTATCCGAACGCGGCCATGCATCAACCGGATGAAAAGGCCCAGCTCAATCTGTTCCTGGGGGAATGGCTGAGTCATTGCCTGGCGTTGGGGCATGAGTACGAAGTCGTACGCTAGTTGTGAACTGCGTCCGGTTCGACGGTTTCCTCTTTTACTGATCCCCCAGCATAATTGCGGCACTCGATCGATTCCGTGCTTTTGCCTTGGGAGAACGCCTTGCCGAGCGTATCCACGTTGACCACCGCCGATCCGGCGTTGCTGGTGCAGTTGTCCGACAGCCATTTGTTCGCTGACGCGGACGGTACGCTGCTGGGCATGAATACCCGCGAGAGCCTGCAAAAAGTCATTGAGCTGGTACTGGGGCAGCAGCCGCAGATCGACCTGGTTCTGGCCACCGGGGATATCTCGCAGGACGGCACGCTGGAGTCGTACCAGCAGTTTCGTCAGATGAGCACGCAGATCGATGCGCCGGCGCGGTGGATTCCCGGTAATCACGACGAACCGATGATAATGGCCCAGGCCGCCGTGCAGAGCACGCTGCTGGAGCCGGTGGTCGATATCGGCAACTGGCGGGTGACGCTGCTGGATTCGGCAGTGCCGGGCTCGGTGCCGGGGTATCTGCAGGACGATCAACTGCAACTACTCGCGCGCTCTTTGAGCGAAGCGCCGGAACGCCATCATCTGGTGTGCTTTCACCATCATCCGGTGCCGATCGGGTGTGCGTGGGCAGAGCCTATCGGCCTGCGCAATCCAGACGCGTTTTTCGAAGTGCTGGATCGTTTTCCACAGGCTCGTGCGGTGTTGTGGGGGCATGTGCATCAGGCGTTTGATCGCGAGCGCAACGGCGTGCGCCTGATGGCATCGCCGTCGACCTGCATTCAGTTCGAGCCGGGCAGTGAGGACTTCAAGGTCGGCGAGCAGGCGCCGGGGTATCGCTGGTTGCGGTTGTTACCGGATGGTCGCTTGGAAACCGGCGTCGAACGCGTCAGCGGTTTTGCCTTCACGGTTGATTACGGTTCCAACGGCTACTGATCGAATCAAAAGCCCCTCACCCCAGCCCTCTCCCGGAGGGAGAGGGGGCCGACCGAGGTGTCTTTCGCTATCCATCGACCTGAAGCAGCGTTGTCGATTATGGATTCACAGCAAGGCGTTCAGGTCGATGTAGTTCGTAAATATCCCCCATTCGGTCCCCTCTCCCTCCGGGAGAGGGCTAGGGTGAGGGCCGCTCCTGCTGAATGACCAATTTCTCGAAACCACCCCCCAATCCAATCTTCTCTCCCTGTAAACTCCGCAAACCCAAACCGACACTCAGGGAGCTCAAATGTCCGGTTCGATCCTCTATATCCACGGTTTCAACAGCGCCCCGGCCTCGAAAAAGGCCTGTCAGCTGGTAACGGTGATGGAGCAACTGGGTTTGAGCGAGCAACTGCGTGTTCCGGCCCTGCATCACCATCCGCGCGAAGCCATCGGTCAGTTGGAGCGAGCAATCGCCGAGCTGGGCAGCCCGCTGCTGGTGGGAAGCTCCCTCGGCGGCTACTATGCGACTCACCTGGCCGAGCGCCATGGTCTGAAAGCCCTGCTGGTCAACCCGGCGGTCAGCCCGCACCGGATGTTCGACGGCTATCTGGGCACGCAGAAAAACCTGTATACCGATGAAACCTGGGAATTGACCCACGACCACGTCACGGCCCTGGCCGAACTGGAAGTGCCTGCGCCGCAGGATGGCCAGCGCTATCAGGTATGGTTGCAGACTGGCGATGAAACACTGGATTATCGCCTCGCCCAGCAGTATTACCGCGCCTGTGCCTTGCGCATTCAGGCCGGCGGCGACCACAGTTTTCAGGGTTTTGCCGGGCAATTGCCGGCGCTGCTGAGTTTTGCCGGCATTGGCGCCGATGTGTATTCGGCAATCGATTTCACCGCACTGTGAAGTCTTGCCCCTATTTCATGAATGACTGACGACGAGACCCTATGGCCACTCCCAGCGCTAGCTCTTATAACGCCGACGCCATCGAAGTCCTCTCGGGCCTCGACCCGGTGCGCAAACGCCCCGGCATGTACACCGACACCAGTCGGCCGAACCACCTCGCCCAGGAAGTCATCGACAACAGCGTCGACGAAGCCTTGGCCGGCCACGCCAAATCGGTGCAGGTCATCCTGCACGCCGACCACTCGCTGGAAGTCAGCGACGACGGCCGTGGCATGCCGGTCGACATCCATCCGGAAGAGGGTGTGTCGGGCGTCGAACTGATCCTCACCAAACTCCATGCGGGCGGCAAGTTTTCCAACAAGAACTACCAGTTCTCTGGCGGTCTGCACGGTGTGGGTATTTCCGTGGTCAACGCCTTGTCGACCGAAGTCCGCGTACGTGTAAAACGTGATGGCAACGAATACCAGATGACTTTCGCCGATGGCTACAAGGCCACCGAGCTGGAAATCGTCGGTACTGTCGGCAAGCGCAACACCGGTACCAGCGTGTACTTCGCGCCGGACCCGAAATACTTCGATTCACCAAAATTCTCCATCAGCCGCCTCAAGCACGTGCTCAAGGCCAAGGCTGTGCTGTGCCCGGGGCTGCTGGTCAGCTTCGAAGACAAAGGCACCGGCGAGAAAGTCGAATGGCATTACGAAGACGGCCTGCGCTCCTATCTGGTCGATGCCGTCAGCGAATTCGAACGCCTGCCGAACGAGCCGTTCTGCGGCGCTTTCGCCGGTAACAAAGAGGCGGTCGACTGGGCGCTGCTGTGGTTGCCGGAAGGTGGCGATGCGGTACAGGAAAGCTACGTCAACCTGATCCCGACGGCGCAGGGCGGTACCCACGTCAACGGTTTGCGTCAGGGCTTGCTCGATGCCATGCGCGAATTCTGCGAATTCCGCAGCTTGCTGCCGCGCGGCGTGAAGCTGGCGCCGGAAGACGTCTGGGAGCGCATCGCGTTCGTCCTGTCGATGAAAATGCAGGAGCCGCAATTTTCCGGCCAGACCAAAGAACGTCTGTCGTCGCGTGAAGCGGCGGCGTTCGTCTCCGGTGTGGTCAAGGACGCCTTCAGCCTGTGGCTCAACGCCAACCCGGAAACCGGTCTGGCGCTGGCTGAACTGGCGATCAACAACGCCGGCCGCCGCCTCAAGGCGAGCAAGAAAGTCGAGCGTAAGCGCGTCACCCAGGGCCCGGCGTTGCCGGGCAAACTGGCGGATTGCGCCGGGCAGGACCCGATGCGTTCCGAGCTGTTCCTGGTCGAAGGTGATTCCGCCGGCGGTTCCGCCAAGCAAGCGCGGGACAAGGAGTTCCAGGCGATCCTGCCGTTGCGCGGCAAGATTCTCAACACCTGGGAAGTCGACGGCAGCGAAGTGCTCGCCAGCCAGGAAGTGCACAACATCGCCGTGGCCATCGGTGTCGATCCGGGCGCGGCGGACATGAGCCAGCTGCGCTACGGCAAGATCTGCATCCTCGCCGACGCCGACTCCGACGGTCTGCACATTGCGACATTGCTCTGCGCCTTGTTCGTCCAGCATTTCCGCCCGCTGGTGGATGCCGGTCACGTCTACGTCGCCATGCCGCCGCTGTACCGCATCGACCTGGGCAAAGAGATCTACTACGCCCTCGACGAAGCCGAGCGCGATGGCATTCTCGACCGCCTGGTCGCCGAGAAGAAACGCGGTAAGCCGCAAGTCACCCGATTCAAGGGGCTGGGTGAAATGAACCCGCCGCAGCTGCGCGAAACCACCATGGACCCGAACACTCGGCGTCTGGTGCAATTGACGCTGGGCGAAGACTACGCACAAACCTCGGAAATGATGGACATGCTGCTGGCGAAGAAACGCGCCGGCGACCGCAAGACCTGGCTCGAATCCAAAGGCAACCTCGCCGAGGTGCTGACCTGATGCAGTTTGGCTGGGCCTTGGCGGGAGCCTTGCTGCTGAGTTCAATGAGCGTGTCGGCCGAGCCGATACAGGAATTGCGCCTGCTCGCCGAGCATCCGGTCGACGGCATGCGCGGCGGCAACCTGTCGGGGCTGGCGTTGTGCGGCAATGAGTTGTGGACGGTGTCTGATCGCGATGACGATCAGATTTACCGTCTCGATACCCGCGATCAGGTCTGGCAGGCCGAAACCGTGCACATCGACGTCCCGCCGGTGCCTGAAAGCGGCTTGCCGTGGGGCCTCAGCTCGCGTACCTGGGCGGCGTCGTTTATCCGTGGTGGCGAGCTGGACTTCGAAGGCATCACCTGCGACAGCGCCGGCAACCGCTACATCGTCAGCGAGGCGCATGCAGCCGTGTTGCAAGTGCCACCTCAAGGCCCGGCGTCGTGGCTGAAAATCTCGCCGATGCTGGTGAAAGAAGCCCGGGCCAGTGGCATGTTGCTGCACTTCAATGCGTTGTTCGAGGGCTTGGCGATCAATCCGGCGGGCGATCAGTTGTGGTTGGCGGCCGAGCGCGAGCGTCGCGGCCTGCTGAAGATCAAGCGCCAGCAAACGGTCTGGGATTGCGACGGTGCTTGCGTGCTGCTCAGCGAAGCCGGGGTCGAAATGCAGCCGTCGCAGTTTCCCAAGGCGCGCGCCGTGACTCGCGATTTTGCTGACCTGTCGCTGTTCAATGGCAAGCTGTTTACCCTTGAGCGTAATGCCTTTCAGATCTGCCGCCGCGATGCAGTAACCGCTAAGGTCGAGCAATGCTGGTCGTACGCCGAAGACGCTTTGCAGCCGCAACGCCGCTATTCCCAGGCCTATGGCCTGGCGGAAGCGCTGGTGGTGGATGCGCAGGGCGCATGGATCGGCCTCGACAATAATGACGGCGTCCGTGCCGACGGCGAAAAACGTCCGATCGTCTGGCGTTTCGCCGCACCTGACGGTGGCTGGAGCGCCAAGCCGTGAGCCAGCAACCGCCGGGCAAGCGCGCCGGTCGCGTGCTGATGATTCTGGCGTGGTGCGCGGCGCTGTTTCTGGCTACGCGGTTCTTTGGCCAGTGGGAGCAGCGTCAGCAGAATCCGAATGTGGTGGTCAGTTCGCAGCAAGGCGAAGGTTTTATCGAAGTGAAACTGGCGGGCAACGCCCAAGGGCATTTTGTCGCCAGCGGTCAGATCAACGGCGAACCGGTCGAGTTCATGCTCGACACCGGCGCAACCGATGTGGCGATCCCGGCGGATCTGGCCAAGCGATTGAAGCTGGAAGAAGGTTTCGGTGTGACCCTGAGCACGGCCAATGGCCTGAGCCAGGGCTACCGGACAAAAATTGCCCGCCTGCAACTGGGCGACATCGTGCTGCGGGATGTTCGCGCACTGGTGGCGCCGGGGCTGCATGGCGATCAGGTGCTGCTTGGCATGAGCGCCCTGAACAAACTTGAATTTACTCAGCGCGGTGGCACCATGCTGCTGCGCCAGACAACGAACCGATGAGGCCTGCATGAGCAACCCCCTTGATCTCAGCCTGGACGGTGTAGAACGCCGCTCGCTGGCCGACTTCACCGAAAGTGCCTACCTCAACTACTCCATGTACGTGATCATGGACCGTGCTCTGCCGCATATCGGCGACGGCCTGAAACCGGTACAGCGTCGCATCATTTATGCGATGAGCGAGTTGGGGCTGGACGCCGATTCCAAGCACAAGAAATCGGCGCGTACCGTCGGTGACGTGCTCGGTAAATTCCACCCGCACGGCGACTCGGCGTGCTACGAAGCGATGGTGCTGATGGCCCAGCCGTTCAGCTATCGCTACACGCTGGTCGACGGTCAGGGTAACTGGGGTGCGCCGGACGATCCGAAGTCCTTCGCCGCCATGCGTTACACCGAAGCGCGTTTGTCGCGTTATTCCGAAGTGCTGCTCAGCGAGCTGGGTCAAGGCACTGCCGATTGGGGCCCGAACTTCGACGGCACCCTGCAGGAACCGCTGGTGTTGCCGGCGCGTCTGCCGAACATTCTGCTCAACGGCACCACCGGCATCGCCGTGGGCATGGCCACCGACGTGCCGCCGCATAACCTGCGTGAAGTGGCGACCGCTTGCGTGCGTTTGCTCGATGAGCCGAAAGCCACGGTCGAGCAGCTCTGCGAGCACATTCAGGGCCCGGACTATCCGACCGAAGCGGAAATCATCACGCCGCGCGCCGACCTGCTGAAAATGTACGAAACCGGCAAGGGCTCGGTGCGCATGCGTGCCGTGTACCACGTCGAGGACGGCGACATCATCGTCACCGCGCTGCCGCACCAGGTCTCCGGTGCGAAAGTGCTGGAGCAGATCGCCGCGCTGATGCAGGCGAAACCGTCGAAAGCCCCGCAGATCGCTGATCTGCGCGATGAATCCGACCACGAAAACCCGTGCCGCATCGTGATCATTCCGGTCAACAGCCGCGTTGATCACGACGCGCTGATGCAGCACCTGTTCGCCAGCACCGAGCTGGAGTCGACCTACCGGGTCAACGTCAACATCATCGGTCTGGACGGCAAGCCACAGCTGAAAAACCTCCGCGCCTTGCTGGTTGAATGGCTGGAATTCCGCGTGCAGACCGTGCGTCGCCGCCTGCAATTCCGCCTCGACAAGGTCGAGCGTCGTCTGCACCTGTTGGACGGTTTGTTGATCGCTTACCTCAACCTGGATGAAGTGATCCACATCATTCGTACCGAGGAACACCCGAAAGCCAAGCTGATCGAGCGTTTCGCCCTCAGCGAGATTCAGGCCGACTACATCCTCGACACCCGTCTGCGTCAGTTGGCGCGACTGGAAGAGATGAAGCTGCGCGACGAGCAGGACGAACTGCTTAAAGAACAAGCCAAGCTGCAAGCGCTGCTGGGCAGCGAAGCCAAGCTGAAGAAGCTGGTGCGCACCGAACTGCTGAAAGACGCCGAAACCTATGGCGATGATCGCCGTTCGCCGATCGTCGAACGTACCGAAGCGAAAGCGCTGACCGAGCACGATCTGCTGCCGAACGAGAAAGTTACCGTCGTGCTGTCGGAAAAGGGCTGGATCCGTTCGGCCAAGGGCCACGACATCGACGCAACCGGCCTGTCGTACAAGGCTGGCGACGGCTTCAAAACTTCGGCGGCGGGGCGTTCCAACCAGTCTGCCGTGGTGATTGACTCCACTGGCCGCAGCTATTCGGTCGCCGCGCACACGTTACCGTCGGCCCGTGGCCAGGGCGAACCGTTGACCGGTCGTCTGACGCCACCGCCGGGTGCGACGTTTGAATGCGTGCTGATGCCGGAAGACGATGCGTTGTACGTGATCGCGTCCGACGCCGGTTACGGTTTCGTCGTCAAAGGTGAAGACCTGCAAGCCAAGAACAAGGCCGGCAAGGCTTTGTTGAGTCTGCCGAACAACGCCAAGGTGATTGCGCCGCGTCCGGTGGCTGATCGCGAGCAGAACTGGCTGGCCTCGGTGACGACCGAAGGTCGCCTGCTGATCTTCAAAATCAGCGATCTGCCACAATTAGGGAAGGGCAAAGGCAACAAGATCATCGGTATTTCCGGTGAGCGGGTGGCCAGTCGCGAAGAATATGTTACGGACATCGCCGTCATTCCGGAAGGCGCCACCCTGGTGCTGCAGGCCGGAAAACGGACCCTGTCGCTGAAGGTTGAAGACCTCGAACACTACAAAGGTGAGCGCGGTCGACGTGGTAACAAGCTTCCGCGTGGCTTCCAACGGGTCGATGCGCTGCTCGTCGAAAACCTCAATTAGGCGTCCTAGAGGCGTCGATCCACGATTTAACGCGTAGATCGACGCTTTGGCGCTGGAGTCGGAACGCATATTCACGGATGATATGCCCTTTCCAAGCGCCGGCGTGGCCGAGCGTTCTTCATATTTATTGAGTATTTTCACTGTGGTCAGCCTTGTGGCGGCCACCTGGACGGGATGATGACTGCTCTGCGCCCCCTTATTTTTCTGCTCGCCGGCGTTTTGGGCCTGGCGGGTTGCAGCGTTCACCAGCCGGTGTCGCTGTATCAACTGGACAGCGGAAGTCCGGTTCAGCCTGCGCAAAGCGCAGGCATGGCGGTTTTGTTAGGGCCGGTGGTCTTGGCCGACTACCTGCAACGTGAAACATTGCTGCAACGTCAGCCGGACGGCAGTCTGCAGGCGGCGACCGACGGTCGTTGGGCCGGTAGTCTTTCGTCGGATATTGACCAGCTGTTGATGCGTCAGGTTGCAGGTCATCTCGACAGCCAGCGTGTGGTGCTGGCACCGGCCACCAGTGGGTTTACCCCGGATGTGCAGGTGTTGCTGACCATCACGCGTCTGGACTCCGGCGAGAAACAACCGGCGATCCTTGATGCGCAATGGCGATTGATCGATCGTCGTGGTCAGGTGCGCGATAACCGTATCGTCCATCTGCAAGAGCTGCATGCCGGCAGCACGGCTTCGCAGGTGCAGGCGCAGGGCATTTTGCTGCAGCGTCTGGCCGAGCAATTGTCCGTGGCACTCAAGCCACTGGCCAATCAGCCTCCGGTGGCCGAGGCACCGCGTAAATCGGCACCAAAACCGGCCGCGCCGGCGGCGGAAGCCGAGAAGCAGCCGAAGATTCCGATGGCTTCGCCGATTCGTACGGATATGGAAGTGTTCCGCTTCTAACGCCGGATCGAATCAAACAGAGCCCGCCTTGTGCGGGCTTTGTTGTGTCTGGGGTTCTGCGTGAAAGATCAAAAGCCCCTCACCCCAGCCCTCTCCCCGAGGGAGAGGGAGCTGACCGAGGTGTCTGGCGCTATGCATCGACCTGAAAGAGCTTGGCGATTATGGATTCCGTAGGGCAGGGGCAGGTCGGTGTGGCTCTGGAATATCCCCGGGTCAGTCCCCTCTTCCGGAAGGAAAGGGGACTGACCGAGGTGTCTGGCGCTATGCATCGACCTGAAAGAGCTTGGCGATTATGGATTCCGTAGGGCAGGGGCAGGTCGGTGTGGCTCTGGAATATC